>CAMDLO010000017.1:0-35575 GCA_945901765.1 Cyanobium sp. NIES-981 | reverse complement strand
ACCACCAACAGGGCCGCCAGCAGCAGGGCGGCCGCCAGCCAGACCCGGGTGCGCGTCTTCACGGCAGATGCGGCGTTCCTGGCATCGGGTCAGCCTCCGCTGGCCGCGATGATCTCGCCCCAGAGCGCTGCTGCCATCGCACTGCTGCCACGGGTCGGCGCATTCTCGTCGTTCCCGAGCCAGATGCCCATCACCCACTGCCGGCTGGGCTCGTAGCCCACAAACAACAGATCGCGGTTGTCGTTGGTGGTGCCGGTCTTGCCCCCCTCCTGGCCTCCCACCGCCGCTGCCGTGCCCGTGCCCGAGCGCACCACGGCCCGCAGCAGCTCCTGCATCCGCCCGGCCACCGCCGGCAGCATCACCCGCCGGCCGGCTGCGGGCGTGGTTGCGGCCCGACCACTGCGGCTGCTGCCATCCTGGCTGCGGCAGCGGCCATGGTCGTCCCCCTGGCATGTCTCCCCATCCACCACGCGGCGGATGGTGCTTGGCGGTCGCCAGGTGCCGCCGTTGGCCACGGCCGCGTAGGCACCGGTCAGTTCCAGCAGGGTCACCTCGCTCTGGCCCAGCGCCAGCCCGGGCACTTCCGCCAGGGGGCTGGTGATGCCAAGGTCGCGGGCCTTGCGCACCACCGCATCCAGCCCCACCTGCCGGGCCAGTCGCAGGGCCACGGTGTTGCTGCTGATCGCGAATCCGCTCAGCAGGCTCAGGCTGCCACCGCAGCCGCTGCTGAATGTCTGACCACGCCACTGCAGCGGCCCACAGGCCACGGGATCGCTGAGCTTGCGACCCCGTTCCAGGGCTGCCAGGTACGGGAAGAGCTTGAAGGTGCTGCCCGGTTGGCGCAGGGCCATCGTGGCCCGGTTGAACTGGCTGCGGCTGTAGTCACGGCCGCCAGCCAGGGCCAGGATGCCGCCGCTGCGCGCATCCAGCACGACGACCGCTCCTTCGCTCACTCCCAGGCCGGCGCTGCGGTCGATCCGCTGTCGCAGCACCCGTTCCACCGTGGCCTGCAGCGCCGGATCCAGGTGGGTATCGACCAGAAAATTGCCTTCAGCTGCCACATCGGCCCCCACCTGCGCTGCCAGATCCCGGCGCACCTGGTCGCTGTAGAAGGGCGCACCGCGCCGCCCGCCCAGCCCCCGGCAGGCGTCGGGGCTCAGCTGCACCGGGCTGCGGCGGGCACGGCGTGCCGCATCCACGCTGATCCGGCCGGTGTCGCGCATCTTGGCGAGCACCCGGTTGCGGGCATCCAGCGCAGCCTGGGGGTCGATGCAGGGGTCGTAGCCGTTCGGCGAGGGCAGCAGCCCCACGAGCAGGGCCGCCTCCGGCAATTGCAGGCGCTGCGCCGGTTTGCCGAAGAAATGGCGGCTGGCATCCTCAAATCCCCAGCCAGCCCCCAGGTAAACACGATTGAGATAGCTCAGCAGCAGATCCCGCTTGCTGAAGCGCGCTTCGAGTTGCAGGGAGACCAGCAGCTCCTTGAGTTTCCGGCCCAGGGTCTCCCCCTGGCCCACCTGGTCGGGGTAGAGGCTGCGGGCGAGCTGCTGGGTCAGGGTGCTGCCCCCCTCCAGCACCCGTCCGCCGACCAGGTTGGTCAGCAGCGCCCGCCCGGTGCCGATCGGGTCGACCCCCGGATGCCACCAGAACCGGCTGTCCTCACTGGCCAGCAGGGCGTTGACCAGCACTGGCGGGTAGCCATCCAGTCGGTCCAGTTCACGGTGCCGTTGTCCTTCGGCGGTGGCGATCGGCTTGCCGCCCCGGTCGAAGAGGGCCAGGGGGCCGCGGATCGGCGCCAGGCTGCCCCGGATCGGCACCAACAGCCCCGCCAGAGCCAGAGTGCCCAACCCGGTGGCGGCCAGTGCGGCCAATGTCAGGCAGGCCAGCCGCAGGCCCCGGGCGGCGCTGGCCTGCCCGGGCTCCAGGAAGCGCAGCTGCGGCACATCCGGCAGCTGCTCAGGGCCGCAGCGCACGCAGTCACCGTCGCGGAGCACCAGCTCTCGCACGCGGCGACCGTGCCACCAGAGACCGTTGGTGGATTGATCGTCCCGCAGCAGCCAGTGCTGGCCATGCCGCTCCAGCAGAGCGTGGCGGCGGCTCACGGTCGGCAGGTCGAGCTGCACCTCGCAATCGGCCCCGCGACCGATCCGATAGACGCCCGGGTGCAGCGGCACGGAGCGGCTGGTGCCTGCCGGCATCTCGATCAGCAGCTGGGCTTCAGCCATCCCCTCGTTGCGGCGGTCTCACCAGCTCGATGGCAAAGCAGGCCACAGCCAGATTGATGGCCACATCGGCCAGGTTGAACACCGGGAAGGACACCGGCACCAACGCCAGGAAATCGATCACCGCCCCCAGGCGCCAGCGGTCGATGCCGTTGCCGACGGCTCCCCCCAGCAGAAACCCGAGCGCCAGCTGGCGCGTCAGGGGCATCGATCGCTCCGCGGAGCGCAGAATCAGAACGAGCACCAGCGTGGCCACCATCAGGCTGATGATCGCCAGTGCCGCTGTGGAGCCGGTGAACAGGCTGAAGGCGGCGCCGGTGTTGGTGGTGAAGGTCAGCTCCAGCAGCCCGGGCAGCAGGGGGCGGGGCGAGCCCGCCGCGAGCACGGCGGCAGCCCAGCTCTTGCTGAGCTGGTCGGCAGCCACCACAGCGGCGGCCAGGGCGAGGCTCAGGCGTCGGCGCCGCCAGCCCCCTCGGGCCGTGGCACGTCTGAGATCGTCGCCGTTGTGGGGATGGGCCGGGGATTGGCTCGGATCGGAGGGAGGAATCACGGAGTGATCACGATTCCAGCAACAGCAGCCGGCGCAGACCCAGGGCACAGAGGCCAACGGCGCAGCACAGCAGCAGCAGGGAAGGCAGTGGAGCCAGGCTATAGCGCAGCAGCAGTGAGAGCAGTCCCTCACTCCAGCGCCCCGCCAGTGCACCGAGCAGCAGGTTCACCACTCCGCAGAGTTGAATCACCAGCAAGCCCAGCATGGCTGTGCCCGTCAGTTTGAGCAGGCCATCCATGCCGCTCTGACGGGCCAGCTTGCCGGCCAGCCAGCCGGCGGGGATGAAGCCCGCCAGGTAGCCGAAGCCAGGGTCCAGCAGATAGCCCGTGCCCCCGCCGCTGTGAAAGACCGGCAGTTGAAACAGTCCCAGGGTGAGATACCCCACGGCAGCCAGCAGGGAGCTGCGGGGACCGCAGACCAGAGCTGTGAGCAGCAGGGCCGGCACCTGCAGGGTGATCGGCAGGGCGGCCACCTGCCATGCCCCCTCGGCGCTGCGCCAGGGAATGGCGGCCTGGATCAGTCCCCCCACCAGGATCAGCATCAGCCCTGCCAGGGCCCCACTCCAGTTCGCCAGCGCCCGCAATGCACCAGATTCAAGGTGGTGCCAGTCTGACCTCTGCCCAAGGCCCTTAGGTTGGCGGTTGTTCCGCCCTGGCAACCATGCAGAGCGAAGCTGATGCCCGATTCGCCTGGTCGATCGGTGCGACCGTGCGTCTGCGCCAGCGCCCTGCCTATCTGAAAACGGCTGATCCCATGCCGATGCTGCGTCCACCCGACCTGATCGGCGTCGATGAGGTGGGACAGTTGGTGGAACAGCGTGCCTTCGGCCAGCTGGCCGTGCGCTTCAGGCGTGGCACATTTCTGGTGCCGGCGGATGCCTGCGAGCCGGTGCCTGAAGCGTCAGCCTGACCGCCGGTTCGTCCAGCTCCGTTCCGCGGCCTTCAGTGCCGCCCCCGGTCCGCACAGGCTCAGCTTCGGTGCAGTCAGCCAGCGCTGGGCGGCGGACAGAAGCGCCTGCCCATCCAGCCGGGCGGCCCGCTCCAGACAGGCCTGCACATGGTCTTCCCCCAGTCCGTACCCCAGCAGCAGGGCCTGGCGGTCAGCCACCTGGCCGCAGGTCTGGCGGCCGAGCGCATCCTGGCCGCGGAAACGGGCCTTGGCCAGGGCCAGTTCGCCCTCGTTGAGCGGTTCTTCCAGCAGGCGTTGCCATTCCTGCTGCAGGCAGTCCGTCGCTTCCGCTGCCCGCTCCGCTGACGTGGACAGGTGCCAGATGAACGGGGTGGCGCCGCAGCGGGCCGGCATGTGGACGCCCACGTCGTAGGCCAGCCCCCGCTCTTCGCGCATGACCACGAACAGCCGGCTGGACATGCCGAGTCCGAGATGGGCCTGGAGCAGGCGCAGTGGCAGGGCGTCGGGGTGAGCGAGGGGCACTGTGGCGGCTCCCAGCATCAGCACCAGCTGTTCGGTCGGTTGCTCCAGCAACGCCAGGTCGTCGCCATCGGCTGCCGCCGGCCCGGAGCTGGCCCCGGGCAGCCGGGTGGCCCACTGGGCGAGCCCGGCCAGGTCCTGCTGCAGGCGCCTTGCCAGAGGCTCATCGAGGTCGCCACAGAGCACAAGCACGGCCCCTTCGCTGCCCAGACCGGCCAGGAGCGTTGCCAGGTCGGCTGAGGTGAGCCCCTCCAGGTCCTGCTCCACACCCAGGGGATCGTGACCGTAGGGACCATCGCCATAAAGCTGCTGGCGCAGTTGATCGTGCGCCAGCTGGAACGGATCCTCCTGTTGCCGCTGCAGGTTCTGGAGATTGAGCTGACGCTCCAGATCCACCTGGCTGTTCTCCAGGCTCGGGCTGACGGCCATCTGCAGCAGCAGCGGCACCAGATCGAGTGCATCTTCGCTGGCGCATTTGAGGCTGATCACCAGGCAGTCCTCGCTGGCCTCGGCCCGCAGCGCTGCGCCCCGACCTTCCACCAGCTCGGCGAGGGCTGCTGCATCCAGCGGCCCTGCTCCCCGGGTCATCGTGCCGGCGAGCAACTGCATCGCGCCGCGCTGACCCTGCGGATCGCGGCTGCTGCCACCCCGTATCCACAACCGCGCCGCGATCAGGCCAGCTCCGGGCCGTCGGTGCCACACCAGGGGCAGGCCGCCGGGAAGATGCCAGTGGGTCCAGGAGCTGGTCATGCCGGCACGGCCTCCAGCACCATCGCCCGATCCGGTGCCAGCAACGGCACGCTTTCCCGCAACAGGGCCGGCGCATCCCACTGCTCCAGTGCCGCCAGGGGGGCATCCAGGCTGCGGCCGTGATTCCAGAGGACGTTGCCGGCCAGTACGCCGGCCACGCCGCCGGCCGACTCCAGCCCGAAGCGATAGCCGTTGGCCACCAGCCTGTTTGTACGCAGCCATTCCTCCGGCTCCAGGCCGCCATCACCAAGCCCGAGCAGCACCGCCTCGATTTCAAGGCGGATCTGCGGCAGGTCCTCAGCTGCACCGATCGCCTCCAGCAGCGCCAGGCTGCCGCACTCCATCACGTGCAGATCCAGATCGATGCTCTCCACCAGCCGCAGCTGCTCGCGCAGGCGGTGCACCAGGCGGCTGCGGCGGCCCTCCGCCAGCAGGCTGGTGAGCAGATCGGCACCCATCACGCCATGCAGATCGCTGGCGGGGGGCAGTTCCCAGAGCATCAGCAGGCGCGCTGATTCAAGCCGCGGCAGGGCGATCCGCCGCTGCCCGGGGTGCACCCGCAGGGGCGGCAGCGGTGCGGTCCGTTCGGCCGGTCTGAGAGTCGCCAGGGGGCTGGCCGCGATCGCCTCCTCGATCGCCCCACCGCCAGCCAGGGCCCCACTGAGGGCGAGCACACAGCGATCGGCGCGGTAGAGGCGATGTTGAAAGGCCGCCATCGTCGCGGGTGTGTGGGCCAGCAAGCGATCGCGCCGACCGAGTATCGGCTGGCCATAGGGGTGATCACCGCAGCCATCGCTGAGGAGCTGCTGCAGAGCCAGCTCCTCGGGCTGGTCCTCGCTCTGGGCCAGCTCCTCGAGCACCACCTGCCGCTCCATCTCGAAATCCGCTGGATCCAGCCGCGGCTCCAGCACCAGCTCCAGCAGCAGGGCCACCGCCTCGGCGGCGCCGGCCGGCTCGATCAGCACGTGATAGTGAACGTCGTCGAAGCCGGTGGCCGCATTGCTGCTGCCGCCGAGGGCCTCGATGCGGCGGTCGAACTCGCCAGCTCCGAGGTTGCGACTGCCCTTGAACACCATGTGTTCGAGGAAATGGGCGATGCCGCTTTCGTGCTCGGTCTCGAACAAGCTGCCTGCTCGGCACCAGAAATCGACGCAGACCAGCGGCGATTCGCTCAGTTCCAGGCTCACGGTCGGGCAGCCGTTCGGCAGGCGTTCCAGGCTTGGGGCCCGCAGACCGGGCAGACGGGGCTGGGGCGATGCCAGGGGCAAAGCGGAACAGGCATGGCAGGATCCGCATTCTGCAGGCTGAAGCTCCATCGATGACCGCTGCCGACACGGCTGCTGACGGCACCGTCAACTCCTCCCCGGCTCTCCACCCCCTGGTGGAGGCCCTGGCGGAGCGGATTCGCAGCAGTTGGCGTGACCTGCCCGACCTGGCACCGCTGGCCGTAGAGCCGGATCTCGAGGCGATCAGCGGCAGCCTCGATGGCGAAGTTCTGTTCATCCGCAATGAGCTGTGGAGCAGCCGCGGGCTGCGCAAGCTCCATCTGGAAACCGCCCGGTTCGGCCTGGGCCTGCAGATCCTGCACTGTGTGTGGTTTCCGGATCCCCGCTGCGATCTGCCCGTGTTCGGCGCCGACATCGTCGCCAGTCCGGCGGGGGTATCGGCGGCGATTGTCGATCTCTCGCCGGTGCGGGGTGTACTGCCGGACTCAATCGCGGCGGCTCTCGACGCCCGTGAGCAGTGCCCTTACCGCCAACGCCGGGAGCTCCCTGCCTGGGGCGCGATCTTTTCGCCGCACGTGCTGTTCATCCGGCCCACAGACGCCCAGGAAGAGCAGTGGTTCGTGGAGGAGGTTGGCGCGGTGCTGGCGATCCTGGCCGAAGCGTCACGTTCAACGCCGCTTCTGACTCCCGACGATCCCGCTACCATCCAGCGATGGCACGGACAACTCCGGTATTGCAAGCAGCAGAAACAAAACGACAAGACTCGTCGGGTGCTGGAGAAGGCCTTCAGCCCGTCCTGGGCGGATCGCTACATCGAAGCGTTGCTCTTCGACGATCCGCCGCAGCCGTGAACCCGCCGCTCAGGCCGGTCGCCCTTCTGGCAGCCGCCCTCGGCCTGGTGGCTGCCACGGTCGCTCTCACCAGGCTGACGCTCCGTCCCCCCGCGCCGGCGGTGCCGGCGGCCCCGCTCACCCCATCACCAACGAGGCCTCCCGAACAGGTGGCTGCCCTCGGCCGCCTCGATCCCAAGGGCGAGGTGCGCAGCCTGGCGGCGCCGATGGGCAGCATGGGTGGCAGTCCCCGGTTGACCCGCCTGCTGGTGCAGGAGGGGGCCCGGGTGCGCAGCGGCCAGCTGCTGGCCACCTTCGACAATGCCCCCCCCCTGCTGGCCGAGCGACGCCAGCTGCAGGCCCGCCTGGCCAGCCTGCGGGCCCGGCTGACGATCCAGCAGCGCGATATCGAGCGGTACCGCCGTCTCGGGCGCAGCGGCGCCATCGCCACCGCCGATCTCGACCGGCGCGAAACCGACCTGCTCACTCTCCAGGGTGAGCTGCTGGAAGCCCGTGCTCAACTGCAGAGGATCGAGGCCGATCTCTCCCTCAGCGAGTTGCGGGCTCCGATCGACGGGGTGGTGCTGCGGGTCCGTGCACGGGTGGGCGAACGCCCCGGCGATCAGGGGGTTCTGGAGCTGGGGGACAGCGATCACATGGAGGCGCTGATCGAGGTCTACGAGAGCGACATCGATCGGGTGCGCCCCGGCCAGCCGGTCACCCTCACCAGTGAGAACGGCGGATTCCAGGGCAAGCTCCAGGGTCGGGTGCTGCGCGTCAGCCCCCAGGTGCGCCAACGCACTGTGCTGGCCACCGATCCCACCCAGGACGCCGATGCGCGCATCGTCGAGGTGCGGGTGGCCCTGCAGCCAGCCGATGCCGAGCGGGTGCGCGGCCGCAGTGGCCTCAAGGTGATCGCCCAGATCGGGTCCTGATGCTCGACCGTCTCTGGCCGTCGCGGCGCATACCCCTGGCTCTGCTGCTGCTCACCCGCCAGCCGGGGCGGCTGGCGGTGGCCCTGGCGGGCATCGCCTTCGCCGGCATCCTGATGTTCATGCAGCTCGGCTTCCGCGATGGACTGTTCGACGCGAGCGTGACGGTGCATGAGCAGTTCGACACCGACCTGGTGCTGATGAGCCCGCGCACGATGAGTTCGATCGGCATGGCCCCCTTTCCGCGCCGGCGGCTGGTGCAGGCCATGGCTGATCCAGCGGTGTCCGGCATCACACCGGTGCACTGGAACCTGCTGCTCTGGCGCAATCCCGACACCCGGGCCACCCGCTCCATCCTCACCCTTGGCTTCGAACCGGGTGATCCCCTGTTTCTCGATCCCGAGCTGGCGGCCAAGGCCCGGGTTCTCACCCAGAAGGGCAGGGTGCTGTTTGATGAACGCTCCAGACCCGAATTCGGGCCGATCGCCGTGCGGTTTCGCGCCGGTCGCGTCGTCGAGACCGAAGTGGCCGGCAAGCGCGTCAGGGTCGCCGGTCTGGTGAGCCTGGGTCCGTCCTTCGGGGCCGATGGCAACCTGCTCACCAGCCGCGAAACCTTCCTGCAGCTGATGCCCCAGACCCCACCCGGCAGCATCGAGCTCGGCCTGATCCGGCTGGTGCCCGGGGCTGACACCATCGCCACGGCCCAGCGGCTGAAGCGCCTGCTCCCGGACGATGTGCGCGTGTTCACCAAAGCGGAATTCGAGGAGTTCGAGAAGACCTACTGGCGCACCAGCACGGCCATCGGCTTCATCTTCAGCCTCGGTGCTGCCATGGGTTTTGTGGTGGGTTGCGTGATCGTTTATCAGATCCTCCATTCCGATGTGAGCGATCATCTGCCGGAATACGCCACGTTGATGGCCATGGGTTACCCCTTGCCGCGCCTGCTTGGGGTGGTGGGGCGCGAAGGGTTGCTGCTCGCTCTGTTCGGATACGTTCCGGCCTATCTGGCCGGCCTGGGGCTTTATGAACTGGTGCGCAGCGGCACCAACCTGCCGGTGGCGATGAGTGGGGAGCGGGCCCTGCTGGTGTTCGCGATGATCCTGGTGATGTGTCTGGCCTCGTCGGGGCTGGCGATGCGCCGGCTCGCCGATGCTGATCCGGCGGAGATCTTCTGATGGCCTCCCCCCGCTCAGCGGTCCAGCTCGCCCCCCCCCTTGGGCCACCGCTCCCCGCAGCGATTGCCGCCCAGGGGCTCTGTCACAGTTTCGGCCGTGGCTCCACCCGGGTCGAGGTGCTGCGCCAGATCGACCTCACGATCGGCCCGGGTGAGGTGGTGTTGCTCACCGGACCCTCCGGTTGCGGCAAGACCACCCTGCTCACCCTGGTGGGCGCCCTGCGGCAGATGCAGGCGGGCAGCCTGAAGGTGCTGGGCCAGGAGCTGAACGGTGCCGATCGCGGCACCCGTCAGCGGTTGCGACGGCGTATCGGCATGATCTTTCAGGGCCACAATCTGCTGCGCTGCCTCACGGCGGAACAGAACGTGCAGATGGGAGCCGATCTGCTGAGCGGCCTGACCTACAGAAGCCGCCGGGACCGGGCCCGCCAATGGCTGCGGTCTGTTGGACTCGGCGAACACCTCACCAAGCTCCCCCACGACCTTTCCGGCGGCCAGAAGCAGCGGGTGGCGATCGCCCGTGCCCTCGCCGCTGAGCCACAGCTGCTCCTGGCTGATGAACCGACTGCCGCCCTCGATTCCCGCAGCGGCCGGGAGGTGGTGGAGCTGCTTCAGCGCCTGGCCAGGGAACAGGGATGTGCGGTGCTGATGGTCACCCATGACCCACGCATCCTCGATGTGGCCGACCGGCTTGTGCGCATGGAGGATGGTCGCCTGTATGCCGATCCCGTCAGCCTGCGCTCGACGGTTGGTTAAGGTAAGGGATTGATCCCTCAGGAAGAGCCGCTGCATGGCCAAGCGCAGGAACCTTAAAAAGGAGAAGCAGGAGCGCAACCGCGCCTACGCCCGGAAGTTCAAGAAGCGCAAGCTGCGCAACGAAGGCCGCGGTGAGGGAGCCGGAAACGGTGTGACCGGCACCGCCAACAACGGTGGGGCTGCCGATTGAGCGCGCCCTGCCGCGTGGTCTGACGACTGAGGGATCCTGCGGGATCCCTTTTTGATGCAGGTCTTGAGCCGGCGCGTTGCCATCGCTCTCAATGCAGCCGCTCTTAAAGCAACCGCTCTGAAAGCAGCCGCTCTGAAAGCAGCCGGAATGGCTGGCGGGCCTGTGCAGGCGGTACGTTTGCCTCGGTGCGCAGCGGTCAGCTCATGTTCCTGAGCGTCGTGATCCCCACCTACAACCGCTTGCCGATCCTGCGGCAATGCCTTGAGGCCCTGCAGCGTCAATGGGTGGCCGCGCCGCTGCTGGATTACGAGGTGGTGGTGGTCGACGATGGTTCCACCGACGCCACGGTCGCCTGGATCGAGGCTGAGCAGGTTCAGGGTGGCCTGGATCGCGTCCGCCTGATTCGCCAGGAGCATGCTGGCCCGGCCGCGGGCCGCAACAACGGCGTGCAGGCCAGCCGCGGCGACGTGATCGTCTTCATCGACAGCGACCTCGTGGTCACCGAGAGGTTTCTGCACAGCCACGCCACGGCGCTCTCGGACGACTGGCGGGCGCGGGGCAATCAGCTCTGTTTCACCTACGGCGCGGTGATCAACACCAGCAACTTTCAGCACCCCACGGCGGAGCCCCACAAGTGGCGGGATCTCTCCTGGGCCTACTTCGCCACCGGCAATGTGGCCATCGCCCGTGAGCTGCTGGAACGGGCCGGCCTGTTCGACCCGGCCTTCCGCCTCTACGGCTGGGAGGACCTGGAACTCGGCGAAAGGCTGCATCGCCTCGGGGTGCGGCTGGTGCGTTGCCCGGCGGCAGCGGGGTACCACTGGCATCCTCCCTTGAGCCTGGATCAGATTCCCCGGCTGATCCAGGTGGAACAGGAGCGCTCCCGCATGGCGCTGGTGTTCTTCCGCAAGCACCCCAGCCGCCGGGTGCGGTTCATCATTCAGTACACCTGGCTGCACCGGTTGCTCTGGGAGCTGCTCACCCTGGGTGGGCTGTTGAACGAGCGCAGCCTCCGGCCGCTGCTGGCCTGGCTGATTGGCCATGGCCAAGCCGCTCTGGCGATGGAGCTGCTGCGGCTGCCCCTGAACCGTCTCGGCGTGCGCACGCTCCACAGACTCGCCCGTCAGAACGGCATCTGACCGTTTGGTAAGGTGCCAATGTCCCTGAACTCCGCACACCTGCGCGTTTCGGGTGACCGGTTGCTCCCTGACCCTCCAGCAGGCGGTTCAGCAGCGCGTGTCCGGTCCCTGGCAGGTGGAGGCGAACCCGAAACCCTGATCAACCATGGCTGTCGTCACCCTTGCCGAAATGATGGAAGCTGGTGCCCACTTCGGGCACCAGACTCGGCGTTGGAACCCGAAGATGTCGCGCTACATCTACTGCGCGCGTAACGGGGTTCATATCATCGACCTCGTGCAGACCGCCGTCTGCATGAACAACGCCTACAAATGGGTGCGCAGTGCCGCTCGCAGCGGCAAGCGTTTCCTGTTTGTCGGCACCAAGAAGCAGGCCTCTGAGGTGATCGCCCAGGAGGCTGGCCGCTGCGGAGCCGCCTATGTGAACCAGCGCTGGCTGGGCGGCATGCTGACCAACTGGACCACCATGCGCGCCCGGATTGAGCGTCTGAAGGACCTCGAGCGCATGGAGAGCTCCGGTGCCATTGCCATGCGTCCCAAGAAGGAGGCAGCTGTGTTGCGGCGTGAGCTCGATCGCCTTCAGAAGTATCTGGGCGGTCTCAAGAACATGCGTCGTCTGCCTGATGTGGTTGTGCTGGTTGATCAGCGCCGCGAAACCAACGCCGTGCTCGAAGCTCGCAAGCTCGACATCCCCCTGGTGTCGATGCTGGACACCAATTGTGATCCAGATCTCTGCGATGTGCCCATTCCCTGCAACGACGATGCCGTCCGTTCCGTGCATCTGGTGCTGAGCCGTCTGGCGGATGCCATCAATGAAGGTCGCCACGGCGCTGGCGATCAGGGCCAGGCCGACCAGGGCTGAGCCAGACCACCCCTCCACCTCCACTTCCTCCTACCAGATCCATGGCTGAGATTTCAGCGAAACTTGTCAAGGGCCTGCGCGACAAGACCGGCGCCGGCATGATGGATTGCAAGAAGGCGCTCGCCGAAACCAACGGCGACACCGAAAAAGCAATCGAATGGTTGCGCCAGAAGGGCATCGCCAGTGCCGAGAAGAAAGCGGGTCGCACCGCTGCTGAAGGGGCGATCGGCTCCTACATCCACACCGGCGCCCGAGTGGGGGTGCTGGTGGAAGTGAATTGCGAAACGGATTTCGTCGCCCGCGGCGAGATCTTCCAGGAGCTGATTCGCAATGTTGCCATGCAGATTGCGGCGTGTGGTTCCGTCGACTACGTCAAGGTTGACGACATCCCCGCTGAGGTGGCCGAGCGAGAGAAGCAGATCGAGATGGGTCGCGATGATCTGGCTGGCAAGAAGGAGGAGATGAAGGAGAAGATCGTTGCCGGTCGCATCGGCAAGCGTCTCAAGGAGATGGCCCTGATGGATCAGCCCTTCATCAAGGACAGCGCCATGACCGTGGAGGAAATGGTGAAGCAGGTGGCCGGCAAGGTTGGGGAAAATATTCAGGTGCGTCGTTTCGTTCGCTTCAATCTCGGTGAAGGCATTGAGGTGGAGAAGCTCGACTTTGCAGCTGAGGTCGCGGCCATGGGCGGTGCGGCCTGACCGTCGCTCACGACGGTCGTCCCGCTGAGGACCGGCTCCGTGGATTCCCTGCGGGAGGTGGTTGGGCAGCTTGATCGCTTCGGCGATCAGTTGCGGGCTGGCAATCCCCAGCTCTATCGCGACCTGGCTCTCTATCTCCAGACCCTGCGGGCAGGCCTGCTGAATTCGGTTCAGCAAGCCTGTTTCCATCTCGCCACCCGCTACTACCCGGAGCGGTTCTGCAACCTCAGCTCCGACCAGCGTCAGGCGTTGCGCCTGCAGCTCGTTGAACTGGTCAGGCGTGCCTCCAGCCTGCTCACCGTGGAGCAGGTCGCTCAACTGGCCGGCAAGCTGGCGCTCGAGCAGGAGCAGCAGCACCGCAGTCGACAGCGTGAATGGCTGGCCCAGCTGCGCAAAGGCCGCGATGAGGCAGCCGCAGCTGCGCTCGATGATCAAGAGCCGTCGTCGGTCCCGCAGATCGGCGATGAACCGGAGGATCTGGACGTCCCGTACGGTTCAGTGCAGCTGGATGGGGCCCTGCCACCAGGACTGGCGGCCCTGTTTCAGAGCCTCGATCAGCCCGAACGTGAGCCCCGGTCCGATAACCCTGACACCAGGCAGCAGCTGGCCGTCGCCTTGTTCCAGTCCCGCTCCTCCTCCTCGCAGGATCCGCCCGCGGGCCCTGCGCCGCAGCAGGACACGGGTGAGCTCGAGGCTGAACTGCCACCGCCCCAGTCGGGTGAAACAGGCGCGGTGCCGCCGCCGTGGCATGAGCCCTGCCTGCCGCAGGATCCCCTGGCTCTGCTGCGTTGGCTGGATGGTTTTGATGCTGCCCTCAGTCGCCGCTTGCGCAACCTGTCCCACGCCCTCAACGTGGAACTGCTTCGCTGTGGGCTCACTGCCAGCCTGTTGCCTCTCAACCTGCTGGAGGCGGCTGTGCAGGGTCAGCTGGATCCCCAGCCGGCTCCGGCCAATCTGTTGCGGTTGCAGTTGCCCCTTGGCCCAGCCAGTGCCGATCCCCTGGAGAGCGTGGTGGTGCTGCTTCGCCCCGCCGACCTGGAACTGGAGGCACCGCGCCTGCGGACCTGTCGCAGCCGCTGGCAACGGCATCGGGAGGAGACCCGCAGAATGGCCGAGCAGTATCGCCGTCTGAAGCGGCGACTTCAGACGCTAGAAGCGGAACGGTTGTGGCATCAGGACACCCCCAACCCGTCCCCGACTCCCGATCAGACCTAGCGGCCGTTGAGGCCTGGTTCCGCACCCTGCAGCAGGCTTTGCAGCTGGAGGTTGAGCGCGACTGCATCGATCTGCTCGGTCGCCGCGAGCGCTTCAGTGCCTTCATGGCCCGCAACCTGGCCACGCCTGAGTGCGGCCTCAGCTCCGGCTCCAGTGAACGGCAGCTGGCCCAGCAATTCGCCCGCTACGCCGACCTGACGCCTGGGCAACGCCGCTCGCTTGTGGCCCGCTGCCGCCAGCATCTGCAGGACTGGCGCCGCCGGCTGCAACCCCCCGAGCCTCCCGCTCCCCCGCGGCTGCGCCTGGCTCCGGTTCCTCCCCCCGCCGCGGCTTCAACGCCAGCTGCAGGATCCATCAAGGCGGATACGCCCCTGGCGGAGCTGCGTGGTGTCGGCCCCCGAACGGCAACTCGGCTGGCCCAGCTCGGCCTGTTCGTGGTGCGCGACCTGATCCATCACTACCCCCGCGACTATCTCGACTATGCGCACCTGGTGCGCATCAATGGCCTGGAATGCGGCCGCACCGCCACCATCGTGGCCACGGTGCGGCGCAGCCATGCGTTCACAAGTCCGCGCAATCCTCAGCTTTCGATTCTGGAACTGCAGCTGGTCGACCCCACCGGTCGGATCCGGGTGAGCCGATTCTTCGCCGGCCGGCGCTTCGCCACTCCAGCCTGGTTGAAGGCGCAGCAGCGCCTCTATCCCGTCGGAGCCAGCGTTGCGGTGAGTGGGCTGGTCAAGGAGAGCGCCTACGGGCCCCAGTTCCATGACCCCCTGATCGAGGTGCTCGACAGCCCCGGGGCGCCGGTGCGCTCCCGCCAGATCGGCCGGCTGCTTCCCGTTTATGGCCTGACGGAGGGCCTCAGTGCCGATCGCCTGCGCGAGGCGATCAGCCATGTCCTGCCCCTGGTGTCCCGCTGGCCCGATCCACTGCCTGCGGAGCTGCGCCAGCAGCACGGCCTGGTGGACCGCGCCACGGCTCTGATTCAGATCCATGCTCCCGACAACCAGGCCCAGCTGCGCGCCAGCCGCAACCGACTTGTGTTCGATGAGTTTCTGCTGATGCAGCTGGGATTGCTGCAACGGCGCCGCCAGCTTCAGAGCAGAGCCGCGCCGGCACTGCTGCCTTCCCCCTCGGCCGGATCGACGCTGCTCGATCGCTTCCTGGCCCTGTTGCCCTACACCCTTACGGCGGCTCAGCAGCGGGTCCTGGCCGAGATCCGCCAGGATCTGGCCAGGGACCGGCCGATGGCGCGGTTGGTTCAAGGGGACGTGGGCAGCGGTAAGACGGTCGTGGCTGTGGCCTCTCTGCTGTGTGCGATCGATGCCGGTTGCCAGGGTGCGCTGATGGCCCCCACGGAAGTGCTGGCCGAGCAGCATTACGCCAGCCTCTGCAACTGGTTGCCCCAGCTGCATGTCAGTTGCGCCCTGCTCACGGGCTCGACGGCTCTGCGGCGGCGGCGCCAGCTCCTCACCGACCTGGCCAACGGTCAGCTGCAGTTGCTGGTGGGCACCCACGCCCTGCTTGAAGACCCTGTGCAGTTTCAGCGCCTCGGGCTGGTGGTGGTCGATGAACAGCACCGATTCGGAGTGCGCCAGCGCGACAGACTGCTGCACAAGGGTCTGCAACCCCATCTGCTGACGATGACCGCGACCCCCATTCCCCGCACCCTCGCCTTGTCGGTGCATGGTGATCTGGAGGTCAGCCAGATCGATGAGCTGCCGCCCGGCCGAACGCCGATCCGCACCCGCCTGCTCGGAGCTGCAGAACGCCACCAGGCCTACGACCTGATTCGCCATGAAGTGAGCCAGGGCCAGCGCGCCTATGTGGTTCTGCCCCTGGTGGAGGAATCGGAGCACAGCGACCTGCGCTCGGCGGTGGAGGCCCACAGCCAGCTCAGCACGGAGGTTTTTCCCGATCTGCAGGTCGGCCTGTTGCATGGGCGCCTTGCCAGCGCCGACAAGCAGGCCGCGATCACCGCCTTTGCCCGTGGGGAGACCCAGGTGCTGGTCAGCACCACCGTGGTGGAAGTGGGGGTGGATGTGCCGGAGGCCAGCGTGATGCTGATCGAGCACGCCGAGCGGTTCGGCCTTGCCCAGCTCCATCAGCTGCGGGGGCGGGTGGGACGCGGGGCTGCGGCCTCCCATTGCCTGCTGCTGGTTGAGGGGCGCCAGGCCCAGGCTCGCCAGCGGCTGGATGTGCTGGTGCGCTCCAGTGACGGCTTCGAAATCGCTGAGATGGACCTGCGCCTGCGCGGCCCCGGCCAGGTGCTCGGCACCCGCCAGAGTGGCCTCCCCGATCTGGCCCTGGCCAGCCTCAGCGATGACGGCGAGGTGCTGGACCAGGCCCGCAGCGCCGCCCTGGCAATCCTTGAGCGTGACCCCGAACTGCGGGACCATCCCCTTCTGGCTGACCTGCTGGACCAGCAGCGGCAGCGCCTCAGCGCCTCAGTCAGGCTCAACTGAGGCAGCCATCGCCAGCCACACTGGGGCTACTGGCCTCCCCCTGATGGAGCTTCGCCCCTGGAATCGGATTCCGATCCGCGATTCCACTGACCCGCTCGTGCCGTTGCCGGAGCCGCTGCTGCGGCTGGAGCCCCACCCCTACCGCAGCCTGGGGGCCCCCTACGGCGCCACGGCGTGCCCTTTTCGCCTCCGGGCTGGGGTGATCGAGCGTCTGCTCGCTGCTCAGGAGCTGCTACTGCAGCAGGAGCCCGGCTGGCGCCTGGCCATTTTTGACGCCTGGCGACCGCTGGCGGTGCAGCGCTTCATGGTGGACTTGACGATCGCCGAACTTTGCCGGGAGCGCGGCATCCCCCCAGAGCGCGACAGTCCCGAACGCCGGCAGGTGATCGCAGAGGTCGGGCGCTTCTGGGCACCGCCCAACCTGGATCCTGCTGCGCCGCCGCCCCACAGCACCGGTGCAGCCGTTGATCTCACCCTGGCGAGGCGTGGAGCCGATGGCGATCCGTGCGTCGCCATGGGGTCCGCGATCGACGCGATCGGTGCCGTCTCGGAACCCGACCACTTCCTGACGGTGGCCCAGACCAGCCCTGACCCCCAGGAGCGAGAACGGGCCCTGGAATGGCATCGCTGCCGGGAGCTGCTGCGCACGGTGATGGAGCAGGCCGGCTTTGCCCAGCATCCCAATGAATGGTGGCATTTCAGCTGGGGCGATCAGCTCTGGGCCTGGCGGAGCGGGCAACGGCAGGCGTGGTTCGGCCGCGTCGACGCCGACGGATGAAGCAGTCGTTAAGGCAGTGGTGAAGGCAGTGGTGAAGCAGCTGCTGTTCCAGTGCTCCGCTGGCCCGGCCCGGCGCCAGATCAGGCGTGTGCCAGCAGCCGTTCCACCTCGTCGCGACCGCTGTTCACCACAAAATCGCCGAAGCCCCGGCGCATGCCGGTTTCGCGCCAGGCCAGCAGCAGCGGCTCCAGGGTCTTTTCCAGCGTATCCAGCGGCATCTTGTCCAGGTAAGGCTCCGCCAGTCGGCTGAGCTGGGCGCTGCCCCCCAGCCACAGCTGGTACTGGTTGACACCGCTGCCCACAAGGCCGATCTCCGCCATGTAGGGCCGGGCACAGCCGTTGGGGCAGCCGGTCATGCGCACCAGGATGGGCTTGCTGATGGCCAGCTGGTTGAGCTGGTCCTCGAGTCGCTCCAGCACCTCGGGGAAGATGCGTTCCGCTTCGGTGACGGCCAGCCCGCAGAGGGGCAGGGCGGGGCAGGCGATGCCATGACGGCTGAGCAGGCTCGTCTGCTCGGGGTTCTCCCAGCCAAGGGCCGCCAGTTCCTGCCGCAGGCCAGCACGCTGGGCGGTGCCGATGTTGCAGAGCAGCAGATCCTGATTCGGGGTGAGACGCACCTCGAGCTTGTAGGTATCCACAAGCCGACGCAGACCCTGTTTGCGCTCGCCGCTCAGTCGGCCGCAGAGGAGGGGGAGCCCGACGAACCACAGGCCTTCGCTCTGCCGGTGCCAGCCCAGATAATCCTCCAGTTTTCGACGCGGCTCTGGGCGCAGCGTCTGCAAGGGGTGGCTGAAATAGCGCTCACACAGCTCCTGCCTGAACCACGCCACGCCACGGTCGTGGATCAGGTATTTCATCCGGGCGTGACGCCGCTGCTCGCGGTCGCCGTGGTCCCGTTGCAGGGCCAGGATCGCCTGCACGAGATCGAGCACGTGCTCGAAGGCCACATAGCCCAGCCCATCTGCGGTGCGCGCGAAGGTTTCCTCTTTGTTGTGGGTCCGGCCCATGCCACCCCCCACGTAGACGTTGCAACCCTGGGGACGTCCCTGCGGATTGCAGAACAGCACAATGCCGATGTCCTGGGTGAGCAGATCAACCGAGTTGTCACCGGGCACGGTGACGGCCACCTTGAACTTGCGGGGCAGGTAGGTTGAACCATAAAGAGGTTCCTGCGGATCTCCGCTGTAAACACCTCCCTCGTGCTGGCGCTGCTTCACGGTGCGCACCTGCGAGCTGGGTTTGATGCGATAGCTGAGGTCGCCGTCCACCCAGAGGTCCAGGTAGGAACCCTGGGCCGCTTCCGGTGTCAGCAGGTCGGCAAGGTCATCGGCCAGTCGGCGTGCTGCGGGGTAGGCGCCTTTGGCGTAGGGGGCTGCCGGTGCCATCACATTGCGATTGATGTCGCCGCAGGCTGCCAACGTCGAGCCCAGGTGACGCACGATCGTGCCGATCACCTCCTTGAGGTTCTCCTTTCGCACGCCGTGCAGCTGGAAGGCCTGGCGGGTTGTGGTCCGCAGGGTGCCATTGCCGAGTCGGTCGGCCAGTTCATCGAGGGCCAGATAGAGGTCGGCCGGCACACGACCTCCCGGGCTGCGCAGGCGCAGCATCATCTGCCAGTCCTTGTCGCGACCCTTCTGGCGATTGTCGCGATTGTCCTGCTGGTAGCTGCCGTGAAACTTCAGGATCTGAACGGCGCCCTCGCTGAAGTTGGGCTGGCCGTTGTCGAGCTCGCTCAGCAGGGGCTCACGCAGGTGGCCGCTGCCATCCTTGAGCTGCTCGAATTTGCTGGCCCCACGGATCGACCCTGCAGACCCATCGGCAGACACACTCACGCCCGGCACCCGTCGTCCATCAGACCGTAGCGAATGGGCAGGGTGCCGCTGCTGATCGGGTACCCATCTGTTCGCTCCTTAAAGTCAACGGCTGCCGTGGCCGTTCAGCGTGTCGACCTTTCTGCTGGAGATCGGGACCGAGGAACTTCCGGCTGATTTTGCCCGTCTGGCCCTGCCCCAGCTGGAGACCCTGGTGCGCCGGGATCTGGCGCAGCTGCGCCTCAACTCCACCGGCCTGCAGGTGACCAGCACCCCTCGCCGACTGGCGCTGGTGGTTGAAGGGCTTGACCCCTGTCAGCCCGATCGTGAAGAGGAGCGCAAGGGTCCGCCGGCCGGCCAGGCCTTTCAAGACGGCGTTCCCAGTGCGGCAGCGGTGGGTTTCGCCCGGCGCTGCGGCGTCGATCCCGCGGCCCTCGAGGTGCGCGACACCACCAAGGGGCCTTTTGTGTTCGCCCGGGTGCTGGAGCGGGGGCGCGAGACCGCCAGCCTGCTGGCGGAGCTGGTCCCGGGCTGGATCGAGGCCCTGCAGGGCCGCCGCTTCATGCGCTGGGGGGAGGGGGATTGCCGCTTCTCAAGACCGATCCGCTGGCTGGTGGCGATGCTGGATGCCACGGTGTTGCCGGTGCAGCTCAACAACTGTGACCCCCCCCTGGAGGCCAGGGCGCTCAGTCGGGGACACCGACTTGTGGCGGAGACCGTGCCGATCCGTTCAGCCTGCAGCTATCGCCAGGATCTGGCGGCAGCGGGGGTCGAGGTGGACCGAGCCAGCCGGGCGGCCCTCATCCGGGCTGCCGTCGAGGCAGCGGCCCTGCGCCACCAGGCCAAGCCCGACCTGCCGGAGGCACTGTTCGAGGAGCTGGTGGATCTGGTGGAGGCCCCCCTACCCCTGGAAGGCACGATTGCCGACCGTTACCTCTCCCTGCCGGCGGAAGTGCTCTGCACGGTGATGCGCGCCCACCAGCGCTACGTGCCCCTGATCCAGCACGATGCCGCCGCGGATCCCCTGGCGCTGGAGGCTCGCGGCATCCTCAGGCCCTTTTTTCTCTGCATCGGCAACGGCCTGGCCTCAGCCCAGGCCACGGTGCAGCACGGCAACGAGCGGGTGCTCACGGCCCGGCTGGCGGATGCCGAGTTCTTCGTTCAGGCCGACCGTTCTGTGGCCAGCATCGACCGGCGCGACCAGCTGGCCAGCGTCACCTTCGCGGCCGGGCTCGGATCCCTGCGTGACCGCGTCGATCGGCTGGAGTGGATCACCGATGCCCTGCTGGCCCTGTTGCCGCTGCCGGTGGCCGTCGCCGGCCATGCCCGACGGGCCGCCCATCTCTGCAAACACGATCTGGTGAGCCAGATGGTTGGAGAATTTCCGGAGCTGCAGGGGGTGATGGGTGCCAAGTACCTGCTGGCTGAAGGTGAACCCCGGCCTGTGGCCCTGGCCGTGCTGGAGCACTACCTGCCGCGCGGTGCCGGTGATGATCTGCCTGGATCCGAGCCTGGGGCGGTGCTTGCTCTGGCCGAGCGGCTGGAGCTGCTGCTGAGCATCTTTGCCAAGGGAGAACGGCCGAGCGGCTCCTCGGATCCCTATGCCCTCAGGCGCGCTGGCAACGGCATCCTGCAGATCCTCTGGAGCCGGGGCTGGCGGCTTGACCTGCTGGCTCTGCTCGAGCGGGCCTCAGCCCACTGGGCTGTCTCGCTGCCCACGCTTGCCGTGCAGCCTCAGACGCTCCGGCAGGATCTCGGGGAGCTGCTTCGTCAGCGCATGGTGAGCCTGCTGGAGGAACAGGGGGTGGACGGCGATCTTGTGCAGGCGGTGGCTGGCGAGTCGGTGGCAGTGGAACGCCTGCTCCGCGATCCAGCCGACGCCCATCACCGGGCTGCACTGCTGGCTGAACGACGCGGCAGTGGTGGGCTGGAGGCCGTGCGGGCCGTGGTGACGCGGGCCGCGCGGCTGGCAAGCAAGGGAACCCTGGCCGCCGATGTGCTGCAGCCTGACGGTGTCGTGAGCCCCCAGTTGTTCGAAACCGCCAGTGAAGCTGCGATGTTCGGGGTGCTTCAGGAGCTGGCACCATTGGCCAGCAGCAGCGCCGACGATCGCTATCACCGCCTGGCAGACGGACTGGCCGCTGCCGCACCGACGCTGGAAGCCTTCTTTGACGGCGACCAGAGCGTGATGGTGATGGCGGAAGACCCCGCTATCCGGGCCAATCGTCTCAACCTGCTGGGGGTGCTGACCAACCAGGCTTCCGTCCTGGCGGACTTCAGCAGGATCACGGGCTGAGATGTCTCGGCTGGCTCGGATCAAGCCAGCCAAACTTGACCCAGCCGGGGTTAACCCAGCCAGCTCAATCAGCAAGATCAATCAGCCGGCTCAACCAGCCGGCTCAACCAGCCATCAATCTTGCGTCAGCCCACTCTGGCTGGCTCGCGCTCTTCAGCTGGAACGGCGTCCTGCCTTGCTGCGCTGTTGGCCGTTGTTGCAGCCATTTTTTTCTCGCGGGAGGCATTGATTCCACCTTTGATGCTGCTGACAGCCAGCATGGCGCTCACCTCTTCGTCGCTGCGCACGGTGCTTGGAACAGGCTTGTAGCTCTGTGGAGCAAGTGCATTGCCGCGGAGCACGGCACCCAGGGTGAGAAAAGTGAGCTTCAGTTGCTGCCACGGATTCATCATCACAACCCGTTTGTAGAGATAGCTGTCGAAGGTGAGCCGCTGCACATCCTTGTCATCGCACATCTCCACAAATGCTTCTCGGGCGGCGTCGTTACGGTAGAAAATGTTCTGAAGGATTTCCAGCACCTTGTATGTGGCGCCATACTGCCGGTCCCACTTCTTGAGATAGACCTTGAGATCAGCTTCGGTTGGCACGCGTTTGCCACCCTGACTGGCTGCAACGATCTGCTCGGCGCACATGCGGCCACTCTTGGCGGCAAAATAAATGCCTTCCCCGGAGCTCTTGGTGACGTAGCCGGCGGCATCTCCCACGAGCGCCATGCGGCCCACCACGCGCCGAGGGCGTGGATGCTCTGGAATCGGGTGGGCTTCCACCTTGATCACTTCGCCATTCACGAGGCGCTTGCGGGCGCGCTCGCGGATGCCCACCTGCAGACTCTTGATCAGCGACTGATTGTTCTGCATGGTGCCGGTGCCAACGGCGACATGGTCATATTTGGGGAAGACCCACGCATAGAAATCTGGCGACACATCGGTGCCGACGTACATTTCAGCCAGATCTTCGTAGTATTTCATCTCTTCCGGTGGCAGTTTGATGCGCTCCTGAAAGGCGATTGCCACGTTGTAATCACCGGCATCCATCGCCTTGGCGACCCGGCTGTTGGCACCATCGGCGCCGATGATCAAATCAACTTCGAGTGTTTTCGGCTCTCCGGTAGACTCTCCTCCGCTGTAATCGGAGTAGCTGAGGGTGTAAGGACCCTGGCGGTTCTTGCCGGTGTCGATCTTAGTGACCAGGCCATTCACCAGTGTGGCTCCGAGCTCCGCGGCACGGTTGCGCAGAAACGCGTCCATCACCTCGCGGCGACACATGCCGATGTATTCGGCTTCGTTGTCCAGATGAATGTCGACTTCCCGGTTCGACGGTGAGATCATCCGCATGTTGCGGACCTTGCGGTCGATGATCGCTTCGGGCAGGTCGAATTCGGCGACCATGCAAAGAGGTATCGCCCCACCGCAGGGCTTGGCGTTATCAAGCTTGCGTTCAAAAATCCAGGTCTGGATTCCCGCTCTGGCCAGCACCTCGGCGGCGCAGGACCCACTGGGGCCACCGCCCACCACCGCCACACGCAACATCGACAGAAAGCTCCGCCAGGATCAGGATTTGGCTGGAAGCTAACACCGTCAGCCGGCGGCCGGAGGACCGAATGGGTCTGGCCAACTAAGATCGTCACCCGCACCGGCCGACAGCCGGTCCAGTGCCAACGTTCAGTCGTCGCAACCGTCGCTCGTCGTCATCGTCAGTCGTCGCTCCACCCCAGCGCCTCTGCCGTCACCGGTTGACCCCCCCGGTGCGGGGACCTCTGCGCGTCGTTCCCGGCATGGTTCTGCGGCAGGGTCCGGTCGCAGTCGCCGCGCTCCTGTCGACGACATTCCAGTCGCCACCCGCTCGACGCCCCTGCCGTCCGCGCGGCCAGGCCCGCTCAGCCGCCTGGGCCTGGTGGCTCTGGCAGCCGTTGCCGTCAGCGGTGCGCTGGCGCTGCTCTTCCCCGCGCCGCTGCGCCGCTGGTTTGCCCCTGCGCCGGTGCCGGGTCTGAATGCGCGGCTCAGCACGGATGGTCGGCTGCTGGGCCACTTCCCTTACCGGGAGGCGGCTGGGAGCGATCTGGTGCAGGTGAGCCCAGGTCATGCGCTGCATCGCGATGCCGCCACGGCTCTGCTGGCCATGCAGCGGGCCGCCGCCGCCGATGGGATCAACCTCACAGTGCTCAGTGCCTTCCGGCCGATCGCCCTCCAGAACGAGCTGTTCTTCAATGTGAAATCCGAGCGCAACCAGAGTGCCCTGCAGCGCTCTCGGGTCAGCGCCCCGCCGGGCTTCTCCGAACACAGCACCGGTTACGCCGTAGACCTCGGCGATGGCAGGGCGCCCATGGCCAATCTCTCCGAGCGTTTTGCGGCCACGCAGGCCTATCGCTGGTTGCAGGCCAACGCGGCGCGCCACCACTTCATCCTTTCCTTTCCTGCCGGCAATCCCCAGGGCGTGAGCTACGAGCCCTGGCACTGGCGCTTTGAGGGCTCGGCCGACGCTCTCAAGCAATTTGAGCCGGCCCAGCGCCTGGCGCGCTGATGCAGGTCCGTCTCCCGGAGTTGCTGGCCCCTGCGGGCAACTGGGATTGCCTGCGGGCCGCCGCCGCCAACGGCGCCGACGCTGTCTATTTCGGCGTTGACAGTTTCAACGCCCGCATGCGCGCCGCCAATTTCGCGGTGCGGGAGCTGCCGGCGATCGTCACCTGGCTGCACCAGCGGGGGGTCAAGGCCTATCTCACCCTGAATGTGCTCGTGTTCACCGAGGAGCTGGACCAGGCCGGCCAGCTGATCCAGGCCGCTGCCGCTGCAGGTGTGGACGCCCTGATCGTGCAGGACATCGGCCTGGCCAGGCTTGCTGCTGCCCTTGCTCCCCAGCTGGCGGTCCATGCTTCCACCCAGATGTCGATCACCAGCGCCGCAGGCGTGGCCCAGGCGGTGGCCCTTGGCTGCCGCCAGGTGGTGCTCGCCCGGGAGCTGGCTCTCCGGGATCTGGCGCGGATTCAGCGACAGCTGCAGGAGCGGGGGCTGGAGGTTCCCCTGGAGGTGTTTGTGCATGGAGCCTTGTGTGTGGCCTATTCCGGCCAGTGCCTCACGAGTGAGTCGCTCGGCCAGCGCAGTGCCAACCGGGGGGAGTGTGCGCAGGCCTGCAGGCTTCCTTATCAGATGGTTGTCGATGGTGAGCCACGCGATCTGGGTGATCGGCGCTACCTGCTGTCTCCCCAGGACCTGGCCGCCTGGGACCTCGTGCCCCAGCTGGCGCAGCTCGGCATTGCCAGTCTGAAGATCGAAGGACGGCTCAAGGACGCCACATACGTGGCGATGGTCACCGAGGCCTATCGGCGCAGCCTCAGTCGCCTGGCCGAAGGCGCCTCCGCGGCAGCGCTGTCCGCGCAGCAGCGCCGTGAACTGGAGCTGAGCTTCTCCCGCGGCCTCTCCACCGGCTGGCTGGAAGGGGTCAACCATCGCCGGCTGGTGCATGGGCGTTGGAGCAAGAAGCGCGGTCCCCACCTCGGTGAACTGGCAGGTCTGGAGCGTGGTGGCTGGTGTCTGTTGCGCAGCGATGCTGCGATCAAGCCCGGCGACGGTCTGGTCTTCGAGGTGCCTAACGCGGATCCGCTCACCCCACCACTGGAGCTTGGCGGCCGGGTGATGGCTGTGGAGTCCCGTGGGCCGGGGATTCAGGCCCTGCGGCTCGGGCCGGGTCGCCTGGCGCTGCATCAGCTGACCGCGGGTTGCGGTTGCTGGCTCACCAGCGATCCAGCACTGGAGCGCCGCTGGCAGCGGCTGAGCCAGCGCCCCTGCCCGCTGCAGTCCCGGCCCCTGCAGCTGCGCCTGAGCGGGCGCTGCGGCCAGCCTCTGCAGCTGGCGGTGCTCAGCGCCCCACCCTTACCTGCCGAGGCGCTGGCGGATCTGGCCGTGACCAGCAGCATCCCGCTGCAGGAGGCTCAGGCGGCGGGCCTCGATCGGGCCCGGCTTGAGCAACAGCTGGGCCGGCTTGGTGGCAGCGGCTGGCATCTCCAGGGTCTGGAGGCGGTCCTGGAGGGTGTGTTGTTTCTGCCTGTCGCGGAACTGAATCGCCTGCGCCGGCAGTTGGTCCAGCGTCTCGACAGGGCGCTGGCGGATGCCAACCCGGCTGGGCCTGAGCCAGCAGCGTCCGACCCCAGTTCCATCGCCGTTGCACTGAAAGCCCTGGCCCCTGCCTCCGTGCCGGCCAGCAGCGATCCCGGCGGACTGGTGGTGCTTGTGCGGTCCCTCGATCAGCTGCGCAGCCTGCGGGGACTGGCGCTGCACAGCGTGGTGGCGGAGCTGGAGCAACCCGCAGAGCTGCGGGAGGCGGTGGCGATCGGTCGCGGTTGCTGGCCTGGCGGGATCTGGCTGGCAGGCCCTCGGATCACCCGTCCCGACGAGGGCTGGACCCTGGAGCCGCTGTTGCGGGCCCAGCCTGATGGCTATCTGGTGCGCAACGCCGATCAACTGGAGCGACTCACCCCAGCCGGCACCTGCGTGGGCGATTTCAGCCTGAATGCGGCCAACCCCCTCAGCCTGACCTGGTTGCTCAACCACTGGGGGCTGGAGCGCGTCTGTGCCAGCTATGACCTCGACCTGCCCCAGCTGCTGAGTCTGATTGCCGGCTGCCCTGCCGGTCGTGTGGACGTGACGGTGCACCAACACATGCCGCTCTTCCACATGGACCATTGCCTGTTCTGTGCCTCTCTGTCGGACGGGCACGACCACACCGACTGCGGCCGTCCCTGCGAACACCATCAGGTCGTGTTGCGGGACCGCTCCGGAGCCGATCATCCCCTGCGGGCCGATCTGGGCTGTCGCAACACCCTCTTCAACGCCCGGCCCCAGTCCGCCGCGGAGGTCATCCCCCAGTTGCTCAGGGCAGGGGTCCGCCACCTGCGGGTGGAACTCCTGAATGAAGACAGTGCGGCGGCGCGCCGTCGGGTGCAGCTCTACCTCGACGTGACTGCCGGGCGACTGGATGGCCGCCTGCTCTGGCAGCGTGAGCGGCTCGACAACCGGCTCGGGGTCACCCGCGGGACGCTCCTGCCGGACCGTCGCCTGAGCTGAGGTTGGATTCAGGTGAGATAGGATCAACTGTCACTTTTTCCTACGGCTCTGGTTGACGGTTCGGGTTTCTCGCCCGCATGGTCCACCAGCTGCACCACCCTCCCGAGCCCGATCATTCCCCCCGGCTGCTGATCCAGTCGATCATCACAGTTCGGCTCATCCGCCGATTGCCGGTTTGGGGCCCTGTCTGTGCTGACAAATGGTCTTTCCCTAGTTCAGGGATTTTCGCCATCCGGTGTTTCCCTTCATCCAGGAATTGCCTTCATCAGCAGACCTTCACAAGCGCTTTTCCTCAAGCGCCCAAGAACAAGGGAGGCTTCTCAAACGTCGGATCAGTGAACCTGACTGATTTTTCCTTCTCCTTTCCTGTATGAGCGCCGTCCATCCCGGCACGCCGATTCGCAATATCGCGATCATCGCCCACGTTGACCACGGCAAAACCACCCTGGTGGATGCGCTGCTGGCTCAATCGGGCATCTTCCGTGACAACGAGGCGGTGCCTACTTGTGTGATGGACTCCAACGATCTGGAGCGGGAGCGGGGCATCACCATTCTCTCCAAGAACACGGCGGTGGACTATGAGGGAATTCGCATCAACATCGTCGACACCCCCGGCCACGCCGACTTCGGTGGTGAGGTGGAGCGGGTCCTGGGCATGGTTGACGGATGTCTGCTGATCGTCGACGCCAACGAAGGGCCGATGCCTCAGACCCGTTTCGTGCTCAAGAAAGCGCTTGAGAAGGGTCTGCGTCCGATTGTGTTCGTCAACAAGATCGATCGGGCCCGGGTTGACCCCGAGGTCGCCGTTGACAAAGTGCTCGACCTGTTCCTGGAACTGGGTGCCGACGACGACCAGTGCGATTTCCCCTATCTGTTCGGCAGTGGCATGGGCGGCTATGCCAAACCGGAC
The DNA here is from genome assembly GCA_945901765.1 of Cyanobium sp. NIES-981. Lineage (GTDB taxonomy): Bacteria > Cyanobacteriota > Cyanobacteriia > PCC-6307 > Cyanobiaceae > NIES-981. Next base: position 8,289 of record CAMDLO010000017.1, on the reverse strand, counting down.
ATGAAGACCGACAGCGAGACGATGAGGCCGCTGTTTGATGCCATTCTTCGCCATGTGCCGCCGCCGGTTGGCGATCCCGAGAAGCCCCTGCAGCTGCAGGTGACCACCCTCGACTACAGCGATTTCCTCGGCCGGATCATGATCGGCCGCATCCACAACGGCACCATCCGCGCCAACCAGCCGGTGGCCCTGCTGCGCGATGACGGCAGCGTCAAGCGCGGCCGCATCAGCAAGCTGCTGGGCTTCCAGGGTCTGCAGCGGGTGGAGATCGAGCAGGCCCGCGCCGGTGATCTGGTGGCCGTGGCCGGTTTCGATGAGGTGAACATCGGCGAAACGATCGCCTGCCCGGATGAGCCCAAGGCGCTGCCGCTGATCAAGGTGGATGAACCCACCCTGCAGATGACCTTCGTCGTCAACGATTCCCCCTTCGCCGGCAAGGAAGGCAAGTTCGTCACCAGCCGCCAGGTGCGCGATCGCCTCAACAAGGAGCTGCTCACCAACGTGGCGCTGCGGGTCGAGGACACCGATTCCCCTGATCGCTGGGCAGTGAGCGGACGCGGCGAGCTGCACCTCGGCATCCTGATCGAGACGATGCGCCGCGAGGGCTACGAGTTCCAGGTGAGCCAGCCTCAGGTGATCTTCCGCACCATCGACGGCACCCCCTCGGAGCCGTTCGAGACCCTGGTGCTGGATGTGCCCGAGGAATCGGTGGGCGCCTGCATCGAGAAGCTCGGCATCCGCAAGGCCGAGATGCAGAACATGGAGAACACCAACGACGGCCGCACCCAACTGGAGTTCGTGGTGCCGTCGCGCGGCCTGATCGGCTTCCGCGGTGAGTTCATCCGGGCCACCCGCGGCGAGGGAATCATGAGCCACTCCTTCCTCGACTATCGCGCGATGCAGGGCGAGTTCGATGCCCGCCGCAATGGTGTGCTGATCGCCTTTGAAGAGGGCACCGCCACGTTCTATGCGCTCAAGAACGCGGAAGACCGCGGTCAGTTCTTCATCACACCGGGCACCAAGGTGTACAAGGGGATGATCATCGGTGAGAACAACCGTCCCCAGGACCTGGAGATCAACGTCTGCAAGGCCAAGCAGCTCACCAACATGCGCTCTGCCGGCGCTGAAGAGCTCGACACCCTGCAGGCGCCGATGCAGATGACCCTGGAGCGTGCTCTCGAGTACATCGGTCCTGACGAGATGCTGGAGGTGACCCCGGAGTCGATCCGCCTGCGCAAGCTGCCGGCCAAGAAGCCAGCCAAACGGTGAGCCAAGGCCCGGCGTCTGCTCATGATCGGCTCCAGCTGCCCTCTGCGGAAGCAGCACCGGATCCCGCTGAGCAGGCGCTGATGGCCGATCCCCGTTTTCATGAGGCGGTCGCCTGCTTCAACAATGGGGCCTGGTACGACGCTCACGATCTCTTTGAGGAGCTCTGGCACGAAAGCAGTGGGATGATGCGACCGCTTTTGCAGGGAATCCTGCAGCTGGCGGTTGCTCAGTTGCATCACGAGCGTGGCAACCGGCGCGGTGCGACGATCCTCACCGGTGAGGGCCTCGGCCGGTTGCGCCGTTGCCCTGATCAGGCCCTCGGGCTTGATCTCCTCGCGCTGCGCAACCAGGCCAGCCGCTGGCTTCAGCTGCTGCAAGCCGAGCAGTTCAGCGACTGTCTGCCCCCACCTCAGCTCAGGCCGGCCAGCGGCGGATCTCCTGCCTAAATTCAGCAGATATGGTTCACCGTTTTGCGCCACTGCTCCTGCTCCTGGCCAGCTGCCTGCTGCCGCTGACGCTGCGTGCGCAGCCCAGCGGCAGCGGCGGTCAGGTCTCGATTGAGTCCGATGTGCAGCGGGCTGACAATCTCACGGGTGTAATCACGGCCACGGGCAACGTGCGCATCGTTTACCCCGATCAGAGGTTGGTGGCTACAGCGCGTCAGGCCCAGTACTTCAGTCGTGAGGGTCGGGTCGTGCTCAGCGGTGATGTTGATGTGATTCAGGCGGACGGTCCGTCGATCCGCGCTGAGCGCATCACCTACCTGGTGGATCAGCAGCGCTTTGTGGCTGAGCCTCCGCAGGGCTCCCAGGTGCTGAGTCGCTTCCCGATCGCCCCGCTGCAGGGTCCTCGTGCCCAGCCAGCCACGCCTCAACCAACCCTGCCACCGCCGCCCCGATGAGCCTGGAGCTTGTGGGTGTGACCCTGGCGATCGGCGGCAGGGTGCTGGTTGATCATGTCTCCATTCAGCTCAATCGCGGCGAGGTGGTGGGCTTGCTTGGTCCCAATGGGGCCGGCAAAACGACCACCTTCGGCCTGGTGACCGGCCTGCTCCGGCCTGATGCAGGCGCGGTTCGGCTCGATGGTCAGGACATCGCCGCCCTGCCGATGCCCCAGCGTGCCCGCCTTGGCATTGGTTATCTGCCCCAGGAAGCCAGTGTGTTCCGTCTGCTCACCGTGCGGCAGAACCTGTTGCTGGCGCTGGAGCAGAGCGGTGTGGCAGCGGCGCAGCGGCGCGAGCGACTGCAGACCCTGGTCGCCGAATTCCATCTCGAGGCGTTCCAGCACCGTTGTGGCTTCCAGTTGTCTGGTGGGGAACGGCGCCGCACTGAAGTGGCCCGCGCCCTGGCCGTTGGTCACAGCGGGCCGCGCTATCTCCTGCTTGATGAGCCCTTCGCCGGTGTCGACCCGATCGCCGTTGCCGATCTCCAGGCGCTGATCGCCGGCCTGCGGCAGCGCGGCATGGGCCTGCTTGTCACCGACCACAATGTGCGCGAGACCCTGGCGATCACAGACCGCGCCTACATCCTCTCGGAAGGTCGCATTTTGGCTGCCGGCGATGCCCAGGCCGTGGGCAATGATCCCCTGGTCCGGCGCCATTACCTGGGTGAGGGCTTCCGGCTGTGAGCACTCTTCAGCGGGCCATCGCGGCTGCCCTGGCTCCCTGGCGGCGGCTGCCCCTGCTCGACCGTTGGCTCCTCGGTGAGCTTTGCGGGCCCCTGATCTTCGGCATCGCTGCCTTTACGGCCGTGTCGCTCTCGGTTGGAGCCGTGTTCGAGCTGGTGCGTCGGGTTGCGGAGTCCGGCCTGCCGCTCGATGCGGCTGTGCAGGTGCTGCTGCTGGAGCTCCCCTCCTTCCTGGTGCTCTCCTTTCCGATGGCCACACTGATGGCCACCCTGCTCACCTACAGCAAGCTGTCAGGCAACAGTGAGCTGACGGCCCTGCGCAGCATCGGCGTGGCCACCTGGCGCATGGTGCTGCCCGCCATCAGCCTGGCATTGCTGATGACCCTGCTGACGTTCGGCTTCAACGAAGCCGTGGTTCCCCATACGTTGCTGCAAGCCAAGGCCACCCTGAATCGCGCCATCGGCCGCGCCGTCACCGGCGAGCAGAATGATCGGATCACCTACTCCCGCTATGGGGACATTGAGCTTAAGGATGGTTCAACCGAAAAGGTTCTGACTCATTTTTTCTACGCTCAGCGCTTTAATAAGGGTGTGATGGAGGATGTCACTCTCCTTGATCTCTCCCGCCCTGGCCAGAGGTTGATGCTCACCGCTCAACGGGCGATCTGGAATCCAGTCGAAGCCCAGTGGGAGTTCCTTGATGGGCATGTCTACGTGGTTGGAGACGACGCCGACGCGCCAAACACCACAGCGGCTTTTCAGCGCTATCTCTACCCTCTGGGCAGTGAACCGATTGCAGTTGCCAAATTACCGAAGGATGCCAATGCCCTCACCATCGGTCAGGCGCGCACCGCCGAGCGGCTGTTGCGGGAATCTGGAGATGCCAAGGGCGCCCGCAAGCTGCGCGTGCGCATTCAGGAGAAGTTTGCTTTTCCGGCGGTGTGTCTGGTGTTCGGCCTGATGGGCAGCAGTCTGGGCGTGAGGCCGAGCTCCCGTCGCAGCCGCAGCCAGGGCTTTGGCCTGAGCGTGCTGTTGATCTTCGGCTACTACCTGGTGGCCTTCAGTTTCAGTTCCGTTGGTGTGAAAGGACTGCTCCCCCCGCTGTTGTCCGCCTGGTCTCCGGTGCTGATCGGGCTGCTGATCGGTGCGGGCCTGTTGCAACGGGCCAGCCGTTGACCCTCCTGGCGGTGCGTCGAGGCGCCAGACTGAGAGGGCGGAATGAATTGACCCTTGCCCGATCTGTTGCATGACCCCGTGCTGGGTCTCGGCCTGGCAGCCTTTGCCCTGCTGTTGCTGGTGCTGCCCTTGTCGTTCTGGGCCCTGAGCGGCGGCAGTGCCAGTTCACCCGTGCGCCTGCTGGTGGCTGCGGCCAATCTCTGCCTCACAGCCCAGCTGGTGCTGCGCTGGATCGATTCCGGCCACTTCCCGATCAGCAACCTCTACGAATCCCTCTGCTTTCTGGCCTGGGGCTGCACGCTCACCCAGTTGGTGGTGGAGCGCTCCTGGCCCTCGCCCCTCGTGGCTGCCGCAGCCACTCCAATTGGATTGGGCTGCGTCGCCTTCGCCAGCTTCGCTTTGCCGGATCGCCTGCAGGAAGCATCGCCACTGGTGCCGGCGCTGCGCTCCAGCTGGCTGGTGATGCATGTGAGCGTGATCATGCTCAGTTACGCCGCTCTGCTGGTCGGCTCCTTGCTGTCGATCGCGGTTCTGATCACCGACCGCGGCGAAGCGCTCGAGTTGCGCAGCAGCTCGATCGGCAGCGGTGGCTACCGCCAGGCCCGGTTGAACAGTGACGGGCCTGGGGCAATGGCGTCTCCCCTCCAGCTCAGCAGCGTGTCGATGTCGATGGTGGAGCAGCTCGATTCCCTCAGTTACCGCACGATCACAGTTGGCTTCCTGCTGCTGTCGGTCGGGCTGGTGAGTGGCGCGGTATGGGCGAATGAGGCGTGGGGCAGCTGGTGGAGCTGGGATCCCAAGGAAACCTGGGCCCTGATCTGCTGGTTGGTCTATGCGGCCTACCTGCACACCCGTCTGATCCGAGGCTGGCAGGGGCGGCGCCCGGCCCTCGTCGCAGCCGCGGGTCTGGTGGTGATTGTCGTCTGCTACATCGGCGTCAATCTTCTCGGGATCGGCTTGCACAGCTACGGCTGGTTCTTCGACAGCTGAGGGGGATTCACGGCACCCCCTGGCCTGACACCGACACCGACACGAATCGAGGCCCTACAGCCTGGGTCTCAGGGAACTGGGTCTCAGGGAAGAGGTTCCAGACCTCTCCCTGATCGCCGTGGATCGGAACCGTGGTTAGCCCGTTGTTCCCCTTCCCCGGTGGACGTTTCGGTGCAAAGAGCGTCAGGGGGCGGGTAGCCACACCCACCCCAGCAGCGGCTCACGCTTCAGGCCGACGGCTGTCGCGGATCCCCTGGATCGCCTGGGCGTAGTCGGCCGCACCGAACACACCGGAACCACTCACGATCGCATTGGCTCCGGCTTCGATCACCTTCCAGGCGTTGCCAGGCTTGATGCCGCCGTCCACCTCGATCCAGGGATCAAGACCTTTCTCGTCGCAACGGCGGCGGAGTTCGCGGATTTTCTCGACCTGGTTCTCGATGAAGCTCTGGCCCCCGAAGCCAGGGTTCACGCTCATGATCAGCACCAGATCGCACAGCTCCAGGCAGTAATTCAGCGTGTCGAGGGGAGTGCTGGGATTGAGAACGGCACCGGCCATCTTGCCGAGATCCTTGATCTGGGCGAGGTTGCGGTGCAGGTGAGGGCAGGCCTCCACCTGCACCGAGATGATGTCAGCGCCCGCCCTGGCGAAGTCGGTCACGTACTTCTCGGGCTCCACGATCATCAGGTGCACGTCGAGGGGCTTGCTGGTGACAGGCCGCAGGGCTTCCACGATCAGGGGACCGATGGTGATGTTCGGCACGAACCGGCCATCCATCACATCGACGTGAATCCAGTCGGCGCCGGCCTGATCGACCGCCCGCACGTCGTCGCCAAGCCGCGAGAAGTCGGCCGAGAGGATGGATGGTGAAACCACCAGGGACTTGCTGGTCATGGGGCGGGCCGGGATTGGGCAGGGATTGTAGGAAGCGGTGCCGCCACTCCAGCCGGCGCTGACGGGTCCCCCTGCGCAACTGGCTTGATCCGGCAAGGGCTCTGTTGTTGAAAGCGCTGATACAGTGGCGCCGCTTCAGGTCCGAGAGGCCGTGCAGCGACAGCCATCTGTGCCGGCCTGGACGCGGACACCGCCCAGAACCTCCACCGATCAGGCCCCGCGCTTCCGGCCCCCGAGCCTTCAGTCCCTCCCCCAGCCGGATCACCGTGGATCGCACCCTCATCCAGGAAATTCTCGAGGTCGTCGAACAGGCCGCCATCGCCTCGGCCAGGCTCACCGGCATGGGCCTCAAGAACGAGGCCGACGCAGCTGCCGTCGAAGCGATGCGCGAGCGCATGCTCAAGATCGAGATGCAGGGCCGCATCGTGATCGGAGAGGGGGAGCGCGATGAAGCGCCGATGCTGTACATCGGTGAAGAAGTGGGCAGCGGCAACGGTCCCGGTGTTGACTTCGCGGTTGACCCCTGCGAAGGCACCAACCTCTGCGCCAACAGCCAGCGGGGCTCGATGGCGGTGCTCGCCGCCTCCGATCGCGGAGGGTTGTTCAATGCTCCCGACTTCTACATGAACAAGCTGGCGGCACCCCCGGCCGCCAAGGGCAAGGTGGACATCCGCAAGTCGGCCACCGAAAACATTGAAATCCTCAGCCAGTGCCTGGGTCTGCCCAAGGATGAACTGGTGATCGTGGTGATGGATCGGGCCCGCCACAAGGATTTGATCAAGGAGATCCGCTCCACCGGTGCCCGCGTGCAACCGATCTCCGACGGTGATGTCCAGGCCGCCATCGCCTGTGGGTTTGCCGGTACCGGCACCCACTGCCTGATGGGTATCGGTGCCGCACCTGAGGGGGTGATTTCCGCAGCCGCCCTGCGTGCCCTGGGTGGTCACTTCCAGGGGCAGCTGGTCTATGACCCGGCTGTCGCCCAGACCAAGGAGTGGGAAGGTCTGACCCGCGAAGGCAACCTCGCGCGCCTTGCTGAAATGGGAATCAATGATCCCGACAAGGTTTACGAGGCTGAGGAGCTCGCCTGCGGCCAGAATGTTGTGTTCGCGGCAAGCGGCATCACCGATGGCCTGCTGTTTGACGGGGTGAAGTTTGAGAAAGACTGCACCCGCACCAGTTCACTGGTGATCAGCACCCTCGACAACACCGCCCGCTTCACCACCACGGTGCACATCAAGGACGGCGCTCAGAGCATTGCCCTCCGTTGAGAGTGGCTCGATCCCGCGTTCATCTGATTCGCTGAACGGCGTCTGATACCTTCCATGCACATTGCGGTCGTCGGACTGAGCCATCACACCGCTCCGGTGGAGATCCGTGAGCGGCTCAGCATCCCCGAGCAGACGATGGAGGCCTCCCTCCAGCAGCTGCGCCATGACGACCAGGTGCTGGAGGCCTCGATTCTCAGCACCTGCAATCGTCTCGAGATCTATGCCCTGCTGCGCCATCCGGAGCAGGGCATCCGGGCGGTGGGCTCCTTCCTCAGTGGGCACTCCGGTTTGCCGATTGAGCAGCTGACCCCTCACCTGTTCACCTTTCACCACGACGAAGCCGTCGGCCATCTGTTGCGCGTGGCGGCAGGTCTCGACTCCCTGGTGCTTGGAGAGGGCCAGATTCTCTCCCAGGTCAAGAAGATGGTGCGTCTCGGGCAGGAGCACCGTTCCGTTGGTCCGATCCTCAACCGGCTTCTCAACCAGGCGGTGAGCACCGGTAAGCGGGTGCGCACGGAAACCAACCTCGGCACCGGTGCTGTCTCGATCAGCTCTGCGGCTGTTGAGCTGGCCCAATTGAAAGTCGGTCAGAGCCGAGGTGTCGATGAGCTGGTCAGCCTCGACCAGGAGCAGGTGGCAGTCGTTGGCGCTGGGCGCATGTCCCGCTTGCTGCTGCAACATCTGCAGGCCAAGGGCTGCCGGGGGGTTGTGCTGCTCAACCGCACGGTCAGCAGGGCGGATCAACTGGCTGCTGATTTTCCAACCCTGCCGGTGCAATGTCGGCCGTTGACGGACCTCGATCATTGCCTCAGCACCTGCTCGCTGGTGTTCACCAGCACGGCTGCGGAGGAACCGATCATCACCCCGGCTCGGCTGGAGGCCCTGAATCGGCGCAGTTCACTGATGTTGATTGACATTGGGGTGCCGCGCAACATTGCCGCTGATTGCGCTTGCCTCAGCGGTGTCCAGTCGTTCGATGTGGACGACCTGCAGGAGGTGGTGACTCGCAACCAGGAGGCGCGCAGGGAGATCGCCGCCGAGGCGGAAGGGATGCTTGCGGAGG
>CAMDLO010000016.1 GCA_945901765.1 Cyanobium sp. NIES-981 | reverse complement strand
CAGGAGGGTGTCGTAGCGGGGCGCCACTTCCCAGCGCCGCAGCTCGCCGCTCAGCAGCTCATAAAGGAGCGGCAGAAACAGGAAATGTTCCCGGGGTTCGATCAGCAGCAGGGGCGGGTGATGGCGGCGCTCCGCCAGGGCCAGGGCGGTGTAAAGACCGCCGAACCCCCCTCCCACGATCACCGTGGGCGCCTGATCGGACGGCGGTCCGGCCGTCGGCCCGATGGGGATCTCAGGCTCGGGGCGGGATGTGCTGCGGGGGGTGGGCATCACGGCAACCGCTCTTGGCTGATCATGGCTGCCTGGCCGCACCGCTGAGGCCCCGCATCCGCCCCGCCATCCCCGGCGGCGGGGCGGATGCGGGGCGATGATGCGTGAATGGTGATTGCTCCAGCGACAGCCCTCCCCCCAGACCGTTGCGGCCTGCCGGTGGATTCCGAGGCGGCCCTTGCGCAACTGCTGCCCCTCTCCCCCGCCGCGCGTCTGGGCTGGGGGCTGGATTGCTTTGGCGAAGGGTTTGCCATCACCACGAGCTTTGGGATTCAGTCTGCGGTTCTGCTCCATCAGGCCAGCCAGCTGATGGCTGAACGGGCGCTGTCGCTGCCGGTGATCTGGGTGGATACGGGCTATCTCCCCGCCGAGACCTATCGCTATGCCGAGCAGCTCTGCAGCCTGTTGGGGATCACCCCCCATGTGGCCCAGGCTGCGCTCAGCCCCGCCCGGATGGAGGCCCTGCACGGACGTCTGTGGGAGACCGGCCGTGTCGAGGACCTGGAGCTCTATCACCGGATTCGCAAGGTCGAACCGTTGGATCAGGCTCTCGCCCAGCTCGATGTGCGCTGCTGGGCCAGTGGCGTGCGCGGCAGCCAGACCGATCACCGCCGCTCGATGGCCGTGCTCGCCGGGGTGCGTCAGCGCTGGTCGCTGAGGCCGCTGCTGGACTGGTCAAATCGGGAGGTGTACTACTACATGCAGGAGCACGGTCTGCCCCAGCACCCCCTGTTCGAGCAGGGCTATTCCACGGTGGGGGACTGGCACTCCAGTGCACCCGATGACGGTGCGCTCAACGGACGTGCCACCCGGTTCAGCGGTCTGAAGCAGGAATGCGGAATCCATCTGCCCGGCCTGATGGGAGAGGGGATCTGACGGTGTCATTCCAGGCTCCAGGCGCGGCTCTGGATCTGGAACCCGGCCACAACGCCTGGCTGCTGATCGGCAACAGCCGCTGGCACTGGGCTGTGGGGCATTCCTCCGGGGGATTGAGCTGCTGGAGCAGCCCCCCGCCGTCGCCTGGCGGTGCGATCCCGCTCGCCCTGCTGTCCCGGCTGCGGGCCTGGGCTGCGGTCGGTCCGGTGCCTGAGGGGGCTGGGCTTGATCCTTCCCGGCGTTTGCACACCGGTGCTGTCCCGCTTGCGGGCCTGCCCGACTGGATCGGGGTGGACCGGGCGCTGGTGGCCTGGCGGGCCTGGCGGCTGGGCAGGACCGCGGCCCTGGTGGCCGACGCCGGCACGGCCCTGAGCCTCACCCGCGTGAATCGGGACGGGGTCTTCGCCGGTGGTCGGATCCAGGCCGGTCGTGCCCTGCAGCTGCGGAGTCTGGCCGAGGCGACCAGCCAGCTTCCCTGGTCCACCAGCGCGGTCGAGCCCGGGGCGGCAGCGGTGGGTGTGCCCTGGCCCAGCGCCACAGCAGAGGCGATGGAGCAGGGGGTGAGGCTGGGGATGGCTGCCGCGGTTCAGGCCGCCTGGCAAGACCTGCGCTTGTCTGACCCTGAATGCCGGCTGTGGGTGACCGGTGGAGATGGGACCTGGCTGGCGCCAGCCCTGGGGGTGGCCTGTCAGCCGGATCTGGCGCTCGCTGCCCTGGCTGCGCTCAGCTCAGGCCCAGATCGGCAAGGATCGTGTCAGCCATTGTCTCCGCCTTGACCTTTGTGTAAATCTGTTCGATCGCCCCAGCCGGATCGATCACGAAGGTGTGGCGCATCATGCCCATGTACTCCTTCCCCATAAATTTTTTAAGTCCGTAGCTGTCATAGGCGCTGGCCACAGGGCAGGGCTCAGCATCCGTGAGCAGCGTGAAGGGAAGTGAATATTTAGCGATGAATTTGGCGTGGCTCGCGGCGCCATCTTTGCTGATGCCGAGCACCCGCATGCCGTGCTGCTCGAAGGCCTGCCATTGATCGCGAAAGTTACAGGCCTCCTTGGTGCATCCGGGCGTGTCATCTTTCGGGTAGAAATAGATGACAACCCTTTGGCCGCGGAGCGCTGAGAGTTGCACGGGATCACCGTTCTGATCCGGCAAGGTGAAATCAGGGGCTTGAACTCCGATCGCCAGGGCCATGGTGGAGTGTGTGCTTTGTCTGGCGGGAGTTTAGGGAGCAGACCATGGCAAGCGCCCCGGATTCGATCCGCCGCAGAACCTGTGGCCGATCGACCGCGTGTGATTCGCTGATCTGCAGCGGATTTCGCGGCATGTTTCAGTTTGTAAGTGCCCCTTGCGCTCCGATTTCCCTTCTGGAAGCTCTGGCTACGGTCCAGATGAGGTCCTTGATCCAACAGTGAAGATCATGATCAGGCTAGTGAAGACCATGAACAGGCCTCTGAAGACCATGAACCGGCCTGTGATGGCAGGTCTTGTTGTTGGCGCAGGTCTGGTGGCAATGGTGCTCCCTGCCGCCGCCTCGGTGGATAACGGTCTGCCGATCCGTTGGAACACCGGCGGTGCCGTCTGGTCCACCAATAGGGCGGCAATGAAGACTTTTCTTGAATCCGGTGAGGTGACGGATCGCGGACTGCAGAGTGGTCTGAACAGCTCGGGGTGGACAGCTGATGAGGTACGTGAAGGCCTCAACAAGACCTACTCCGTTGACATGGTGGGGGTGAGCCGCTTCCTCTACTCCGCCAACGGAGTGAAATTCCTTAAAAATCAGACCACCAGCTATTTCCCTTATTGGAGCAAGACCAGCTATTCGGTGCAGGCCCTGCGGGCGGCCATCATTGCTGATGCTCGCGACGGTCAGATCTCTGCGGCCGGCATCATGGCCAATCTGCCCGTCGACATGCGCCTGGCCGACTTCTGCAACACCTACAGCGGTGCTCAGAACGTCTGTGCTGAAGGCCGTTGCCAGGGCGAGGCCCAGTGCACGTCCCTGCTTTCCTGGTATGTCTTCCTGCCCGCCTGCATTCAGGCCAATCAGCAGAGCGACCCGGTGGCTCAGGTGCGCATCAACACCCAGGCTCCAGCCGCGGTTCCGGCTCCCCAGCCCTCTGTGATCCGCGGGCTCTGGTGATGCCCGGGGGAGCGTGCTCCGCTCAGCCCGGCCGGTGGGCGATCAACAGGGTGTGTTCCAGTTCCTGGGGCAGCCTGCTGCCCCGCTGGCGATCCAGCAGCTCACCCAGCCGGCTGATCGTGTCGGCGTCAAGGCTGGAGCCGAGGCGGCGGCGATAGGCGCTCTGGGGCGCCAGCCAGCGCTCCAGCAGCGCCGGGCTGAGCTCAAGCCCCAGGCTTTCGAGCCAGCACTGCTCCTGCAGCTGCCAGCCCGCGGCCTGGGCCCCATCGCGCCAGTGGTTCAGCTCGGCTCCCTCGGTTGCCAGGGCCTGGCCCTCGGCGGCGGCAATCTGTCTGAGGCACTCCAGCTGTTCAGGGGCAACCCCATTCCTCTCCTGGTCTGTCAGCAGCCGCAGCAAGGATCCGGCTGGTCCCAGGCGAGGCCCACTGAACAGCAGCCTGCATTCTCCGTCAGCCGTGAGCAGGGTTTCCAGCGCCTGCCACCAGGTCTGGATCACGGCAGGGGATTGTCGCGGCCATGGCTGGCGGGCGGCGATCCATTCGAATCGTCCTGCGCCGCAGGCCTCGGCCAGCGGCTCGGGACTGTCCGGTGTGATTGTCAGGATCTGGGGGCGGCGCAGGCTGTCGAGCAGCTCCAGTTGCGCCTCCAGCCGCTGCCGGCAGCTGGTGTCGGCAACGGTGATCACCACCCCCCCCTCGGGCGTCGCCTCAATCGGATCGAGCGCCCAGAGAAGTGACTGGGCGTCAAGCAGCAGCACCCGGTCGTGGCGCCGCCAGCTGACGCCCTGCCAGAAGCGCCGCCGCAGGGCATCCAGCCGGGCCCCCTCGGCGACGGACTGACGCTGCAGCCAGCGGGTCAGCGCGGGATCGTCCGGGCTGCTGCTCAGCCAGGTTTCGCCATCGTGGGACGATTCCGCCGCCGCCGCCAGCTGGGCCGCCCGGCGCTGCTGCAGCCGCTGGCGCCGTGCTCCTTCCCAGCCCAGGCGGCCCGGCTGCCAGAACACTTCCCCCTGCAGGCTGCGAGGCAGGTACTGCTGGGCCACCCAGTGTTCGGCATAGGCATGGGGGTAGCGGTAGCCCACGCCGTCGCCGAACAGCTGGCCATCGCGGTTGCCATCGCGCAGGTGCGACGGCACGTCCTGGCGGGCCGTGGCCCGTACGGTGCGGAGCGCGTCGAAGAAGGCCAGGGCGCTGTTGCTCTTCTCGGCCGCTGCCAGGTAGAGGGCGGCCTGGGCCAGGGGATAGAGCCCCTCCGGCAGGCCCACCCGCTCGAAGGCCGCGGCGCAGGCTTCCACCACCACGATCGCCTGGGGGTCGGCCAGACCGATATCCTCACCGGCCGCGATCAGCATGCGCCGGAAGATGAACCGTGGATTTTCCCCGGCCTCCACCATCCGGGCCAGCCAGAACAGGGCCGCATCGGCATCGCTGCCGCGCAGCGACTTGATGAAGGCACTGATCGTGTCGAAGTGGGCGTCGCCCTGCTTGTCGTAGAGCACGGCCCGCTGCTGGATGGATTCCTCGGCGGTGGCCAGATCGATGGTGATCCTGCCGTCACCATCGGGCTCCGTTGTTTCCACCGCCAGCTCCAGGGCATTGAGCAGGCTGCGGGCATCACCGCCGGCCACGTCCACCAGGTGGTCCGCCGCCTCAGCGGCGAGCGCGATGGTGCGATCGCCATAGCCCCGCTCCGGGTCGGCCAGCGCCCGCTGTAGCAGCTGGTGCAGGTGTGGCGGTTCGAGCGGCAGCAGCCGGAACAGGCGCGAGCGGCTGACCAGCGCTTTGTTGACCTCGAAGGTGGGGTTCTCGGTGGTGGCACCGATCAGGGTGAGGGTGCCGTTCTCCACCCAGGGCAGCAAGGCGTCCTGCTGGCTGCTGTTGAAGCGGTGCACCTCATCGATGAACAGAATCGTGCGCAGCCCATGCCGAGCGAGGCGCTGTTGGGCGGCCTCCACCTCGGCCCGCAGGTCCTTCACCCCGGCCAGCACGGCATTGAGGCTGCTGAAGTGGGCCCGGGTGCTGCCGGCGATGATCCGGGCCAGGGTGGTTTTGCCCACTCCGGGCGGCCCATGCAGGATCAGATTGCCCACCCGGTCGGCGGTGATGGCGCGCCGCAGCAGCCGCCCCGGACCGAGAATTGCTTCCTGGCCGACGAAGTCATCGAGGCAGCGGGGGCGCAGCCGGTCGGCCAGGGGCGCCAGCTTCTGCAGCTGCACCTGCCGTTGGTGGCTGAAGAGATCGGTCACGGCTGAGGGTGTTCAGTTCGGCGGAGGTGGGTGATGCTGACGTCAGGTGCCGGCGGAGTCTTGGTTGCCCTGTTGCTGCAGGTCCGGCTCAGAGACTGTTCCGAGGGCACTTGGCAACACCGGCGCCTTGTGTAGCTTGCTGCGTAACCAGCCTGTATCCGTGCGCGCAAGTCGAGCCGTCCCGGCAGCCAGGGTGCTTGTGGCTCTCTTCAGTGCCTGCTTCGGGGCATCCCTGCTGGCTTCCTGCAGCAGGCCCAGACCGCCGGCGGCAGTGCCTCCCCAGGTGCAGCTGGTGAACCCCAGCCCCCAGCTCATCACCGACTCGGCCGACTACCAGAGCACGCTCGAAGCGATCCGCGAGATCCGCCTGGCTTCGGAGATTGCCGGTCGCATCACCTCCATGCCTGTCAATGAGGGTCAGAGCGTGCGGCCGGGAGACCTGCTGTTCCGCCTGGATCAGGTGCAGCAGCGGGCTGAAGTCGATGCCGATGCGGCAGAGGCTCGTAAGGATTTCATCAACGCCGAGCGCTACATCTTTCTCAATCAGCAAGGGGCCGTCTCCACCAAAGACCGCGACTTCTATGTGACTCAGGCCATCCAGAGCCGCGACCGACTCAAGGCCGCCAGCGCCACCCTCGCCTACAAGAACGTGGTGGCTCCGATTGAGGGGTATGTGGGCAGCCTGAACTTCAAGATCGGTGATGTGATCCAGGCGGGCCAGGTGGTAACCAGTGTGGTTGACAACAGCAGGCTCTGGGTGCGAATCGATGTGCCTGGCGAGCTCAGCGACCGGGTGCGCCCTGGTCTGCCGGTGATTCTCAAGGGGCCTGACCCACGCCGCCCGAGGGCCACCGGCCAGGTGGTGTTCGTGGCACCGGATCTCGACAAGGAGCGCCAGACGTTGCTTGTGAAGGCAGCCTTCAACAATCCCGATGGGGCCCTGCGCAACAACGAGCGGGTCAGCGCCACCCTGGTGTTCGACCAGCGTCGGGTGCTGGCCATTCCCCAGCAATCTGTACTGCTGCAGGCGGGCAAGACCTTTGTGTTCCTGGCGGTGAGCGCGGAGGAGGCCCGGCGCCGCCTCGGCCGGGAGCTCGATCCCCCGCCCGTGGCCAATCTTCCCGTGGCCATTCAGGTGCCCGTGCGTCTGGGGACCCTGCAGGCCGGCGCCTACCCGGTGCTGGAGGGCCTCACTGCCGCAGACACCGTGGTGGTGGGCAATCTGGCCCAGCTGCGCAGCGGCCTCTCGGTGCAGTCGGCCACGGCGCTGCAGAGCCCGTTCGCCGGCATGCGCCTGCCCGCCGCCAGCCGGACCCAGGCCCGATGAGTCTTTCCGACACCTTCATTCGCCGCCCCGTGCTCAGCACGGTGTGCAGCATCCTGATCCTGATGGCCGGCCTGATCAGCCTGCCGCTGCTGCCGATCGAGAACCTGCCGAACATTGCCCCGCCCACGGTGCAGGTGAACGCCAATCTGCCGGGGGCCGACGCGCTCACCGTGGAGAGTGCGGTGACGGGCCCCCTCGAGGAACAGATCAACGGTGCGCCGGGGATGGATTACATCACCTCGTTCAGTACCAGCCAGGGCACCAGCCAGGTGAACGTGTACTTCAAGGCAGGTACGGATCCTGATATCGATCAGGTGAATGTGCTTAACCGGGTGCAAACCGCCAGCCCCCAGTTGCCGCCTCAGGTCAATGCTCAGGGGGTGACGGTTCAGCAGACGGCGAGCAGCTATCTTCTGGTGTACAACCTCACGTCGACAGCGGGGCAGTTCAGCCGGGAATATCTCAATGGCCTGCTCCAGCTCAACCTTTATTACCCCCTGACTCGGGCCGAGGGTGTGGGTCAGGTGAATATCTTCGGCGCCAGTAACCCCGCCTATCGAATCTGGGTGGATCCGCAGCGTCTTGCCCGTTTCAACCTAAGTGTTGATGCAGTTGTTGAGGCTCTGAAATCCCAGAATCAGATTGTGATTGCTGGCAGCATCGGCGGCCCGCCCTCCACCCGCGCCAATCGCACCACATTCCCGATTTTGGTGAATGGAACTCTGGAAACTGTCAAACAGTTTGAAGATGTCATTCTCGCCAAGGGACCCGATGGCGGCCTGATTCGTGTTGGGGACGTCGGCCGTGCTGAGTATGCTTTCCAGAACTTCAACCAGCAGGCTGTCAATGCCCGCACCGGTTACCCTTGTGTTGGCTTTGGTGTGATCCAGCTGCCTGGCAGCAACGCCATCAGCACCGCCAAGGCCGTGGATGAGGTGCTCACCAGCTTCAGCAATACCCTCCCCCCCGGTGTGGTGCTGGAGAAGGTGTTTGACCAAACCGATTTCATCAATGCCTCGATTGAGGGCGCCCTCGATGCTCTGCGAGACGCCGTGGTGTTGGTGCTGCTGATCATCTTCCTGTTTCTGCAGGACTGGAAAGCCACTGCCGTGCCCGCCCTGGCCCTGCCGATCGCCCTGCTTGGCGCCTTGATCTTCGTGAAGGTGTTCGGGTTTTCGATCAACGAGCTGACCCTCCTCGGCATCATCCTGGCCACCGGTCTGGTGGTGGACGACGCGATTGTGGTGGTGGAGGCGGTATCGGCCCGGATCGAAGCGGGCGACCGCCCATTCAGGGCCGCCTCCAACGCCATGAAGGAGCTCACCGGCGCCATTCTGGCCACAGCGCTCGTGCTGCTGGCGGTGTTTGTGCCGGTGACCTTCTTCCCCGGGGCCACCGGTGTGATCTATCGCCAGTTCGCACTCACGATCGTCTTTTCGATCCTGGTCTCCACGTTCAATGCGATCACCGGCAAACCTCTGCAGTCGGCCCTGCTGCTGGGCGGTGGCAAGACCGAGCCCCGCGGTCTGCGCTGGACCCTGATCGGCGCTGCCTTCGGTGGGATTTACGGTGCCATGGCCGGCGGCTGGTTGCTGTCGATTGTGCTCGGCGGCCTCGGTGCTCTGGTGGGCACCTTCCTGATGCCGATCTTCAAGGCCTTCAATGCAGGCTTTGATCGCCTGGCCAACGTCTACGGCCGCGTCTTGAATCAGGTGATCCGGCTGCGTCGGTTGGTCGCACTGCTGCTTCTGGGCGGCATCGTGCTGACCGGGGTGGCGTTCACCGCCATTCCCACCGGCTTTGTGCCCACGGAGGATCAGGGCTACGGGCTTGGGATCATTCAGCTCCCCCCGCAGGCCTCGATCGAGGCGACCATGGAGGTCGCCACCAAGGCTCAGGCGATCCTGGCCAAGGAGAAAGAAATCATCTCCGGTGAGATTGTTGGTGGGGCTGGCTTCAATGGTGGCTCGCTCAACCAGGGTCTGTTCTTCTTCGGGCTGCGGCCGATTGATGAGCGCAGTGGCAAAGGCCAGTCGGCCCAGGAGATCATCGCCCGCCTCAACAAGGAGTTCCATGAGATTCCCGGTGCGCTGGTGCTGGCCCAGTCGCCTGCGGCCGTGCCCGGCTTCAGTGCTCAGGGTGGTCTCTCGTTCCAGTTCAATGACCTCAGCAATGGTGGCTACAGCCCCACCGATCTGGCCCAGATGGCGGGCAAGCTGATCGGTAAGGCCAGGGCCACGGGCGATTTCGGTAATCTCTACACCCAGTTCATCAGCGACGCACCGGTGTGGCGACTGGAGCCAGACCGGGACAGGATGGCTTCCCTGAACATCGACTTCGGCCAGGCCATGCAGGTGCTCGGCACCATCAACGGCGGTAGTTTTGTAAACCAAACCTACGAGAATCAGCAGTACCGTCAGGTGTATGTGCAGGCCGAGGGAAGTAAGCGAGAGGTGGTGCAATCGCTCGATAATCTCTACGTGCCCGACCGCAGCGGCAAGCTGATTCCCCTCACCAATGTGGTGAAGGTGCGGCTGGACAGCGCGCCGCCGATCATCAGCCACTTTGACCTCTATCGGACCGTGCTCATTCAGGGCGTGGAGGCCATGGGCCGCAGCAGCGGTCAGGCGATCGACACCCTGATGGCCACGTTCCGGCAGCTCAATCTCAGCAACATCGGCTCAGACTGGTCGGCCCTCACCCGCTCCGAAGTGCAGGCCGGGGCCCTGGCCGCCCTGGTGTTCGCCCTGGGGATCGTGGTGGTCTATCTGGTGCTCTCGGCCCAGTACGGCAGTTACATCGATCCGCTGATCATCCTGATGACTGTGCCCCTGGCCATGCTGGGTGCTCTGGCCTTGCTCGTGCTGCGCGGCCAGGTGAACAACGTCTATGCCCAGGTGGGTCTGGTGACATTGATCGGGCTGGCAGCCAAGAATGGAATCCTGATTGTGGATCTGGCCAACCAGCGGATGGAGCAGGGCATGGCGGCTGCGGAGGCGGCGTCGGGTGCGGCCCGATCGCGCCTGCGCCCCATTTTGATGACGGCGATGGCGGCCTTGGCCGGCTTCTTCCCCTTGCTGGTGGCCAGTGGTGCCGGGGCCCTCAGCCAGCGCTCACTCGGGGCCGTGATTTTCGGCGGCCTGCTGGTGGCCACGGGGCTGAGTCTGTTTGTGGTTCCTGCCTTTTATGTGCTGATGAAGCAGCTGGAGGAGGCCTGGTTCCCCGCCAGCGCCGACGCTGATCCGCTGGGACCTGACATTCCCCCACCGGCCTGATTCGATCCATGCCGCTCCCCCATCCACCCGGTTACCGCAAGGGCCGTCAGCATCGGGTCGATCGCCGCCGCATCGTGCTCAGTGCCGCTCTGGCTACTCTGGCCGCCAGCGTGCTCCTGGTGTTGGTGCACCGCGTCACCGGCACGCCGGGGGAGTCCCTCCGTCCGATCTCCTTGCTCAAGGCCCTGATCCTGGTAAGCGGTGCTGGCGGTTGTGCGGCCTGGGGCGAAACCATGCGCCAGCTGGCCCTCACCCAGCTGGGGGAACCGGAAGGACCGGAGGAGATCTGACAGAATCCGTTGGCGCTCGAATCTGTGGGTAGCCTGCTGTGGCTGGGCACAGGACTTCGTCTCCTGAGGGCTCACTCGCACACCCACCCTTGTTGGACCCTGATCAACCTGCTCCCTGCATCTGTGGGTTCAGCCTGTTTCTTCAGCCTGGTTTTTTCAGCCTGCTGATTAACCCTGCTGATGCACCCTGCTGATTCAGAATGTTGATTCAGCGCGCCAGGTTTCTCCTTGACGGTCCTTGTGCTGTTGCGCTGATCGTCCTGTTGCGCTGATCCCCTCCCCCGATGATGCCTCCCTTGCCGCAACGATTCAGGGCTGGTGGGCTCGGCCTGAGCCTGCTTCTGATGGTCACAACAGCGGCTTGTCAGTCGAAGGCACCGGTTGTGCAGCAACGTGCGCTCCCGGTGCAGACCGCTCCCGTGGCGCCGGCCCAGTTCAGCCAGAGTGTGGAGACGGTGAGCACGCTGGAGGCACTTGATGAGGTGGCGCTGGCGGCCCAGGCCTCCGGCCGGATCGAGCAGTTGCTGGTGCGTCAGGGGGATCAGGTGAGCCAGGGCCAGCGCCTGCTGGTGCTTGATCAGGTGCAGCTGAGGGCCGAGGTGGAGGCGCTCAAGGCTCAGGCCGAAACCGATCGGATCAACTTCGAGCGCTTCGACATGCTGGCGCGGATGGGTGCCGAAACGGCCCTGCGCCGCGATCAGGCCCGCCAGCAGTTCATCTCCTCACGTCAGCAGCTGGTGGCCCGCCAGGCGGATCTGCAGTTCCGTGATCTCAAGGCACCGATCGCCGGTGTGGTGGGGGATCTGCAGGTCAAGGCCGGGGATGTGATTCAGGCCGGCAGTCCGTTCACCTCCATCATCCGCAATGACCGTCTGCTGGCCCGCATCGATGTGCCCGCGGTGTACGCCGAGCGGGTGCGGGTGGGGCAGCCGGTGGTGCTGATGGACCCGGCCAGCAACCGTCCCCTGGCCGAGGGTCAGGTGCGCTCGATCGATCCAGGCATCATCGCCAGCAGCCAGTCGCTGCTGGTGAAAGCGGAGTTCCCCAATGCCCGTGGGGATCTGCGCTCCGGGCTGCGCACGCGCACTCGGCTGGTGCTGGCCAGCGACACCCAGCTGTCGGTGCCATTTGCGGCGGTCACCCAGCTGTCGGGCCAGAGTTTCGTCTTTGTGGTCGGCACGCTGGAGCAGCTCAGGGCCAATCCTGGCCGGATCAGCGCCAAGATCCTTGCCGAGCTCCCTGCCGACGGGCGGTTTGCGTTGCAGGTGCCCGTTCGGCTCGGCCCCCTGCAGCGCAATCGTTACCCCGTGCTGCGGGGGTTGGCTGCCAGCCAGCAGGTCATCACCTCCAATCTGCTGAACCTGCGCCATGGGTCCCCCGTGCAGGTGAACTGAGCGGGCCCTGCCATGTCCCCTTCCAACCGCTTCATCATCCGCCCCGTGCTCACCACGGTGTGCAGCCTGCTGGTGGTGTTCGCCGGGTTGATCGCCCTGCCTCTGCTGCCGATCGAAAGCCTGCCGGACATCGCCCCGCCCACGGTGAACGTCAGCTCCCGCTATGTGGGCGCCGATGCGGTGAGCGTGGAGCAGGGGGTGACGAGCGTGCTCGAGCAGCAGATCAACGGGGTGGAGAACATGGAGTTCCTCACCTCCACCAGCGGCGCGGACGGCACCAGCGCCATCACGGTGTTCTTCGCCAGCGGCAGCAACCGCGACATCAACCAGGTGAACGTGCAGAACCGGGTGTCCCTGGCCCAGCCAAGGCTGCCCGAGGAGGTGCGCCAGGCGGGTGTGACCGTGAATCAGGCCTCCACCTCAATTCTGCTGGTGGTCAACTTCAGCAGTGAGGATGCTGCCAATCCCTACAGCGTCGAGACGATCAGCGGCCTGCTCGATCAGAACCTCACCGATGCGATTCGCCGGGTCCCGGGTGTGGGCAGCCTCACCTACTTCGGTAACCGCGAACTGGCCTATCGCCTCTGGCTCGATCCAACCCGTCTCACGGCCAACGGTCTTAGTGCCGACGATGTGGTGAGCGCGGTGCGCAGCCAGAACCGGCTGGTGCCGGCCGGTCAGATCGGCGGTGCGCCGGCGCCACCGGATCAGCAGTACACCCTGTCGGTGCAGTTGCAGGGGCGGCTGACCAGCGTGGAGGATTTCGAGAACCTGATCCTGCGCACCAGTGCCAATGGCGGCCTGCTGCGCCTGCGGGATGTGGGCCGGGTGACCCTGGGGGGTGAGTCGTTTGATGTGGAGGCCACCGACCTGCGCGGCGTTCCCTCGGTGGGCATGGCGATCTATCAGCTCAGCGGCAGCAATGCCCTGGAGGTGTCGCGTGGGGTGAAACAGGTGCTGGCTGCGTTTGAACCGTTGATGCCGGTCGGCATGACCATGGAGCTGATCATCGACTCCACCGCTTTCATCAACGCCTCGATTCAGGGGGTGAGCAGTGCCCTGCGCGACGCGGTGGTGCTGGTGGTGCTGGTGCTGTTCATCTTTCTGCAGGACTGGAAGGCCACCCTGGTGCCGGCGATCGCCATCCCCGTGGCGCTGGTGGGCACCTTCGCCTTCGTGAAGGCGTTCGGCTTCTCCCTCAACCAGCTCACCCTCTTCGGCCTGGTGCTGGCCACGGGGCTGGTGGTGGACGACGCCATCACCGTGGTGGAGGACACCGCCACCAAGAAGGCATCCGGGTTGTCGGCCCTCGCTGCCGCCCGCTCCACCATGGATGACCTGTTCGGGGCCGTGATCGCCACCTCTCTGGTGCTGCTGGCCGTGTTCGTGCCCGTGCTGTTCTTTCCTGGTGCCACAGGCACCATCTACAAGCAGTTTGCGGCCACGATCCTGTTTTCAGTGGCGATCTCCACCTTCAACGCCCTCACCTTCTCACCCATGCTCTCGGCCCTGTTGCTGGCCCGGGATCAGGCACCACCCAGCCGTCGCACCTACGCCATTGCCGGCGGGTTCATCGGGCTGATCTATGGCCTGCTGCTGGGCGGCACCGGTGTGGTGCCGGCCCTGTTCGCTCTGGTGGTGGGAGCTGTGGTGGGGTTCGCGCTGGCGCTGCTCAGCCGGTTGCCTCTGCGTCTGCCCTTCGCCCTGGGGGGCCTCGTGGTGGCTCTGATCGCGGTGCCAGGGATCGAACCCTGGCCCATTGTGATCTTCGGGCTGATCGGCGCGCTGATCGGTTGGGCTACCCCCTGGATCTTCGCCGCCTTCAACAGTGGCTATGGCCGCGTTCAGGCGGGCTACCGAAGGCTGCTGGATGCCAGCCTCAACCATCGCCGGCTGGTGTTGGCGGGTCTGGCGGCGGGTGTGGTGCTCACCGGCTTCGCGTTCACCGCCATGCCGACCGGCTTCGTACCGATCGAGGATCAGGGCTACGCCATCGGGGTCGTGCAGCTGGCCGACGGCCAGCCCCTGGCCAGGACCCGGGCCGTGAATGCGCGCGTGGCCGAGGTGCTGCGCGGTGAGCCCGACATCGTCAGCGCGGCCCTGTTCAGTGGCGCCAGCTTCGATGGCAACAGCCCGAACCGGGGTTTCTTCTTCTTCGGCGTCAAGGACTGGGAGGACCGTCCTGCCGCTGAGCAGAGGCTGGGGGCGATCGTGGCCCGATTGAACGCCAAGCTGGCGCCGATCCAGGAGGCCAGGGTCGTGGTGCAGGAGTTGCCGGCGATCCCGGGCTACGGCACCGGCGGCGGGTTTGAGCTGCAGCTGCTCGACCAGAGCAGCGGTGGCCTCAGCCTGAGCGACTTCGCGGCGGTGGCCAACCGGTTGGTGGGAGCCGCCAATGCCAGTGGTCGCTTTCAGCGGGTGTTCACCCAGTTCTCGCCGGAGGCGCCCCAGCTGCAGGTCACCGTCGACCGCGACAGGATGGCGGCCCTGAACGTGGACTACGGGGCGGCGATGCGGGCCATCAGCCTGAACATCGGCGGCCTGTTCGTGAATGACACCTTCGATGAGGGCCGGGTGCGTCGGGTGTTCGTGCAGGCCGACGCCGACCGGCGCTCGAGCCCTGACCAGCTGGCGGCCCTCACGGTCAACGATCGCTCTGGACGGCCTGTGCCGTTGTCGGAGTTCATCCAGTTGGAGCAGCAGTCCGGCCCCTCCCTGATTCCGCGCTTCAACCTGTTCAGAAGCATCAGAGTGGAAGGGCTGGCGGCTCCAGGTGTGAGCTCGGGTGAGGCGATCAACACGATCCGAGATCTGTTTGAGCAGCTCGATCAACCGTCGATCGGCTCCGACTGGACCGGTATCTCCCGCGAGGAGATCAAGGCCGGTGCCCTGGCCGTTGTGGTGTTCGCCCTGGGCATCGTGGTGGTGTACATGGTGCTGGCGGCCCAGTACGAGAGCTACACCGACCCCCTGATCATCCTGATGACGGTGCCCACCGCCATGCTTGGGGCTTTGCTGTTTCTGGCCCTGCGTCAGGAGGTGCTCAACATCTACGCCCAGGTGGGGCTTGTGATGTTGATCGCTCTGGCGGCCAAGAACGGGATTCTGATCGTGGATCTGGCCAACCAACGGATGGCGGAGGGCCACTCCCCGCTTGAGGCGGCCCGCGAGGCGGCCAGTGCCCGGTTTCGGCCGATCCTGATGACGGCCATCTCCTCCCTGTTCGGCTTTCTGCCGTTGGTGCTGGCCAGCGGCGCCGGGGCCCGCAGCCAGGCTTCCCTTGGCACGGTCGTGTTTGGTGGCCTCACCGTGGCCACGGTGCTGTCGTTGCTGGTGGTGCCGGCCTTCTATGTGGTGCTCAAGCAGTTCACGGCCCCACCTCCCGCAGAGCAGCCCACCTGATCGATGGCCGATCTGCCGCGCCAGTCCCAGACACAGGTCCGTTTTCGGGGACGCCAGATCGTTGTCATCGGTCTGATCGGGGCCGCCATCGGTCTGGCCGCGGCCCTGCTGCTGCGACGGCTTGCCGCCAGCACCACCGCCCAGATCACCCCGTCGGCCCAGTTCTGGTTGCTGGTGCTGCTGTCAGGTTTCGGCCTGCTGGCGGGTCTGTCGATCGAAGCGGTCCGGCAGCTGCAGGTGGCCAGCCCCGAGCCGGAGTATCACCAGCACCATCGCCACAAGCGGGGCCGGGGTGAGGAGCCTCCGACCTGATGGCTGGTCTCGGCAGACCAGCAGCTCAACCAGATCAGGTGATCACGGTCGGCCGATCCATACCCGTGCGCTGCCGGATCTCCGCGAGGGCGTCGATCGCCCCAATCAGCTCTGCCAGGGCGGCCTGGGGATCCTGGCTGAGGTCGCCGCCCGGGGGGACATAGCTCTCGAGGTACACCCGCAGGGTGGCGCCCTGGGTGCCGGTGCCCGAGAGACGCAGCACCGCACGGCTGCCGTCATCGAGCAACAGGCGCAGCCCCTGGCCGGCGGTCAGGGAGCCCTCCACCGGATCGGTGTAGGCGAAATCGTCGGCGGTGGCGATCATGCGGCCGGCGAAAGCCTGGCCCACCAAGGCCGGTTGCATCGCCTTCATCCGGTCGTAGAGGCCATGGGCAGCCTCAGTGGGGATCGCTTCGTAGTCGTGGCGGGAGTAGTAGTGGCGGCCAAAGCGGCTCCAGTGCTCGGCCATGATCCGGCTGACGGGTTCCCGGCGCCTGGCCAGAATGTTGAGCCAGAACAGCACTGCCCAGAGACCATCCTTCTCGCGGATGTGATTGGAGCCGGTGCCGAAGCTCTCCTCGCCGCAGAGGGTGATGCGGCCGGCATCGAGCAGGTTGCCGAAGAACTTCCAGCCGGTGGGCGTTTCAAAGCAGGGAATGCCCAATTCCTTGGCCACCACATCGACAGCGGCGCTGGTGGGCATCGAGCGGGCCACGCCAGCCAGCCCCTCGGCGTAGCCGGGCACCAGGCTGGCGTTGGCGGTGAGCACCGCCAGGCTGTCGCTGGGGTTCACGAAGCAGCGCGTACCCAGGATCATGTTGCGATCGCCATCGCCGTCGCAGGCGGCACCGAAGCGGTAGGTGTCGCTGCCCAGCAGCAGCTCGGCCAGGTCGTGGGCGTAGGTGAGGTTCGGGTCGGGGTGGCCGCCACCGAAGTCCTCCAGGGGCGTGCCGTTGCGAACGCTGCCGGCAGGCGCCCCCAGCAGATCCTCCAGGATGCGCCGGGCGTAGGGGCCGGTCACGGCGTGCATGGCGTCGAAGGCCATGGGGAAATCGCCGCGCAGCAGGTCGCCGATGGCATCGAAGTCGAACAGCTTCTGCATCAACGCCACGTAGGCATCGACGCCGTCGATCACCTCAACGGCCAGCTCGCCCAGCCGCTGGCTGCCGGGCTGCTCCAGGTTGAGATCCGCAACGCCATCGAGGATGCGATAGCCGTCCAGGCTGCGGGTGACGGCATGGATGGCGTCGGTGATCGATTCGGGCGCGGGGCCGCCATTGGCGCCGTTGATCTTCACGCCGAAGTCTCCGTCGGGGCCGCCGGGGTTGTGGCTGGCCGAAAGGATCACACCGCCGATGGCGCCGTGCTGGCGGATCAGATTGGAGGCAGCAGGTGTCGAAAGGATTCCGTCTGTGGTGGTGATCAGCCGGGCCACGCCGTGAGCGGCGGCCATGCGGGCGATCACGCCGATGGCGCGACGGTTGCCATAGCGACCGTCGCCGCCCACCACCAGCGTGCCGCCGGCGACACCCGGCAGCACGCGCAGGCTGGCTTCGATGAAGCTCTCCAGGTAGTGGGGGATTTCGAATTGCCGGCTGCTCTTGCGCAGGCCGGATGTCCCAGGTTTCTGGTCGCTGAACGGCGTCGCCAGACTGATCTGCTGAACGGTTGCGGACATGGCGCCGACGCGGAGCGCGCCCAAATTAGCCCTGGTTGCAGGCGGGATTGGGCAGCCTGGCTACGTTGATGCTGTGCTTCTCGCAGCGCCTCTCCGTTGATGGCCAACGCCGTGCGCCAAGGACCGCCTGGTTCGGGCCGACGAGCCCGCTCCCGCTCCCGCCGGTTCGTGGCGTTGGCCGCACTGCTGCTCGCTGGGCCTGCTTTGCCTACCGCCGCGGCCGTGCAGGGGGCTGCTCCGGCCCTGCCCATCGCCGAGGCGAGAGCTCGCTCCAGAGCGGCGGCGGAAGCCGTGCTGGCTCGCGCCGGGACTGAGAGCTGCCTGCGGGGCAAGCTCACCAACGCGCTGCTCGGGCTGTCAGCCAGCTGTGAGGCCGGCCCTGGCCAGGTGGATCCCGCCTGTGCTCTGGCGGAGCGGGCCGTGGTTCAGCTGAGCTGGTCCGTGGCTTTCATGGAGGCCACGGCTCGGGAGCTGCTTCAGTTGATGGAGTTCGGCTCCGCCGCCGCCCCGAAACCCTGATCACTCCCCGGCCATCAGCCGGCAGGGCCAGCGGTTCAGTTGGAGGGCAGAAGCCCGAAGCCTCCTGGTCGTTTCTGCTCGCTCTGGCCACCCCCGGATGTCGCGGGCCGGCTGCCGGCCTGACAACTGCGCAGGATCTGCACCGCCACCCGATCGAGCCGGTCCCGTCGTTCGAAGCTGTTGATCGGCGCCACGACGGCCTGCTCGCGGATCTGCCACAGGGCGTCCTTGCAGCTGCCTGGCAGGCGGGGGTGATCGAGCAGCGGGTCGGCCTGGCCACGGGCCTGGTCGCAGGCCACGGCCCTGTTATCCCGGGCGCAGCTGAAGGTGAGCAGCTGCAGCTGACGCAGCTGCTCCTGGCTGGGGTAAGGCGGTTCCTGCCGAGCTCCGGCAGGCGGGCTGCCGGATGACGTGGCCAGCAGAACGATTCCGGCCAGCGGGATCAGCGCGCTGGCCGCGCGGCGGGACTGGACGGAAGCGGAGACCATCGGCGGCAGGCTGGGCAGGCGCCCGTTCAGCAGGGAGCTGCCCCCATCATTGCGGGGGCAGGGCCCTGGGAGCGGTGGCGGCCGCTGCGGATCTGTTCAACCCGGTCGGTGTGCCGATTCCCTGTCGGAACGGCCTCTGCTCGTGGCGCCAGCGCCGGGCCACCAGTGAACCGAGCCAGGGGGCGGAGGCTGCGGCCAGCCGGCGCAGCTGCGGCTGATGCAGCAGCAGCATCCCCTTGGCCGTTTCCGCTGCCTGGTGTCGCTGCAACCCGCTGATCTCCGCGCGTCGCTGCGCTTCGATCCTGGCCAGGGCTGCATCCAGGGCCGGCTCGTGAGCCTGCTCCCGCAACAGCGGTCCCAGCTCACAGCCGGCCACCCAGGCATCGCGCAGCGCCAGGTTGATGCCCTGTGCTCGCACCGGACTCATCGGGTGGGCGGCGTCACCGAGCAGCAGCAGGCCAGGCTGCCACCAGCGCTGGGCATGGCCCACTTGCACCCGCAGGCGGTTGGGCGTCTTGAAGGCTTCGGCCTGCTGGCGCCACCACGGGGCCAGATCGCCGGGGCTCTGGGCCGCGAGCTGTTCGGCCCAGTCCAGACGATGGTGCTTGCCCTGCGGTTGCACCCAGCCCACCTGCACGCTGCCGCTGGCTGAAGCGAAGGCGCTGCAGATCCCTGCCGGCCCGATCAGCGTCACGAACTCTCCGGCCAGCGGACCGGGATCCGCTTCCTGCAGCTGGAACCAGAGCAGCTCAAAGCCAGGACCCAGCTGCTCCAGGGCCAGGCCAGCCTGGTGCCGCAGCCGGGAGCTGCGGCCGTCGGCGGCCACCACCACCCTCGCGGGCAGCTCCCGGCCGTCATTCAGGCGGACCCCCGCAATCCGCTCCCCCTGCCAGAGGAGCGTTTCGGCCGTCTGCCCCTGAAGCAGCGCCACATGGTCAAACTGCTGCAGCTCCCTGAGCAGATGCTGCAGCAGTGCCGGCTGGCTGATCAGGGTGCAGCGCCGCCCCCCACCCGATTCGAGGGGCTCCCTCAGGCGGAACCAGTCGTGGCCGTTCACGACGTAGCGCCAACCCTGCAGCGGACATTGCGGAATGGGGGCAGGCAGGGGCAGCAGCTCCATGGCCGCCAGCACCTCGAGCCCATGGGGCATCAGGGCTTCACCGCGGAAGCGGCCGCCGGGGCTGCGCATGGTTTCCACCAGAGTGAGCGGCACGCCCTGCCTGGCCAGATGCAGGGCCAGGCAGGCGCCGCCGGGGCCGGCACCCACGATCACGCAGGCCGAGGATTCAGCGACCCACCCCGGTGGTTCAGCAACAGCGTTCAGCGGCGTCAGACGGCGGCGGGACGGGAACGGCTCAGAGGAAAGCGGTGTAGCTGGGATTGCTCTGGCTTTCCGGGTTCTGCTGGCCCATCAGAGCCCCCTTTTTGGCCAGCAGGTAATTCACCAGTTCCTGCTGCACATCCAGCAGCTCCTTGGTGCAGCCGCGAAACGCTGCCCGATGGCGGATTTCGTCGTGTCGCGTGTGCAGATCCCGGAGCATCAGCTGAATCGCATCCAGTGTGGCCAGGTGTTGTCTGGAATCCGGAAGCGCGGGCATTGTCACGCAGTCGGTCGGCTATCCAACTTAGGACCGCAGCGCGCGGCCGCTGCCACAGCTGAGCCGTTGCCGCTGCCGCTTGCGTTCGAGCCTGGCCGTCTCCCCGAGTTCCGCGCCCTGCCAGAGCCGGTCGATCTCCTCACGGAAGTGCACCGCCAGGGCTGGTGAATCGATCACCAGCAGGGTTTCGTCATTCTGGTGCGCGGCTGATGGGCTCCAATTGAATGAACCGCTGATCACGAACCGGCGGTCCAGCACGGCCAGCTTGTGATGCAGCTTGTCCCCAGGGCTCAGGCGCGGGGTGCCGACCCCGTCGATCCCGGTGGAGCGAGGCCTGTTTCCAGCTTCGAGGCGGCAGCGGTGGTCGGGCAGGGCGACGCCGAGCAGATCCAGCACCTCACTGAATGAACGGGTGGCGAAACCGGGATCGGCAAGCAGGCGGATCGCCACACCCCGATCGTGCAGCTCGCCGAGGCGGTTGCCTAACTGCTGATCGGAGAACACGAACAGGGCCAGATCGGCCTCGCGCCGGGTGCGAGCCAGCAGCTCATCCAGCAGCCGCAGACCATGGTGGGGGTCCTGGCGCCGATGGGGGGCGAACAGCACGCCTACCGGCACCTGCCCCACCGTGGTCCAGCGGATGCCGGGGCTGTTCTTGGCGATGCCGAAGCGGCTGTCGGGCGCTCCTCCGGGACCGTCACCCCACAGCATCATGAATTCGCGGTGAAACAGCTCGGCCAGGGGCGCGCTCTGCAGACGCAGCAGGTGGTTCACATTGCCGCGCGTGCGGGGATCGTCGGGATCACCGTGCACACAGGAGCTGGTGAAATTGGTGGAGCCGGTGATCACCTGCCGGCGGTCGATCACCATGAATTTGTGGTGCATCAGCCCGCTGCCGGCGCTGCCATCGGCCGTGTCGTCGAGCATCGGCACGCCGCCATCGCGCAGGATGCGAATGGCATCACCTCCCCCCAGGGCCCGCAGCTGGTGCTGGCGCTGACGCAGATGGGGGCTGAGATCGGCGGCATGCTGTTCGCTCCAGGGGGTGCTGTAGAGGTGCTCCAGCACCACCTGCACGGTCAGGCCCTGCCGGCGACGCTCGACCAGGGCCTCAGCCACCCGCGGCAGCGACAGCTCCTGCACCGCTACCAGGATCTCCTGCCGGGCCCCCCTGATGCTCTCCAGCAGAAAGGCCTCCAGATCGTCGCCGGGGCGCCATTGGCCGTGAATCGGGCTGCGGTAACGCCCGCTGGCCCGGTGGTTGAAGGCCACCTCAATGCCAGGGGGAAGCGGTGGCCGGGCCGGTGGCTGGCCGACCAGATCGGCCTGGGCGGCGCAGCCGACCAGCAGCAGTGCGAACAACGGCAGCCCGATTGGGGCGGCAGGGGCATTGAGCCAGCGAAGGGGCATCCCAGGCGCGGATCTGGCCTCAGGGTTGCCACCCACTGCTCTCGACGATGGCCTTGGCGATGACGTCGCGACGACGATGGCCATGGCGCACCGAGCTTCCCCAGGGGAATCCTCAGTGGTGACCGGGCATTTCGGCGGTGCGCAGCATCAGCACAAACCACACGCTGGCGAGGGCCACGGCGCAGAGCAGGGCGGCGGGCAGGCCAGCGGATCGAATCAGCAGGGGGATCGCCACCGGGAAGGCAATGGCGCCAACCAGGGGGGTAAAGGCCACGATGGCCCGTTGAACGGGTTTGCTGCGCACAGGGCTGACCGTTGTCTCAGAACCACTCATTCACGGCTTTGTCGGCGGGATTGCTGTTGTCTTCAGGGGTGGTGCGGCTGAACTCCAGGGTGATGTTGCGCTTCTGGACCCCGTCGGCGGCGGTCGCTTCGATCGGGTAGAGCTGCTGTCCGTCCCGGAACGGAACCTGCACCCGGAAGGTGCCATCGGCAGAGAGAGGCACGCTCTCGCCACCGATTGTGAGCCGGGCGGCAGGGTCGGTGGCGCCATAGACGATCAATTCCGCATCAGCCACCAGCCAGAACGAGCGCTGGCGTGGCGCCACACCGCCGATCCCCGAATCGCGACCGCTGGCCCAGAGGCCGGCACCGGAGGCGTTCAGCTCACCGGACTCGAATCCAGCTGCCTCAAGTTCGTGGAAGGCTTCGGAACCGCGGCTGATGCGTCGCCACTGGGACGTGGCGCTCTGGTAGAGCCGCTCGTGCAGACCGGCATCGGCAGGTTCCACCGGCGTCGGCAGTGGCGCTGGTGCCGTTTCAAGGGAGAACGGCACGAACTGATCGAGGATCTGTTCGCTCGGATGCAGGGCCGGTACCCGAGCCACCGAGGAAAAGGCCAGGGAGATCCAACCGCCTCCGTTATTTCTGCGGTAGCCCAGCTCAACGCGATAGTCGCGGTCGCTGAGGGGAACGGGCAGATACCACTCGTTGGCATGGCTGTCGACCATCACCTCCTGAAGCGTGTGGGGGTGGGCGGAACCGCCCGGCAGGCCGGTCAC
This sequence comes from Cyanobium sp. NIES-981, assembly GCA_945901765.1. Classification (GTDB taxonomy): domain Bacteria; phylum Cyanobacteriota; class Cyanobacteriia; order PCC-6307; family Cyanobiaceae; genus NIES-981. The sequence goes on along the minus strand of CAMDLO010000016.1, from coordinate 13,994 downwards.
GTCGGCCACCCGCAGGCACAGCTGGGTTGCCGCGGCATCGAGGGCCAGCTGGCGGTCGCTCTCGGCGATCTCCCAGAACACATAGGCCCACTGGGGATCCCGCGGCAGAAACACCACATTGGTTTCAGCAGCCGGCCGGGAAGCTGGCGCCATCTCGGCTTCGATCGCCGACAGGCTCGGGGTCTTGTCCTGAACGTCCTGACGCTCCTCGATCGCCGCGACCAGATCTTCCTTGGATTTGCGGCTATACAGCGCCACACCAAGGTCGCTGGCCACCTGGCGAAGCTGGCGCAGGGTCATTCGGGCTAGGGCACTGAAGGAAGGACTCACAGCAACAGGTTTCTTTTGGGATCAGTGTGGTCGACTCTCCCACCAATTGCTGAATCGGTCAGCGGGTGGTCAGGATCCACTGACCACCCGCCGCGGCGGGGATCAGGCTGCTGCAGCCGGTTGCCCAGGGGCTGCGGCCCATCAAAAAAGCGGCCGTCAGGCCGCGTTGATGGGCGGGCAAGCCATGCCGACGATTCAGCGACCAAGGCTGCGATAGGGAACTTTGGCCAGATAATCCATGTCGGCGCTGGCTGAAGCACTGCTGGCGCGCATGGCCGGCAGGCTGCGCACGATCGAGAGGTAGTCCTCGGGGAAGCCGCCCCGGCGCTGGCGGGAGCGCTCCGGAAAGGCCTTGACCGGACCGGTGTAGACCACCTGCGGGAAGCCCAGGATGCCCCGGTAGTACGACTCGTAGCGAGGGCTGGTGATGTTGAAGGGGGTTTCGCCGAGGTCACGGCTGCCCACTACGCGATTGCGGTGGTAAGGAACCGTGTCGTAGCCGAAGTTATCCAGGTATTCCTGGGAATCGAGGATGTCATCGACCATCCCCTTGACCCCGCGGGTCATCAGCACGGCCGACCAGGCGATTTCCTCGGACTTGCCGTGGGTCTTGCGGCCCAGCAGCTTCTCCACGAGGTGGCGGGCCACCATGTAGTTGCTGTTGAGGTTGTAGAAGCTGCGGTTGAAGGTGTCCGAGAGGCAGAGGGACCGGATGAAATCCCGAACCGTGATCTGACCATCCCGGAGCTGGGATTCGAGGGAGCGGTCGCGGTCGACCTTGAAGGCGTGAAAGAAGATCTGGCGGTAGGCCGCTTCGATCACGAAGTTCTGATCTTCGCGATCCATGGCCTTGTCCATGGACACAGCCTTGGGATCCTCATCCGAACCCACCCGCAGGGGATCCACCCTGGAGTTCTGGGTGGTGGGTGCGTATTGCAGGAGGGGCAGGGCCACGCGAGTACGTCATCCGTCGTCGGGGATCGTAGAAGTGCGGCCCGGGCGCCCATCAGACCCTTCAGGCAGGGCTCACAGTCCGTAACGTTCGACCCTCACCAGCCCAGCGGTGAGAGGCAGTCGCCAGTTCCGGGAGCGCTCCGCTCCTCGATCGCCGGGGCGGGGCCCTGCTGACCAACCTGCTGTTCTGCCGCGCGGTCGGTTGACCCGCAGTCCAGGTAGCGGGTTTCCACGCAGAACGAGGCGGTGTTGCTCAGGCCTTGCACCGTGCTCGTGCGCAGCCGCACGTCCGGCCCGGCGAAGCTGAACCGCTCCAGACTGTCCATCGTTTCGTAGCTGGTGGTGAGCAGCAGGCCATCCCGATCGTCCATCGCGAACTGCCCCGCCACGGGCGCGGTTTCGGCGTAGCCGCGGTCGCGTAGCAGCAGCCCGCTCCGGCCGCTCTGGTCGCTGGGGATCAGACCGAACACACTCTCGCCCTCGTGGGCTTCACCGGCTTTGTCCCAGGCCATCGAGCCGCTCCAGCGCACCTGGCAGCCGCCGATCAGCCCGGCTGGATCCTGGCCGTGCAGCGCGGCGATGGCGCCGAGGCGGGGGTCGTCGGGCTGGAGTTCCACCACCTCGATGAAGGAACCACCGGCTTCGGCCCGCCGGTGCAGCAGGTGGTGGCTGCTGCGTTGCGAGCGCCACCGTCCGCAGCTGAGCCTGAAGAAACTGATGGCGTCGGGAATGGAAAGGATCACGGTGGGGCGACCGGCTGGGGCGAGGCTCTGAGGATGATCGCAAGCGGCGATGGGGTGATGGCCGCTCTTGGTGCGGCTCTGTGCTGGACCCTCGCCAGCAGCCTCTGGCGCCGTCTGCCCACCTCCCTGGGCGCATCCGAGCTCAATCTGCTCAAGAATCTTGTTGCTCTGGGCTTCCAGGTGCCGTTGCTGCTGCTCATCGGCGGCGGCCCTCTGGACCGTCTGCCGCTGTCCGCGCTGCTGCTCCTGCTGGTGAGCGGCGCCCTGGGGATTGCTGCGGGGGACAGTTTGTACTTCGCGGCCCTGCGCCGGCTGGGCACCCGTCGGGCGCTCACCTTTGATGCCGGGGGGCCTGCGGTGACGGCGGCGGCCGGCACGGTGTTCCTGGGGGAGGTGCCGCTGCTGCGCCAGTGGCTCGGGATCGCTCTGATCAGCCTGGCGGTTTTGCTGGTGGCACGGCAGCGCCTGCCGCCATCGGCCAATACCGCCCAAGCGACCCGCCTTCGCCGTGACCAGCGGTTCGGGGTGGGGATGGCGCTGGCTGCTTTGATCTGCGGGTCGGCCGGTGCCCTGCTGGCCCGCTCGGTGCTGCGCCTTGACGGACCCTCCGCACTGACCGCCGCAACCCTGCGCCTGCTGGGCGGAACCCTGGTTCTGCTGCCGCTGTTGCCAGCGTTGCTGCGGCACGGCAGCAGCGGCGGCGTGGGACCGCGGCCGCCGAGGCGGCGCTGGCCGCTGGTGCTGTGCGCCACCTTGCTGGGCACCAGTGCCGGCATTGTTCTGCAGCAGTTCGCCCTCAGCCGTCTGCCGGGCGGACTGGCGGTGGCGCTGCTGGCCACCGCGCCGGTACTGGCCTTGCCGCTGGCCCGCTGGGAGGGGGACCGGCCCGGCCCGGTCGGTGCGCTGGCTGCCTGTCTGAGCGTGCTGGCGGTGGTGTTGCTTACGCGCTGATTCCGTTGTCCTGACGCTGCGTCGTCGCAGCCGGGGCCGTCTCGGCAAGGGCCCAGGCGCGGAGGTCGTTCAGGTCGAGATCCAGGGCCTGCATCCCGCGCGCTCCAGCGATCACGCCGAGCTGATCCGCAAGCTGCCTGAGCTGGGCGGTGAAATGGGCCTGGAAGGCCTGATCGGCGGCAATGGCGGGTTGATCCGCCGCCCACAGCGCGATGGTGCTGGTGTCGGGTACGGGGCCCGCACGCCGTCCGGCGATCTGCTGCAGGGTGCGCAGGCCATGGGCGAGCAGCCGCAGCCGGTGGAGTTCCCGGGGCGGCAGCTGGCTGGCCTCCAGTTCAGCCAGCTCGGCGATGCTCAGTGGCCCATCACCTGCGTGCGGGGCGTCAGCCGAGGTGCTCACGGGCTGGGCACGAGCCGGAAGCCGCAGGAGTGGCCCGTCTCCAGACGCCAGTGCACGCGGTCAACCTGGCAATCGGGGAAGGTGAGGCGCAGCAGCAGGAGTTCCTGATCGCAGATGCAGGGAAACTGTTCGGCGAGGCGCATCACTGAGCAGTGAAATTCGCTCACCACCCAGGCCCCTTCCCTGCCGTCAGCCCGACAGTCGGCCACGAATCCCTCCCGCCGCCGCAGGTCAACCAGTCGCTCCAGCCGTTGCTGCAGAGGCCCTGACCCAAGCTGGTGTCGATAGGTCGCCGCTTTTTCGTGGGCCTGGTGCGCCAGCAGGGCCTGCACGGTGTCAGGGGGCAGGGTGCCGGCGATGGAGCTGAGCAGGCCCAGGGCGAAATCGTCGCTGCCATCCGGGAACTGGGCTTGCCCTTTCCCTGTGAGTTGCCAGCGGTTGCTGGGGCGCCCCGGACCAGCCGCGCCGGCGCTGGCTTCCACCAGGCCTTCGTCTTCCAGATTGCGCAGATGACGGCGCATCGCCTGCACGGAAACAGCGAGGCGTTCGGCCAGATCGGCAGCGGTTGTCTCGCCCAGCCGCAGCAGCAGAGCTAGCGCCGCCTCTCGGGTTGGCGTGCAGGAGGAGGTGCTGGCCATGGAACCCAGCTGGCGCCTCCACGATGACATGGTCGGCAGGCGATTGGGGTTGCGCGGCAGGCTCGGGCACCACGGCGCCGCGGCACCACGGCACAATGGCCGAGACCCACTCCGCCACGCTCCTGCCCTACGCTGACGAATAGGAAACCCTCTGGTTTCGTAATCAGGGTGCCCGTCAGGGCATTCCGGTCCACCCAGTGGTGTTCCATCTCAGCCTCCGGCGTTCCAGCGCTGCCGCCCATCCACTGTCGAGACGTCTGTCATCCCGCCATGACCGAGATCAGCTCCACCAGCAGTGCCTCTCCCAGCCCGGCTGCCGGGGCCGACAGCCTGGAGGTGATTCGCAAGTTCGCCGAGACCTACGCCCAGCGCACCGGCACCTACTTCTGCAGTGATCCCGGTGTCACGGCGGTGGTGCTGGAGGGACTGGCCCGACACAAGGACGAGCTGGGCGGCGCCCTCTGCCCCTGCCGGCATTACGAAGACAAGGAGGCCGAGGTCTCTCAGGCTTTCTGGAATTGCCCTTGCGTGCCCATGCGCGAGCGTAAGGAGTGCCACTGCATGTTGTTCCTCACCGAGGACAACCCCTTCCGCGGTGACCAGCAAACGATCTCCATGGAGGAGATCCAGGCTGCGACTGCTGCTCAATGACGTCCATGCGGCAGTTCACCCTGTCCTGAATCAACCCCTTCCCTCTATTCATGTCTACCGCCACCGTTGGGGATCTGGTCTCGCAGCCGTATAAGTATGGCTTCGTCACCGATATCGAAACCGATAAGATCGCCAAGGGGCTTGACGGGGATGTTGTGCGGCTGATTTCAGCCAAGAAAAGTGAACCCCCGTTCCTGCTCAACTTCCGTCTGAAGGCGTTTCGCCAGTGGCAACAGATGCGAGAGCCCGATTGGGCGCAGCTGGGCTACCCGGCGATTGACTATCAGGACATGGTCTACTATGCAGCTCCAAGACAGCAGGCAAAAAAGGCCAGTCTCGATGAGGTTGATCCAAAACTTCTCGAGACTTTTGAAAAGCTTGGTATTCCGCTGAGTGAGCAGAAACGGTTGTCGAATGTGGCGGTGGATGCCGTGTTCGACAGCGTCTCGATCGCCACGACCTTCCGTGAGCAGTTGGCTGAGCACGGGGTGATCTTTTGCTCAATCAGCGAAGCTGTTAAGGAGTATCCAGATCTGATTGAAAAGTATCTCGGGACGGTGGTTCCCGGTAATGACAATTTCTTCGCAGCTCTCAATTCGGCTGTTTTCAGCGATGGATCTTTTGTGTTCATCCCAAAGGGGGTTGCCTGCCCGATGGAGCTCTCCACTTACTTCCGAATCAACTCGGGTGATACCGGTCAATTTGAGCGCACCTTGATTGTGGCTGAGGAAGGGGCGTCTGTAAGTTATCTGGAGGGCTGTACGGCGCCCATGTTTGACACCAATCAATTGCACGCTGCTGTGGTTGAGCTGGTGGCTCTTGACGATGCCACAATCAAATACTCCACTGTTCAGAACTGGTATGCAGGTGATGAAAACGGTGTAGGCGGTATTTACAACTTTGTCACCAAGCGCGGCCAATGCCGTGGTGATCGCAGCAAGATCAGCTGGACCCAGGTTGAGACCGGCTCTGCCATTACCTGGAAGTATCCGAGCTGCGTGTTGCAGGGAGAGGATTCCGTTGGTGAGTTCTACTCAGTGGCGCTGACCAACAACAGGCAACAAGCTGACACCGGCACCAAAATGGTGCATGTGGGCCCGCGCACGCGCTCCACAATTGTGAGCAAAGGGATCAGCGCCGGCCATTCCAGCAATAGCTACCGGGGTCTGGTGCAGATCGGCCCGAAGGCACAAGGTGCCCGCAACTACAGCCAGTGCGACTCGATGCTGATCGGCGATCAGGCAGCCGCCAATACCTATCCCTACATTCGCTGTCAGCAACCAGATGCGGCGATCGAGCATGAGGCCAGCACCTGTCGCATCTCCGCAGACCAGCTGTTCTACCTGCAGAGCCGCGGCATCGGCTTCGAGGAAGCTATCTCGATGATGGTGAGTGGCTTCTGCCGCGATGTGTTCAACCAGTTGCCGCTGGAATTCGCCGCCGAGGCCGACAAACTGCTGGCTCTCAAGCTTGAGGGTTCCGTGGGCTGAAGGCAGGGGTTCATCAGCCTTCCGGCTCCTGCTCCTTGCAGTCGCGTTCCGTTTCCCCTCCCATCTCTGCTATCTCCTCTCTTTCTCCGCTGTGATCTGCCCCGACGCTCCAGTACTGCTTGAGATCCGCGACCTGCAGGCCGCTGTCGACGATCAGCCGATCCTGAAGGGGGTGAACCTCACGATTCGGGCCGGCGAGATCCATGCGGTGATGGGTCGCAATGGCAGCGGCAAGAGCACCCTTTCCAAGGTGCTGGCTGGCCATCCGGCCTACACCGTCACCGGTGGCAGCGTCCACTATCGGGGTAACGATCTGTTGGATCTTGCTCCCGAGCAACGGGCCCGCATCGGCCTGTTTCTTGGCTTCCAGTATCCGGTGGAGATCCCTGGGGTGAGCAACCTGGAGTTTCTGCGGGTGGCCACCAATGCCCGCCGCAGTGAGGGCGGTTTGGAGGAGCTTGACACCTTTGCTTTCGAAGACCTGGTGCGCGAGCGGTTGGAGGTTGTGAAGATGGATCCGGCTTTTCTGGAGCGCTCGGTAAACGAGGGGTTCAGTGGCGGCGAGAAGAAGCGCAACGAGATTCTGCAGATGGCTCTGCTGGAGCCTCTGGTCGCGATTCTGGATGAAACCGATTCTGGCCTGGATATTGATGCTCTACGCATCGTGGCCGGTGGCGTCAACCAGCTGGCCAGCCCCGAGAACGCCACCCTGCTGATCACCCACTACCAGCGTCTGCTGGATCTGATCACCCCCGATTACGTGCATGTGATGGCAGCTGGCCGCATCCTGCGCAGTGGTGGCAGGGAGCTGGCCCTGGAGCTGGAGCGCACTGGCTACGACTGGGTTGACCAGGAGCTCGAGCGGTTCGCTGCCGAAGGCCAGCAGACCGGGCGGGCCCCGCTGGAGGTGGGCTGATGGTGGCCGTCGTCCCTGCCACGCCCTACGCCGGTGCTGCCGGGGGCGCTTCGGCTTCTGCCACCGCCGCCTGGCTGGCATCCCTGGCCGGGGCTCCCTTGCCAAACCGCCGCCAGGAAGACTGGCGCTTCACTGATCCGGCAGCCCTGACGGGCATCGACCCCCAGTTGATCGGCCTCGCCGATCCCCTGGCGGCCCAGGAGCTGCCCGACGGTCTGGAGTGCCTCAGCCCTGCGGCGGCTTCCCCCTGGCTTGGCCAGGCCCTGGCCGCCACAACCAGCCTCGAGCACTGGCCGGTTCTGCTCAACGCCGGCGCCTCGGCTGGCGCTGCCGCAGCTCAGCCCACCTCCTTGCTGGCCCTGCGGGTGAGCGGTGCGGCCGGTCGCCTGCAGTTGCCCCTCGATGCTGGCGACCAACCCGGTCTGGCCCGTTTCCGCCTGCTGCTTGTGGTGGAGGCCGGAGCCCAACTGGAGCTGCTGCTGCAGCCCAGCTCCGGCGGCGTCAATGCCATCAGCCTGGTGAGTGAGGTGATTCTGGAGCCAGGCGCCGAGCTGACGCTCGGCAGTCTGGCCATCGGCGCTGCCGGCAGTTGCCTGCTGCAGCACACCGCCGTGGTGCAGGCGCCCGGCAGTCGGTTCGAGCACATCACGGTGAGCGCTGGCTGGGCCCTGGCCCGCCAGGAGCCGCGCATCCTGCAGCGCCAGGGCGGGGCCTGTACGCGTCTGCGCGCGCTGCAGGTGTGCTGTGATCGTCAGCTGGCCGATACCCACAGCTGGGTGTGTTTCGACGGCCCGGACGGCGAACTTGATCAGCTGCATAAGGCCGTGGCCGATGACCAGGGCCGCAGCGTCTTCAACGGCGCCGTGCGGGTGCCCCGGGCCGCCCAGGGCACCCGGGCCGCCCAGCTCAGCCGCAGCCTGCTCCTCTCCGATCGCGCCCGGATCGACACCAAGCCGGAGCTGGAGATCTTGGCTGATGATGTGAAATGTGCCCATGGCGCCACCGTCAGCCGCCTGCAGGCCGAGGAGCTCTTCTATCTGCAGAGCCGCGGCATCGCTGCCGACCAGGCGGCCCAGCTGCTGCAGCGGGCCTTCTGCGCGGAGGTGCTGCGCGACCTGCCTGCTGGCGCCGCGGCCCTCCGGCCCCTGCATCAGCTGCTGGGGGAGGGCTGACGGCCATGGTTCCCACACCTGCGCTGGATCGCAACGGTGCGTCCGCTGCTTCCCTGGCTCCAACTCCTGACACGGCCAGCGAAACCATTCCGGCGGCGCTGCTCTCCGCTCCTGCCCAGAACCTTGCGGTCCTCACCCGCCCCGATTTCCCCCTGCTGGCCCAGACGGCCTGCCTGGGCCAGCCCCTGATCTACCTCGATCACGCCGCCACCAGTCAGAAGCCGCGCCAGGTGCTGGCGGCACTGCAGCACTACTACGACCACGACAATGCCAACGTGCACCGCGGCGCCCACCAGCTGAGCGCCCGCGCCACCGAGGGATTCGAAGCGGCCCGCGCCAAGGTGGCGGCGTTCGTGGGGGCGGCCAGTCCGCGGGAGATCGTGTTCACCCGCAACGCCAGCGAGGCGATCAACCTGGTGGCCCGCAGCTGGGGTGAGGCCAACCTGGGCGAAGGCGATGAGGTGCTGCTCACGGTGATGGAGCACCACTCCAACCTGGTGCCCTGGCAGCTGCTGGCCCAGCGCACGGGCTGTGTGCTGCGCCACGTGGGCCTGACCGATACCGGTGAACTGGATCTGGAGGATCTGCGCAGCAAGCTCAACGCGCGCACCAAATTGGTGAGCCTGGTGCAGGTCAGCAACACCCTCGGCTGCCTCAACCCGATCGGGGAGGTGGTGGCTCTCGCCCACGCCGCCGGCGCCCTGGTGCTGGTGGATGCCTGCCAGAGCCTGCCCCACCTGCCGGTGCATGTGGCCCAGCTGGGCTGCGACTTCCTGGTGGGCAGCTCCCACAAGCTCTGTGGCCCCACCGGCATGGGCTTCCTCTGGGCCCGCGAGGCCCTGCTGGAGGCGATGCCACCGTTCCTGGGCGGCGGCGAGATGATCCAGGACGTGTATCTGGACCACAGCAGCTGGGCTGATCTGCCCCATAAATTCGAGGCGGGCACGCCGGCGATCGGCGAGGCGATCGCCATGGGCGCCGCCCTCGACTACCTCACCCAGCTGGGACTCGATCGCATCCACGCCTGGGAGCAGGTGCTCACACGCCAGCTCTTCGATCGGCTGCGGGCGATCGACGGCGTGCGGATCCTCGGTCCCACACCCGAGCAGCAGCCCGATCGCGGCGCCCTCGCCGCCTTCACGGTGGAGGGTCTGCATGCCAACGACCTGGCGGCTCTGCTCGATTCGGCGGGTATCTGTATCCGCAGCGGCCATCACTGCACCCAGCCTCTGCATCGGCACTACGGCATTCCCGGTTCGGCCCGGGCCAGCCTCAGCTTCACCACCACCCCCGAGGAGATCGACCGTTTCGCCGACGAACTGGAGGGCACGATCCAGTTTCTGCGGGAGCACAGCTGAGCGGCCGGATCAGACCGGCAGGAGCATGGCCAGGGCCTCCGCCCGATGTTGGCCCTGCCACAGCCAGATCCATTGCCAGCCGGCGGCTGCGGCCTCGGCTTCAATGCGACCCCGCTCGGCCGGCATGTCAAACGTGCAGAGGTGATCGATCACCTGGTCCTGCTGTTGTCGCGTCAATTCCCCCCAGTCCCGGCGGATCCGCTGGCGATAGCGCTGGCGATAGTCATCCAGGCTTTCGCCGGGTTCGCGGAACACGTCGCCCCAGAGCAGCAGACCATCGCTGGCGATGCGCCGTCGGGCCGCGCCCAGGAACGCGGCCTTCTGCTCATCGCTGAGGTGGTGCACGGCGAAGGCTGAGTGCAGGATCTGCACCGGTTCGGTGGTGCGCTCGCTGGTGGCCCAGGCGAGCAGTTCCCCCTGCTGCCAGTCGGTGGGGTAGGGCACCGGGCCCAGCGCCGCTTCGGCCAGGGGCAAGACCGCTGGCGTGAGGTCGAGGCCGGTGTAGGAGCGCAGGGGCAGGCGACGCAGCAGCGGCGCCAGCAGGGCCAGATCACCACAGCCCAGATCCACCAGGCGGGGAGCGGCGGAGCTGGCGGGGCGTCGGGCCAGCCAGGCGTCGAGGGACTCGGCGGTGGCGGCGGCCAGCGCCCTGTGCTCCATCAGGTCATGCTCCACAACGGCCCTGTAGGAGGCCCACTGCTTCTCGAACAGATCCATGGTTCACCCCGACCTCCCAACCCAGAGGTCCTTGGCTCCATCCTGACGCCGCCTGTCGCGCAGGGCTGGGGCGGCTGCCCCCGGTGCAGCAGCCTGATCGGCAAGCTGCGCAGGTGTTGGTTGCGTCCCTGGCCATGAGCCCGCTTCCCCCGGCCGAGCCCCGGCTGTTCCTGGCGGTGCTGGGTGGCCGCGCTCCTGGCTGCCGGATCGAGCTGCATGACGTGCGCTTCGTGGCCGGCGCCACGATCGAGGCGGCCATCCCGGAGCTGCGGCGTCAGTGGTTCGGCAGGCGTGAGGGCCTGCACCTGGATGCCTTCATGGCGGTGCGGGCGATCGATGGCTGGACGGTGAGCCTGGGGCGCGAGCCCGGCGCGCCCGGGGGCGAGCGGCTGTGGTTTGTGAACCTGGGCGCCTACCGCCCCGATTCCCTCGCTGAGCTGCACCACTTCGGCCTGGTGGTGGCCCGCTCGCCCCAGGCGGCCAAGGCGGCGGCCAGGCGCCAGTGGCTGCGTGGCAGCCTGCAGCAGCACAAGGATGATCTGGCCGCCGTGGATGACTGCCTGGCGATCGAGCAGCTGGTGTTGCTCGGCGGCGAGCGCTGGCATGTGCGACTCGCTCCCCACCCTGAGGGTCACTCCCAGCCCCAGGTGCCGGACTGGTTCGGCTACCGGCCGATCTGACGCCCTGGTCAGCAGCCGCCAGAGCATGGGCGGCGCTCCCCCCAGGGATGATCAGGCTCTGTCCTCCTCTCCTGCCTTCCTGCCATGAACATCGACGGCAAGCCCTGGCGAACGATCTGGCTGGAGCCGGACGGGACCCCGGGGATGCACAGGGTTGGCGTGATCGATCAGACCCTGCTGCCCCATCAATTCAGCACCCGCACTTTGGTGAGCTGCGACGAGGCCGCCGAGGCGATCCGCTCCATGGTGGTGCGGGGTGCTCCGCTGATCGGCGTCACCGGCGCCTACGGGCTGATGCTGGCGCTCCAGGCCGACGCCAGCGATGCGGCCTTGGCGGCGGCCTTCGAGCAGCTCAATGCCACCCGGCCGACGGCGATCAACCTGCGCTGGGCCCTGGAGCGGGTGCGGGCCAAGGTGCAGCCCCTGCCGCCGCAGCAGCGGGCCGAAGCGGCCAGGGTGGAGGCGGGGGCCATCGCCGACGAAGACGTGGCCATGGGCGAGGCGATCGGTGAGCACGGCCTGCAGCTGCTGCAGCAGCTGGCTGCGGCCAGGCCGCCAGCGCGCCAGGGGGAGCCGCTGAACGTTCTCACCCACTGCAATGCCGGCTGGGTCGCCACGGTGGACTGGGGCACGGCCCTGGCGCCGATCTACAAGGCCCACCGCGCCGGCCTCCAGGTCCACGTGTGGGTCGATGAGACCCGGCCGCGCAACCAGGGCGCTTCGCTCACCGCCTGGGAACTGGGCCGCGAGGGGGTGCCCCACACGGTGATTGTCGACAACGCCGGCGGCCACCTGATGCAGCACGGTCAGGTGGACGCGGTGATCGTCGGCACCGACCGCACCACCCGCACGGGGGACGTGTGCAACAAGATCGGCACCTACCTCAAGGCTCTGGCCGCCCGCGACAACGGCGTGCCCTTCTACGTGGCCCTGCCCGCCTCCACGATCGACTGGCAGGTGAGCGACGGTGTGGCGGAGATCCCGATCGAGGCCCGCAGCGCCGCCGAGGTCACGCACATCCAGGGTCGGGGCGCCGATGGGGCGATCACCAGCGTGCAACTCAGCCCCGATGGCAGCGCTGGCTTCAACCCGGCCTTTGATGTCACCCCCGCCCGGCTGGTGACGGCCCTGATCACCGAACGGGGCGTGGTGGCCGCCAGCGAGGAGGGGCTGCGCAGCCTCTACGGGGAGACGGTCTGAAAACCCTTCTGCTGGGCTTCCCGCAGGGCACGGATCCGGTCCTCCAGGGGAGGGTGGCTGGCCAGCAGGCCCAGCAGCTGGGGCGGGGCGCTGATCTTGAGGTTGTCGAAGGCGGGGCCGTCGCGGCGATCGGCCAGCTGAACGGCACCGCCCAGGCGCTCCAGGGCACCCACCATGGCGTCGGGCCCCACCAGGGCGGCGGCGCCGGCATCGGCCCGGTATTCGCGATGGCGGGAGAACCAGGCGGTGATCAGCGATCCGCCCAGGCCGAGCAACACCTCCAGCGGTTGCACCAGCACCAGCGAGGGGGCGCGCACGCGGCCCTGCTCGTCGGTGCTGCGGGGCATGGCCATCCACAGCAACCGCACGAAGAACAGCACGAAGGCGTTCACCACCCCCTGCAGCAGGCTCATGGTCACCATGTCGCCGTTGCCCACGTGGCTGAGCTCATGGCCGAGCACGGCCTCCAGTTCGGCCTGTGGCATGCCACGCAGGATGCCTGTGGACACCGCCACCAGGGCGCGGTCCGGCGAGGGCCCGGTGGCGAAGGCGTTGAACTCGGGGGCGGCGTAGATGCCCACATCGGGCATGGGCAGGCCAGCCTTCTGGGCCAGGCCGGCCACGGTCTGCACCAGCCAGCGGGCCTCCGGGCCGCTGTGTTCATCCACCAGCTGCACGCCCATGCCGTTGATCGCCGACTCGCGCGACATCTGCAGCGAGATCCAGGAGCCCACGGCCCCCCAGAAGAAGCTGCCGATCAGCAGGGGGGTGAAGGGCAGGTCGGGCGGCAGCAGACCGATGGCGGTGGCGAGGCCGAGCAGCACGGCGATGGTGGCCACCACCGCCAGGTTGGTGAGCAGAAACAGACTGGTGCGTAGGGGCATGGGGCAACGCACTGCGGAACTTCCCCAGTGGTAGCAGCGGAGTGGTAACTGTGCCCACGTGCTTGCCCACCAGCTTGTTCACTGGCTTGTTTACTGGCTTGTTCACTGGCAGTGCGGGCGCCCCAGGCATCTGCCTGAAGACCAGAGACAGACCCGTACCTGTTCAGATGCCTGTACCTGTTCGGCAGCAGCCGGGAACGTGGGTTGGGCGATTTACAAAATGCTGGCCATGCCGTAAAGCGCAATCCCGTAGATCAGACAAAGCAACAGGATTCGACCGGTGTCTTTTGTAAGTCGGAACCTGGCCTGATTGGCATTCGCATACGTTGTATTGATGCTTATCTGCGTTTGTCTCTGTATGTTTTCAGAGAGTTCCAGCAGGGGTGATGTGTTCGGTTTTGCAGCTTTGTTTCCCAGGGTTTCTCGAGACTCCTGAAGCAAGCGCTGGATGGCGGAATCCGGTGCTCGTTGAACAAGCTCAGACAGCTTGCTTGCGCGCTGATTGATCTGAGTCAGCACTGATGCTGACTGCTGATCGATATCTCTTAAAATGCCAAAGAATAATATTACCTGCCAGAGAGCTATCAGTCCTATCCCGATCAGGCTGATCCTGGAGATCCAGCGGCTGCCCTGATCTCTTTCCAGTGCGTCTGTATCATCTGTCTCGTCTGATTCGTTCGCCTTGCGAACGTCGTTCATGGCGCTGAATCTCAGCAAGGCAACGCCGGCCAGGATAAGGGGAAATTCGTCGACAATGCGATTGGAAAGAAGGACCCCCCAGTTTGGTGATCTGGGTTGAAACGGTAGGGCGAAAGCAACGATGCTGACGCAGAATGCGGCAATCAATGCTCGGCCCAGCAGGCGCAGAGCTGGAGAGTGGTTGGCGGCTTTTGCGGTTGAATTCATGTTG
>CAMDLO010000015.1 GCA_945901765.1 Cyanobium sp. NIES-981 | reverse complement strand
ATTATCTAAACCCAGAAAAGCATTTTTATAGTTAATAAATGTCTAAATTATTAATTTATGTTATGGTAAGAGCAAGCGGGTGACCGGATTCGAACCGGCGACGTTCAGCTTGGGAAGCTGACATTCTACCACTGAATTACACCCGCATTTTGTTACTTTAACATGGTACGTGCCCCGCCACGGCAGGGATGGGCAGGGCACGTCGATCCTGTGGCTGTGGTGAGGCCGACCCTCTCTCAGGGATTTGTCGCCGCAGGCTCTTCGCACTTCACAGCGCTGGAGAGCTGGCGACGTGCTGAGATCACCGGTTGGGACTTGGCCTTCAACTGCACAGCAGCCTGCTCCAGGGTCTGGTTCTTGTTGCTGGCCACTGCGGCCACTTGTCCCTTGAACGTCTTGAGCTGGTTCTGGAAATTCTGCAGGCGCAACGCCTCCAGTGTCTGTTCCGCGGTGTCCAGCCCGGCCAGCGCGGTCGCCAGGGCCCGATCGGCCGCGACGGCTTCCCCGACCGTTGAGGTGGGTTTGAGGGCTGCCACCTGCTCGAGTGCCTGGCCAACGGCCGTCAGCTGCGAGCAGATCTTCGCCTCGGTCCTGGCTTCTTTGTCTGCGAGGTTCTGGGTGCCGCAGGCGGCGGCGCTGAAAGCGAGCAGGCCGGCAAGGACGGGCAGGCAGGGGCGCATGGCGAGCAGGTGGTTCGTACTGGGTGGTTCGTCCTGAACAGTAATCAGGAGGGGCCGAGCTGCCAGCCCCCGATTCCTGGTCAGCCCGCCGCCAGGGCCGCGGCACAGGCCGCCACTCCAGCACCCGTGGTGCCTTTATGCAGGCCCAGATCCGCCAGGGTGGCTTCGATCGCGGCCACGGCGGTGAGCACGTCGCGATCACACACGAAGCCCAGATGACCGATCCGGAACACGTGACCCTTGAGGTGATCCTGGCCGCCGGCCAGCAGGATGTCGAATTTCTCCTTGACGGCCTTGCGCATCGATTCGGCGTCGATGCCCTCAGGGGCGACGGCGGTGATGGCGGGACTGCCATGGCCCTCGGCGGCGTAGAGGGGCAGGCCGATGGCCTTCATGCCGGCCTGGGCGGCGGCGCGGTGGCGGGCATGGCGGGCGAAGATGGCGTCCAGGCCTTCCTTCTGCATCATCCCCAGGGCGGCCTCCAGCGCGAAGTAGAGGTTGATCGCCGGGGTGAAGGGGTTGCTGTCGGCCTTGGCGGATTTGCGGTACTTGCCGAGGTCCAGATAGAACTTCGGCAGATCGGAGCGGCTGTAGGCCTCCCAGGCCCGCTCACTCATGGCCACGAAGGCCAGTCCCGGCGGCATCATGTAGCCCTTCTGGGAGCCGGAACCGATCACGTCGACGCCCCAGGCGTCCATCGGTACGTTGCAGGCCCCCAGGCTGGTGACGCAGTCCGCGATCGTCAGCGCTGTGCCGTGGGCACGGGCGTAGCCGGCGATGGTTTCCAGGTCGTTGATCACCCCGGTGGAGGTTTCGGAGTGGGTGAGGATCACGGCCATGATCGCCTTGGCGGTGTCGGCTTCCAGGGCAGCGCGGAAGGCTTCCGGATCGAGCGGCTGGCCCCATTCGGCCTTGATCACCTGCACGTCCAGCCCGTAGGCCTGAGCCACCTTCACCCAGCGCTCGCCGAACTTGCCGTTGTCGCCGCAGAGCACCGTGTCGCCCCTGCTCAGCACGTTGATGATTCCGGCCTCCATGGCTGCTGTGCCACTGCCGGTGATCACCAGCACGTCATTGCTGGTCTGATGCAGCCACTGCAGCTGCTCGGTGGTGCGGCGCACGATCCTCTGGAAGTCCGCGCTGCGGTGACCGATCGGATGGCGACCCATCGCCTGCAGGACGGTTTCCGGCACCGGCGTGGGGCCGGGAATCATCAGGGTGAGCTTGTCCTGCATGGGGGCGGGTTGGCGGCGGTGGATGTGAGGGGTGCGCGGGCGGGTGGGTGGCCGCCCGAAGACAGCGCAATCCACCAACATAAAAAACGGCCCTCGCCGTACCGGTCCCGTTGACCCGATCCGTTGACGCCGCCGCATCCCGCGCCGGCTTCACCCTGCCGGTCTGGCTGGCTGCGGCGGCCCGGGCGGCTCTGCAGCAGCTGCGCGTCGAACCGGTGCAGCGCCCCCAGCTCCTGCAGCTGGCCGCTGCGGCCACCCCGCAGGAGCTGGTGCCCGTGCCGATTGAGGCGGTGGCGCCCCTGGAGGATGGCTGCGCCCTGGTGATGGTGCGTTGTGATCCGGGGGAGGCTGTGCTCGATCTCACCCGCGGGCTGCTGCTGTGGGTCCAGCTGAGCTGGCTGGCTGGGTCCGGGGAGTGGCTGGAGCTGACGCCGGGCCACGGGGTGGGCCGGCTGGCGGCCAGTGGGGAGGCCTGCCTTTCGACCTATGCGCGGGAGCTCCTGGAGTGGAACCTGCTGCCCCTGCTCCCCCCCGGCCGGCGCCTGGCGCTGCGCATCGTGATCCCCGAGGGCGAGCGCCTGGCCGCCCGCACCAGCAATGCCGCCTTCGGCGTGGTGGACGGCCTGGCCCTGATCGGCACCCAGGCAACGGTGCAGCGCAGCGCCGCCCCCGAGCAGCTGGAGGCGGCCCTGGTCGAGCTGCGCCGGCGGGCGGCCGGGCCGGACTTCGGCGGTGATCTGGTGCTGGTGATCGGCGAGAACGGTCTGGATCTGGCACCACGCCTGGGCCTGCCGCCGGAACTGCTGCTCAAGGCGGGTAACTGGCTGGGACCGCTGCTGGTGGCGGCGGCCGCTGCCGGTGTGCGGCGCCTGCTGCTGTTCGGCTATCAGGGCAAGTTGATCAAGCTGGCCGGAGGCATCTTCCACACCCATCACCATCTGGCTGATGGCCGCGCCGAGGTGCTCACCGCCCTGGCGGCCCTGGAGGGGCTGGCGGGGCCTGAGCTGGAGGCGCTGCACGCTGCCGCCACCGTCGATCAGGCCCTGGTCGATCTCCGCTGCCGCCAACCGGCTCTGGCCGCCCGCCTGCAGGGGCGGATCGCCGCCGCGATCGAGCGGCGCAGCTGTACTTACCTGGAGTGCCACGGTCAGGCGGCAATGGTGGTGGGGGCCGTGTTGTTCGACCGCGATCGGCGTATCTGTGCCTCCGGGCCGGCCGGTGCCCTGCTGCGGCAGGAGCTGAGCCCAGATGGAGGCAATGCCGGCGGGGGGGGCTGTGCCACCGGTGCGGCAAAGGGCGGCTCCTAGGCTGTTTCAAATGCCCCCTCGGGCCATCCGGCCTGCTCCATGCCCGTGCTTGACGCCGCCTCCCAGTCGACCCGCCATCCGGCGATCGTGATCCTGGATTTCGGCTCCCAGTACTCCGAGCTGATCGCTCGGCGCGTGCGCGAGACCGAGGTGTTTTCGCTGGTGATGGCTTACACCACCACGGCCGAGGAGCTGAAAGCCATTCGGCCGAAGGGGATCATCCTCAGCGGTGGCCCCAGCTCGGTGTACGAGGCCGGCGCGCCGGTGTGTGATCCGGGCATCTGGGAGCTGGGCATTCCCGTGCTGGGGGTCTGCTACGGGATGCAGTTGATGGTGCAGCAACTGGGCGGCGCCGTGGTGGCCGCTGGCAAGGCCGAGTACGGCAAGGCGCCTCTGCAGGTTGACGACCCGATTGATCTGCTGACCAATGTGGAACCGGGTTCCACGATGTGGATGAGCCATGGTGATTCGGTGGAGCGCCTGCCGGAGGGTTTTGTGCGCCTCGCCCACACCGACAACACTCCCGAGGCCGCTGTCGCCGATCACCAGCGCCGTCTCTATGGCGTGCAGTTTCACCCGGAGGTGGTGCACTCCACCTGCGGGATGGCGCTGATCCGCAATTTTGTGTACCACATCTGCGGTTGCGAAGCCGACTGGACCACGGCCGCCTTCATCGAAGAGGCGATTGCTGATGTGCGCGCCCAGGTGGGCGATCGGCGTGTGCTGCTGGCCCTGTCCGGCGGGGTCGATTCCTCCACCCTCGCTTTCCTGCTCCACAGGGCGATCGGCGATCAGCTCACCTGCATGTTCATCGATCAGGGCTTCATGCGCAAAGGGGAGCCCGAATTTCTGGTGGAGTTCTTCGACAAGCGTTTTCACATCAACGTTGAATACATCAACGCCCGAGAACGCTTCATTAACAAGCTCGCCGGCGTCACCGATCCGGAGGAGAAGCGCAAGCTGATCGGCACTGAATTCATTCGTGTGTTTGAGGAGGAGAGCAAGCGCCTCGGTCCCTTCGACTATCTGGCCCAGGGCACGCTTTACCCCGACGTGATTGAGAGTGCGGGCACCAATGTCGATCCGAAAACGGGTGAGCGGGTGGCCGTGAAGATCAAGAGCCACCACAACGTGGGCGGGCTGCCGAAAGATCTGCAGTTCAAGTTGGTGGAGCCCCTGCGCAAGCTGTTCAAGGATGAGGTGCGCAAGGTGGGCCGCAGCCTTGGCTTGCCGCAGGAGATCGTCGGCCGCCATCCCTTTCCCGGCCCCGGGCTGGCCATCCGCATCCTGGGCGAGGTCACCGACGAGAAGCTCAATATCCTGCGGGATGCCGACCTGATCGTGCGCGAGGAAATCCGCGACGCGGGCCTTTACAACGAGATCTGGCAGGCCTTCGCTGTGCTGCTGCCGGTGCGCAGCGTTGGGGTGATGGGCGACAAGCGCACCTACGCCTTCCCGGTGGTGCTGCGTTGCGTGTCGTCGGAGGACGGCATGACCGCCGACTGGTCGCGGCTTCCCTACGACCTGCTCGAGACCATCTCCAACCGGATCGTCAACGAGGTGAAGGGCGTGAACCGGGTGGTGCTCGACATCACCAGCAAGCCCCCCGGCACGATCGAGTGGGAATGAACGCCTGGCCGCTCAGCCTGTGGCGATGCCTGGGGGACTCCGTTACCCTCGGGGCCCCGGAACCGCCGCGCCGTGACCGCCGCTCCTGCGCCATCCAGCGACACTGATCTGCAGCGTCGGCTCCAGCAGGACAGCATCCAGCTGGGCGGCAAGACGATCTACCTCAACCCTTTCCTGTACTGGCGCCGCTTCGACGCCAATACCGACCGCTGGCTGCGGGAGCCCGGCCAGCTCGGCGAGGAGCAGATCCAGGCCAACCGCAGCCGGTTCTATCCCGAGGTGGCCTGGGACCTGCTCAGTGAGGAGGAGCGCACTGCCAAGGACGGCGCGGTGGAGATGTTCCTCAAGAGCCTGGAGCTGATCAGCACCTTCAACCCCGAGCTCACCGCGGGGCAGCTGCTGGAGGTGGAGCGCAAGATGGCGGTCACCAAGAAGCGGGCATTCGAGCACTGGGTGGCCCGTTCTCTGCGGCGACGTGAACAGGAGGAGGCGCGGGAGCGACGCCGCTTCGATCGGGACCGCAGTCTGCGGGCCTGGCAGGAGTGGATCGGTCTGGAGGTGACCCGCCAGGCACTGCTGCCGATGGCGGCGGTGGTGGTGCTGGCGGTGGCGGCCGGTTGGCTGTGGGGCAGCCAGCAGGCCTGTCGGGGCTCCCTCGACAGCCAGCCGGCACCGGCGGCGGCGCTGCGCCCGACGCCCTGAGCCCCTGGCGGGGTCAGACTGGAGGAAACGGCTTGAGCAGCCATGGCCGCTGATCCATTTGATGCCCTCAGGCTTGCCCTGATGCAGGACGTGCTTCCCGTTGGCCTTGGGGCCGTCGATCGGGTGCGCAAGGGAGGGCCGGCCGAGCTGCTGGCGGCGCTCACGGCCGGGGAAGGCGACCCGGTGGCACGCCTGCGGGAGGAGGGTGAACCCGCTGCCAGTCGGCTGCGTCAGCAGCTGGATCAGCTCAGCCCCGGCCTGGGCAATCCGGTGATGAAGGTGGAGGTGCGCGATGTGCAACCCGAATCCCCGATGGCCGTTTCCACGGTCGCCGCGGATGGTTCCCGTCCCAGCGACGCTGAGCTGCAGTGCCGTCTGCAGTTGATCGAGCAACGGCTGCGCCTGCTGGAACAGCGGCTCTGACCATGGCTGTCGCCCCTGGGATGCGCCACGCCGGCATGGGCCGTCAGCCCGTCTGGCTGCTGGTGGTGGTGGTGCTCGTCAGCGGCGCGATGGTGGCGAGGCTGGCCTGGCTGCAGTTGCTCCATGGCGCCGAGAACCGCGCCAGGGCCGATGAGAACCGCATCCGCCTGATGCCCCGCAATCCGATTCGCGGACGATTGCTGGATCGTCAGGGCAGGGTGCTGGCGACCAGCCGCCTCACCTACAACCTCTACATCCAGCCCCAGGAGGTGGATGACGCCGCCTGGCCCGCCCTGCGCGATCGTCTTTCCGCGTTGCTGGGTCTGTCCGCAGCTGGCCTGGATGAGCGCCGGCGGGCAGGTCGGAACGCCGAGGGTTTTCGCATTCCGCTGGCGCAGGGGCTGAAGTCTGATCAGGTGCTGCGTTTCCGGGAACAGGCCGCCGCTCTGCCCGGTGCGGTTGTGGACGTGGACGTGCTGCGTCATTACCCCCACGGCCGCCTCGGCGCCCATGTGATCGGGTACACCAGCGGGATCACCGAAGAGGAATACGACCGCCTGCAGGACCGGGGCTATCGGATCAGCGACCGTGTCGGCCGCAGTGGGGTGGAGAAGGCCTTTGAGTCCCACCTGCGCGGTGAATGGGGCGGCCAGCAGGTGGAGGTGAATGCCGCTGGCCAGGTGCAGCGGGTGCTGGGCGAGAAACCGGCCAGGGCCGGCAAGGACCTGCGGCTCACCCTTGACCTGCCGCTGCAGCAGGCAGCCGAGCGAGCCCTGGATGGGGTGCGCAAGGGGGCGATCGTGGCAATGGACCCTCAGACCGGGGCGATCCGGGCCCTCGCCAGCCGCCCCACCTTTGACCCCAACCTGTTTTCGCCGGCACCCACCAGCAGCGAGTGGGCGGCACTCAACGGTTCGGAAGCCCCCCTGCTGAACCGGGCCCTGCAGGGTTTTCCCCCCGCCAGCACCTTCAAGATCATCACCACGATCGCGGCTCTGGAATCCGGTGTCTATCAACCGGATTCCACTGAGATCAGCACGGGCAGCTTCTGCACGGCCGGGCTCTGCTACCGCGATCATGTCAGCCAGGGTGCCATCGGCTTCCCCCTGGCGCTGGCCTTGAGCAGCAACAGCGTCTACTACAGGGCGGGCCTGAAGATGGGCCCTGCCCCGCTGTTCAAGGTTTCGCGCCAGCTCGGATACGGCCAGGCCACCGGGGTGGAGCTGAAGGAGGAGGAGAGTCTGGGCCTGCTGGGCGATCCCGCCTGGAAGAAGAGAGTGCTTGATGAACCCTGGACGGCGGTGGACACGATCACAGCGTCGATCGGTCAAGGGGCCGTACTCGTCACGCCCCTGCAGATGGCGCGCGCGGTGGCGGCGGTGGCGAACGGGGGCTGGCTGGTCACGCCCCATCTGGTCGAGCGTCAGCCTCAGCGCCAGTGGATCGGCTTCGACCCCACCAACCTGGCCGTGGTGCGCGGTGGCCTGCGCCAGGCCGTGCAGATGGGAACGGCGAAAGCCCTCAGCGATCCCTCCCTGCCCGCCGCGGCTGGCAAAACCGGCACCGCCGAAGATCCCCCCAGGCCGGTGCATGCCTGGTTTGGGGGGTACGCACCAGCGGAGCGGCCGACGTTGGTGGTGATCGCCTTTGGTGAGAATTCCAGTGGGTACGGAGGCACCGTTGCCGCACCGATGGCCAGAACCGTGATGGCCAGCTGGTTTGGCAGCGCCAAGGCATCAGCGCCGGCGGTGCCGTGATGCAGGGCCTGGATCCGGCCGGAGCCGAGAGGCCTCAGGCAGCCAGGGCGGCCTGCTGATCCTTGAGGAGTCCGGCGTAGAAGCGTCGCAGCTGGGCCGTGGCGCCAGCCCAGCCCCAGCGTTCCGCCTCACGGCGGGCCGCTTCCCGCAGCGCCTGGCGCTCCTGGTTGTTTCCCAGCAGCCGCTGCACGGCAGCGGTCAGACTGAGCGCCCCGCCATCGGTCCCGTCGGGCTCGTAGAGGCAGCCGTTTTCACCGTCGCAGACGATGTCTGGAATGCCGCCGCGGTTGGCACCGACCACCGGGCAGCCGGCAGCCATGGCCTCCAGCAGCACCAGCCCGAGGGTTTCTGTGCTGGAGGGAAAGACGAAGGCATCGCCGCTTGCATAGGCGCTCGCCAGCTCCTGCCCAGCCAGATACCCCACGAATGTGGCCGGCAGCCCGCTGAAGTGGGCTTCAAGCTGCTGGCGGTGCGGGCCATCCCCCACCAGGGCCAGCCGGGTTTCCGGCAAGGCTTCGAGCACCGGTCGGATCCGTTCGATCTGTTTCTCTGCCGATAACCGGCCGATGTAGAGCAGCAGATTGCCGGTATCGGAATGGCCGCCCAGCAGGCGGCCACGCATCGCCGCACTGCGCAGGTCTGGGCGGAACAGGTCGGTGTCGACCCCGCGCTGCCAGAGGTCCGTGTGCTGAATGCCCTTCTCGCGCAGCTCCTGCACCATCGCCGTGGAGGTGCAGAGGTTGAGCCGGGCCTGGTTGTGAGCCGCTTTGAGCAGCTCCCAGAGCAGGGGCTCCAGCATGCCCATGCCGTAGTGCTCCAGGTACTTGGGCAGATGGGTGTGGTAACTGGCCACGAGGGGATAGCCCTTGGTCTTGGCCAGCCAGATGCCTCCCAGGCCAAGCACGGCGGGGTTCACCACGTGCACCAGGTCAGGCCGGAAGCGATCGAGGGCCTCGGCCACGGCGGGCCGGGGCAGGGCCAGCTTCAGCTCCGGGTACAGCGGCAGGGGCATGGCCGGCACGCCCACCACCCGCGCTCCCATGTAGACATCCGGAGCCCCTTCCGGACAGAACACGAGCACCTCGTCGCCGCCGGCAACCAGATGTTCGACTGTCTTGGTGAGGCGGGTGACGATGCCGTCGACCTTGGGGAGGAAGGTCTCGGTGAAGAAGGCGATCTTCAAGAGGAGAACTCCGGCGGGCGCTCAGACGGCCTGGATGGCCTCGGCCTGCTTGCTGGTCCAGGCTGACACGCACGGGATCCGGGAACGATCACAGCGGTCGGCCCAGCGGCGGGCCACATCCACCACTTCCCCCAGCAGACCCTCATCCAGGGTGGTGGGCTTGAGGCCCAGCTCGATGAAGCAGCGGTTGTCGACGATCAGGTCGTTCTCAATCGCCTCCTTGCGAGGATTGGGGAGGTAATTGACCTGGGCGCCGGTCAATTCGGCCACCTTGCGGGCCAGCTCACCCACCTGGTGGCTCTCGGTCATCTGGTTGAAGATCTTCACCTTCTCACCGGGACTGGGAGGGTGCTCCAGGGCCAGCTGCACGCACTTCACCGAATCGCGGATGTGGATGAAGGCACGGGTCTGGCCGCCGGTGCCGTGGACGGTGAGCGGATAGCCGATCGCCGCCTGCATCAGGAAGCGATTGAGCACGGTGCCGTAATCGCCGTCGTAGTCGAAGCGGTTGGTGAGGCGCGGGTCCTTTTCGGTGAGGGCGGTATTGGTTCCCCAGACGATGCCCTGGTGTAAGTCTGTGACGCGAATGCCGTCGTTCTTGTTGTAATAGAAGAACAACAGCTGATCCAGCGTCTTGGTCATGTGATAGACGCTGCCGGGATCGGTGGGGTGCAGGATTTTTTCCGTGAAGCGGCTTCCATCCGGCTGGGGCACTTCCACGGTGAGATAGCCCTCAGGGATGGTGGCTCCGCGGTGGGAGCCGTAGCCGTAGACCCCCATCGTGCCAAGGTGAACGATGTGACAGTCGAGACCACTCTCGACGATGGCGGCCAGCAGGTTGTGCGTGCCATTGACGTTGTTATCGACGGTGTAGCGCTTTGTGGCGCTGCTCTTCATGGAATAGGGCGCAGCGCGCTGTTCGGCGAAGTGCACCACCGCATCGGGTCGCTCGCTGCACAGCAGCTGCAGCAGCCGGTCGTATTCCCTGGCGATGTCCAGATTGTCAAACCGTATGGGCCTGCCGCCCACCTGCTGCCAAGCCAGGAGGCGATCGGAGATGGTGGCGATCGGCGTGAGCGACTCCACGCCCAAGTCGATGTCGATCTTGCGTCGGCTGAGGTTGTCGACGATCAGCACGTCGTGGCCGGCTTCGGCCAGATTCACGGCGCAGGGCCAGCCGCAGAAGCCATCGCCGCCGAGAACGAAGATCTTCATTGCCGCAACCCCATGGCGCAATTCCTGGACGTCAGCGGGGCGCGTCCAGGCTCTGGCACGCAAGCTACTACAGGCATTCGGCCGAATCCCAGGCTTGGCTCCCTCAAAGCGCTACCGGCTGATTCCCGCAGCCACGGCCACGAGCAGGGCCACCAGCACCGCGCCGCCGATCAGCAGCGCCCGGCTGCCCTGGCTGGCCGGTTCACCTTGGTCCATCACCACCATCCGCGGTTCGCGGGCAAAGGCATTGAGACGACCGCCGTCTTCCTCGGTGACCTGCATGCGTTCCTGGCGCGACTGCCGCACACCCTATGGAGAGCGCTCGGAGCGGGCCACCAGCTGGGATGGAACGTCATATGGGTTGTCTAGGTGGGTTGACTGCCCACCCGGCCGGTGGTCGGTGAGCTGGCGCTGGCCTCGGGGCGCACGGGCAGTCGGCCGGCATGGAAGGCGGTGCGACCGGCCTGGCAGGCCATTGCCATCGCCCTGGCCATGGCCGGCGGGTCGCCCGCCAGGGCGATGGCGCTGTTGATCAGCAGGGCATCGGCTCCCATCTCCATGGCCTGGGCCGCCTCGCTCGGCACGCCGATGCCCGCATCCACCACGACAGGCACGCCGGCGTTCTCGATGATCAGGGCGATGTTGGCGGCATTGCGAATGCCCTGACCCGAGCCGATCGGCGACCCCAGCGGCATCACCGTGGCGCAGCCCGCCTCCTCCAGCCGCTTGGCCAGCAGCGGATCGGCGTTGATGTAGGGCAGCACGGTGAAGCCCTCTTTCACCAACTGCTCGGCTGCCTCCAGGGTGCCGATTGGATCAGGTAGCAGGTGTCTGGTATCGGGGATCACTTCCAGCTTCACGAAGCTGTTGTCTTCCTGGCCGGCCAGCTTGGCCAGTTCCCGCCCCAGCCGGGCCACCCGCACCGCTTCCTCGGCGGTGGCACAGCCGGCGGTGTTGGGCAGCATCCAGATCCGCGACCAGTCGATGGCCTGCATCAGCCCCTCGTGGCCGGCCGCCTGGCTCTGCACCCGGCGCACCGCCACGGTGACGATCTCGCAGGCGCTGGCGTCGAGGCTGGCCTGCATGGCCGCCAGGTCCGGGTACTTGCCCGTGCCCGTCATCAGGCGGCTGCGGAAGGTGCGGTCGCCGATCCGCAGGGGATCCGCATGCCGCTGTTGGATTGGGCTGGGGTCTGGGGACGAGGCGATCACGGTGGCGTCCGGCGGCACGGTGTGAACAGGGCTTGGGGATGGCTCTAGCCTCCCACCAGCATCCATCGTGAGGAACTTCGCCCGTGCTTCGTCCGGTTCTGCGATCGCTCTGGCTGAGCGCCCTGCCGCTTCTCCCCGCCGCGGGCCTGGCGGCGGTGCCGTTGGGCAGCGATGCGTTCGTGCCGTTCAACCCGCCTGCCGGCGCATCTCTGGTCGGTGACTCGATTGTCGGGGCGAACGCGGTTGAGACTTTTGATCCTGTGGTGCGCGCCCAGCTGCTGGCCCAGCAGATCCCGCGCAGCTGGAGCGGCACCTACCGATCCTTCGATTCTGGCGAGGCGGTGCCGGTCCAGCTGCGGCTGGCTTCCCTCAATGCCCTTGGCCAGATGGTCGACCTGCGCGGCGAACTGGTGATCGGTGGGGCGAGCGCACCGGTCCAGGGCAACCTCAACGCCGAATCCGACCAGCTGGATCTGCTGGTGCTGTGCGATTGCCAGACGTTGGGCGGCCTGGAAATCGGCGGTTCCTTTGCAGGACTGCAGGGGCTGCAGCTCTCCGGCTGGCAGGCGCCTCGGCTCACCAACCAGGGAGGTCGTCTTGAACTGTTGCCAGTCTCCCAGGCTGCTCCAGCCCAACCGGCTGCCGGATCTGCTGGCCGCCAGATCCGCGGTCTCTGGTGAGCGGCTCTGGTTGCCGCACGCGGGGGGAGTCAGCCCAGGGGGAGTCTGCCGGGGAGAGGGTGTGCCGTGGAGAAGGTGTGCCAGATCCAGGGCTGAAGCCCCATGCTGAAGCCCATGGATCGGTTCAGGATTCCGGTGCCGACGGGGCGGAAACCTTGGGCAGGCGACCTTCCAGACGCTTCAATCGCTTGCGGGCTGTGGCGTTGGCGGCATCCAGGGCCAGTACCTGGCGATAGCTGTTGATCGCCTCTTCAAGCTGACCCTGTTTTTCGAGGGCAAAGGCCAGGTTGTTGAGAGCGACCGGGTAATCCGGTTTGGCGCTCAGGGCGGCTCGGTAATGCCGGAGCGCCGCCTTGGGATTGTTCTGGGCCGCCAGGGCGAAGCCGAGTGCGTTCTGGATCAGGGCGATCGCCTCTGTGGGTTCCTGGTCTGCTTCCGCTGTCTTGACAGCTTTCTTGAGGTTGTCAACGGCCTGGCCGTACAACCGTTTGCGCAGCTGCACGGATGCCAGCTCGTAGAGGCTGGCGGCATCACCGGGAGCACCCTCCCCCTTGCGGTCCAGCCGCGAGAGGGTCACCTCATCTTTGCGGACGCGCCAGATCTGCCTGCCGATCGCGATGGCGGCGATCAGCAGGATGGCAATGAGACCGATCAGGTAGGCCTGAGGCAGGAGAGTGTCCAACGGGACCTACGGACGGTGGTGGTGTCAGGACCGGGCTGCGCCGGCCACGCTGGCGAAGCTGCTGGGATCAAGCACAGCCAGCTGGGCCAGCATCTTGCGGTTGAGGCGCACATCAGCCTTCTTCAGGCCACCCATCAGGCGGCTGTAGCTGAGGCCATTGAGGCGGGCTGCGGCGTTGATGCGGGCGATCCAGAGGCGACGGAAATCCCGCTTGCGCCGGCGGCGATCCCGGTAGGCATTGCAGAGCGCCTTCATCACCCGCTGGTTGGCGGTGCGGAAGAGGGAACCATTGCCGCCACGGAAGCCCCGCGCCAGGCGCAGGATCTTGTTGCGGCGTTTGCGGGCGACATTGCCCCTCTTGACGCGGGCCATAGCAGTAGTTCAGGTGGTGCGGATCGGGACGGAGAAGCCTGAGGATGACTCAGGCGTAGGGGAGCATGGCGCTCACGTTGTCGGCGTCGCGCTCGTCGACGACCGCCATCGTGCCGAGGTAGCGCTTGCGCTTGGGGCTCTTGTGATCGAGCAGGTGGCTGCGGAACGCCCGGCGGCGAAGAAACTTACCGCTGCCGGTGGTCTTGAACCGCTTGGCGGCTGCTTTGCGGGTCTTGAGCTTCGGCATGTCTCCCAACGCGGGCCAAACAAACACACTACGACGCTGACCTCCGATTGTCCAAGTCCTCCCCCAGGATTGCTAGAGGACGCCGTCTTCCCGCCTTGGCCTTCCCCGTCGCCCGTTCAGCGCCCCGTCCGTTGTCACTGCTGGCTGTCGGACTGCCCCTGCTGCTGTCCGGCGGATGCCGTGCCAACCCGATCCCCCCGGTCGCCGATTCCCTGCACTGGCCTGTTGCGCCTGCTCCCGCCGTCGATCCGCTGAAGCCGGTGCTCTGGGTCGCTCTGGCGGCCCATCTGCGGCCGCCAGCCCCCGTGCTGCTTTCCGCCGCCGCCGGCTCCCTCACCCTGGTGGACGCTGATGGGGCCCGCTATCAGGGGACACGTGTTGCGCTGCACTGGCGCAGCGAGGCTGTTGCACCCCCCCTGCGCCTGCGTCGCCAGGTGCTTGGGCCCTTCGCCAGTTACGAGAGCGCCGAAGAGACTGCCTCCCGCTGGCGGCAGGCCGGAGCCCGTCCGGTGATCGCCCATCCAGGCGATTGGGAGGTGTGGGCACCGCTCGATGCTCCCTTGCCCCCCGGTCTCGGCCCGTCCCGCCGGTTGGAGCAAGACCTCTCCCAGCGTTCCGTGCTCGAGTTGCGACGTCCGGAGGGGGTGGTGCTGCTGCGGGGTCCGATCAGCATCGAGGCTGCTCAGGGCCTGCGCTGGCAGGGTGGGGTGTTCAGCGGGCCGTTCCGGCTCCAGCCCGATGCCTATGGCAGCTGGAGCCTGGTGGAGCAGGTGCCGCTTGAGCGTTACCTGCTCGGTGTCGTCCCCCATGAGATCGGAGCGGCATCGCCCCAGCCCGCTCTGGCTGCCCAGGCGGTGCTGGCCCGCACCTGGGCCCTGCGCAACATCCGCCGCTTCGGAGTGGATGGCTACCACCTCTGCGCAGACACGCAGTGCCAGGTGTACGCCGACCCGCGCCATGCCGGCGCGGCGGTGCGGCAGGCGATCGCGAGCACCCATCACCGGGTGCTCGTCTGGCAGGGGGAACCGATTCATGCGGTTTATCACGCCACCAATGGCGGAGTGTCCGCCGGGTTTGAGGAGGTCTGGAGCGGCGGTTCCCTCCCTTACCTGAAACCCCGGCTGGATGGATCGACCACCGTCCAGTCCCGCTTTTCGCTGCCACTTCAGCCCGGCCAGCTGCCGGCGCTGCTCGCCAGCCGTGACTTTTACGGGTCTTATCACCCGCGGTTTCGCTGGATCCGCAGCCTTGATGCCGGGCAGCTCCGCCAGGCCCTGCTGCCCGTGGCCCCCGCGCTGGGGCTGCCGACGCAGCTGAAGGTGCTGGAGCGGGGTGCGAGCGGTCGGGTGCTTGCCCTGGAGATTCGCGGCGCCGGTGGTGAGGCGGTGGTGCTGCGGCGGGATGCGATCCGGCGCAACCTCAGGCAGTTGCCCAGCACCCTGTTCGTGGTGGAACCTCAGGGCGCGGCCAGTTGGCGGTTTGTGGGGGGTGGGTTTGGCCATGGGGCAGGCCTGTCCCAGGCTGGCGCCATCGATCTGGGTGGTCGGGGCTGGACGACCCAGTCGATCCTTGAGCACTACTATCCCGGCACCTCACTGCAGCCGCTCTCCGCTCTCAACCCCGGCTCCCTCAGCAGCGCCCCTTAAAGTCCAGGGACTTCCGGGGATCTCGATGGCCGCGGACGGCAGTGCCACCAGCAGCAGTGCCACCAACAACAGACGCGGCAAGTCGGCCCTGTTTCTGGTGGCCTGCGGCATCGCCGGCATGGGCCCGCACTGGTTGGATCCAGGCCTGCGTCTGGTGCCAGCCACCACGCTGGCCGTGCTGCTCGGTGGCTTCAGTGTGCACACGGTGTTGCTGCCCGCCCTGGCCCGTCGATCGGCGGCCGGATCCGGTGCAGTCCCGGGTGCCACCGCTGGGGAGGCTTCCCCAGTTGCTTCCATGGCCTCTGATCAGGGGCCTGCCACGCGCAGCCCGGCGACCGCTCCGGCCGTGGATCTGGTGGTGGCGGCCCGCGATGAACAGGCGGTGATCGGCCGCCTGGTCGAAGGCATCGCCCGGCTCCGCTATCCCGCAGCGGCCTTGCGGCTGTGGGTGATCGATGACGGCAGCAGCGATCGCACCCCCCTGGTGCTGGCTGACCTGAAGGAGCGCCATCCGTTTCTGAGGGTGCTGCGCCGTGAGCCGGACGCCGGCGGCGGCAAGTCGGGGGCGCTGAATCTGGCACTGCAACAGCTGGAGGCGCCCTGGATGCTGGTGCTCGATGCCGACGCGGATCTCCAGCCCGACACGCTCGAGCGGCTGATGCCGCTGGCCGAGCAGGGAGGCTGGGGGGCTGTCCAGCTGCGCAAGGCCGTTGTCAACCCTGATGCCAACTGGCTCACCCGGGCTCAGGCGATGGAGATGGCTCTCGACACCGTGGTGCAGGAGGGCCGTCAGCGCCGGGGCGGGGTGGTGGAGCTGCGGGGAAACGGGCAGCTGCTGCGCCGGTCTGCCCTTGAGCAGGCCGGCGGCTTCAACGAGGAGACCGTCACCGACGACCTGGATCTCAGCTTCCGCCTGGTGCTCGACCAGCAGCCGGTGGCGATTCTCTGGGATCCGCCCGTGCAGGAGGAGGCCGTGCTGAGTGTGGCGGCTCTCTGGCGCCAGCGTCAGCGCTGGGCGGAGGGCGGGTTGCAGCGGTTCTTCGACTATTCCCCCGGTCTGCTCTCGGGTCGGCTCTCAGGGGCTCGCAAGCTCGATCTGGCTGGTTTTTTCCTGCTTCAGTACGTCCTGCCGGTGATGGCCGCCGCCGATCTGCTTGGCTCGGCGATCACCCGCACCCCTCCGACGATCTGGCCTCTCTCTCTGGTGGCATTCAGCCTCTCGGGCCTCTCGATCCTGCTCGGCTGCCGGCGCAGCAGTGAGGGCCCGCCCATGCCGGCCATGCATCCGGTCAACCTGCTGGTCGGCATTCTCTATCTCGGCCATTGGTTCCTGGTGATCCCTTACACGACCCTGCGGATGGCGCTGCGACCCAAGCGTCTCGTCTGGGCGAAAACCCTGCACATCGGCGAGGGTTCCGCTCCCGCCTGATCAGGCGGCATCCGCTCCGGAGAACGGGCTGGTGGGCTGGTCCCCGCGTTCATCCAGCGGGCTGTCCAGCTCGATCACCTCGCCGTTGAAGAAGTCCGCCAGTCGGCGTGCACGCTCGTCGAGAGGGGTGCCGCCCCCAGTCTCTCGGGGGTGGGGCTCGGCAGGAGGAGCAGGCTCGACGGCTGCTGCAGCGGAGGCTGCGGGCCTGCTCGGTGTGCTCTTCAGGTCTGCGGCTGTCCGATCTGCCCCCATGCCGCTGGCCGGAGGAGGCGGTGTCGCCGGCCCGGGTGGGGCGGCAGACGTACTGCCGCTGCCGGTCAGCGGCTGTGCCGCTGCTCCGCTCCCCTGGGCAGGTGGATCGCTGGTGGCTTCCAGCACGAGCTGGCGAGGCTGACCGAGGGCCCGGGCGATGGCTTGCTCCACCAGGGTCTGGCGCGTCTGCACCATCGGCATCCAGTTGGCGGCCACCTGCACCACGGCTCGCTGAGGTTCCAGACGCACGAGGCGAGCCTGCTGGGAGAGCAGCATCCGGGTGGAGGGCAGTTCAAGGCTGGCCAGAATCTGCTGCCACAGCTCCACCAGATTGGTGGCCGGCGCTGGCTCTTGGGCCGGCGGCGAAACTGTTGCTGCTGTTGCTGCTGTTGCTGCTGTTGCTGCTGTGGCAGCAGTGGCAGCTGTGGCAGTGGGGGGGATGGGAGCTGGGGTTGCGCTGAGCCGGGGTGTTGGATCAGCAGCTGGATCAGCCTTGGCGACCGGGGATGCCGGGTCGTGCAGCAGCCCAAGCAGCAGCACGTCCAGCCACAGCCGCGGGTTGATGCTGTGGCGCAGCTGCTGCTCGCTGCCTCGCAGCTGGGCTTGCCACTGCAACAGTCTTGCCTTGCCGATCCGTTGGGCGACGGCGGGCAGCTTGTCGCGCAGTTGGGCTGAGACACCGGTCAGTTCCAGTCGATCGGGGGCCACCCCGGCCAGCACCAGATCGCGCAGCAGACCCACCAGGCCCTGCAGCACCGCCCCCGGTTCCCGGCCCCGTTCCAGCAGGCTGCGGCAGCTCTCCAGCAGCTGCAGGGGTTCAGCGCTCGCCAGGGCGCCGGCCAGCTCCAGCAGCTCCTGTTCGGGCACGGCCCCCAGCAGCTCCCAGACCGCCGCCGCTTCAATCGGCGGCGGCAGCAGGCTGAGCTGATCCAGGAGGCTCTCGGCATCGCGCAGCCCACCCTGCGCCCGCTGGGCCACCACGGTCAGGGCCTCGGCGCTGATGCCGATGTTTTCCTGCCCGGCGATCCAGCCCAGATGCTGCTCCAGGGCATCCAGGCGGATGCGCCGGAAATCAAAGCGCTGGCAGCGGCTCAGGATCGTGGGCAGCACCCTCTGGGGATCCGTTGTGGCCAGCACGAACACCACCCGGGGCGGGGGTTCCTCCAGGGTTTTGAGCAGGGCGTTGAAGGCGGCGGTCGAGAGCATGTGACACTCGTCGATCACATACACCTTCCAGCGGGCCTGCACCGGCGCGAAGCGGGAGCGTTCGATCAGCTCGCGGATGTTGTCGACGCCGGTGTTGGAGGCGGCGTCGATCTCGATCACATCGAGGGCGTTGCCCGCAGCGATCGAGGTGCACAGTTCACAGGTGCCGCAGGGCTCCGGCGTCGGCCCCTCACTGGCGACGCAGTTCAGCGACCGGGCCAGGATCCGGGCGCTGGACGTCTTCCCGGTGCCGCGCGGACCGCAGAACAGGTAGGCGGGCGCAATCCGGCCTGAGCGCAGCGCATGGCCCAGTGTGGCTGCGATCGCCTCCTGACCCACCAGCTGATCGAAGCGCTGGGGCCGGTACTTGTGATGAAGAGGCTGGTAGGCCGAAGGCATGGCGTACTGCCTCGGGGAAGCGGAATGATGAGGCTACCGGCAGCTCATTGATCCCGGGCGCTCGCGTCGCTGAGCGCTCTCGGAGCTTCCAGCGCCTGCAGGCGCTGCTCCATTGCCGCCTCCAGATCCTCCACGTCGGCAAGCTGGTCCGCCAGTCGCAGGGCGGCACGGCGCAGGCCTTCAAACTGACCCTCTCCCCAACGGGCTTCGGCCCGGGCCAGTTCCTCGTCCAGCTTCTCCTGCAGCCCTTGGCGCAGCCTGTCGAGCTGATCGAGACTGCGGCGGGCCACCGCCAGGCCCTGCTCCAGCTGTTGGGGATCGAGCCGGAGGGCATCGAGTCGCAGGCCCTGGCTGAGCAGCAGCCGCGCCCCGCTCAGCACCGCCGCCGGCAGCCATTGGCCCAGCGCCAGGGCCCCGAGGCTGCCCGTGTTCAGCCAGTCCTCCACCTGGGAACTGCGATGCCGGCCGGTCTTGCACCAGTGGGCGAAGTGCTCGCAGTTGTTGAACAGCAGGTTGTAGTTCTGCTCCCCGAGGCGTCCCATGGCCCGGCGCAGAGTCACCCCGCTGGCTATGCAGCTGCCTTCCGGGTACTCCACCACGCTCAGGGGCTGCCCCCGGCTGAACGCCTCCACGGGGCTGCGCAGGATCTCGCGCCCCTCCAGATAGTGGGCGACGGTGCCATCCCCCAGGTCGATGCCGTGGTGATTGAACAGGCCGTGCTGGCGCGGAACCTGCAGATGGTCGGCGGCGGGCAAGGCTGGCGGAAGGGAGGGTGGAGTGAACGGCGTCGTCAGGCGCTGGCCTGGCGCGCCTCCTCCATGCTGCCGCCCAGCTGCACCACCTGGGCGCGGGTGCGCTGTTCAACCAGATCCCGGGTGATCGTGAAGGTCTTCACATCCTCCCGGGAGGGCAGGTCGTACATCACATCCAGCATCAGCTCTTCGACGATGCCGCGCAGGGCCCTGGCGCCGGTCTTGCGGCGGTGCGCCTCGGCGGCGATCGCCTCGATGGCGTCGGTTTCGAATTGCAGGGCCACGTCGTCCATGCTGAGCAGGGTCTGGAACTGTTTCACCAGAGCGTCGCGGGGGTCGGTGAGAATGGCTTGCAGGGCCCGGGCGTCGAGGGTCTCCAGCACGGCGGTCACCGGCAGGCGGCCGATGAACTCCGGGATCAGCCCGTACTTGACCAGGTCATCCGGCTCCAGATGGCGCAGCACATCGGCGGCCTGGCGATCCTTGGTGCTGCGGGGCCGTCCTGAGCCGTCTGGATGGATGAAACCAATGGCGTTGCGACCCATGCGCTTCTGCACCACATCCTCGAGGCCGACGAAGGCGCCGCCGCAGATGAACAGGATCTGGCTGGTGTCGATCTGGATGCAGTCCTGATAGGGATGCTTGCGGCCCCCCTGGGGAGGCACATTGGCCACGGTGCCTTCCAGCATCTTCAGCAGGGCCTGCTGCACCCCCTCGCCCGACACATCACGGGTGATCGAGGGGTTCTCGCTCTTGCGCGCGATCTTGTCGATCTCATCGATGTAGATGATGCCCCGCTGCGCCTGTTCCACATCCATGTCGGCCTTCTGCAGCAGCCGCAGCAGGATGTTTTCCACGTCTTCGCCCACATAGCCGGCCTCGGTGAGGGTGGTGGCGTCGGCCACGGCGAAAGGCACCGCCAGCATCTCGGCCAGGGTCTGGGCGAGCAGGGTCTTGCCGCAGCCCGTGGGGCCGATCAGCAGAATGTTGCTCTTGTGGAGCCGGGTGGCGGTTTCAGCGGTTTCACCCTTGCCGTCGCCCTGCCAGGCCAGGCGTTTGTAGTGGTTGTAGACCGCGACCGACAACGTTTTCTTGGCCTCGTCCTGACCGACGACCTGACGGTCCAGAAAATCCTTGATCGCCTGTGGTTTGGGAACCTCCGCCAGGGTGGGAGCCGGTTTGCTCACCTTCTTGGTGGGGGGCTTGCCGCGGCTCGGCTCCGGGGCGTGGCGAGCCGCGCCGCCCTGGCCGTCAACCAGTTCCTCGTCGAGGATCTCGTTGCACAGGTCGATGCACTCATCGCAGATGTAGACGCCAGGCCCAGCGATCAGCTTGCGCACCTGATCCTGCGATTTGCCGCAGAAGGAGCACTTCAGGTGGGCGTCGAACTTGGCCATCGGCGGAATCGGCCGGAACAGGGATCCGGTTCAGGAGGGGAAGACAGGCCCGGGGGCCCCAGAGTCCAGGATTGCCCCGAATCAGGGCAGCACGCGCCGACCTTAAGGATCAAACCCAGGGTCAGGACGCACTGGCGGCAGCGGAGTCGGTCACGACCCGATCAATCAACCCGTATTCAACCGCTTCTGACGGGGAAAGGAAGTAGTCGCGGTCAGTGTCTTCGGCGATCCGGCTCAACGGCTGGCCGGTGTGCTCCGCCAGCAGGCCGTTGAGGGTGTCCTTGAGGTACAGGATTTCCCGGGCCTGGATTTCGATGTCGATCGCCTGGCCCTGTGCTCCCCCGAGGGGCTGATGAATCATGATCCGGGCGTTGGGCAGGGCCAGACGTTTGCCCTTGGTGCCGCCCGACAGCAGGAAGGCACCCATGGAGGCGGCCAGGCCATAACAGATCGTCACCACATCAGGTGCCACCTGCTGCATGGTGTCGTAGATCGCCAGGCCTGCCGTGACGGAGCCGCCCGGCGAGTTGATGTAGATCTGAATGTCTTTCTCGGGGTCCTCTGCCTCGAGGAACAGCAGCTGGGCCACCAGGGCGTCGGCAACTGCGTCATCGACGCCGGTGCCCAGAAAGATGATGCGTTCGCGCAACAGCCTCGAGTAGATATCGAAGGCCCGCTCGCCCTTCCCTGACTGTTCCACCACGGTGGGCAGCACCCCGGGGGCGCCCACCGGGCTGCCCGGCGCGATGGCCTGGGGGCTGAGCCCCGACCATCGGCTCAGTGCCGGATGGGTGCGCAGGGCTGTGGGGCCTGGGCTCAGCTGGGGGGCGGCGGTCACGCTCGGCTGCTGCGGTGGAACGGCAATCTATGGGGAGCTGGCTCAGGAACGTCGTTTTGTCGGGGCGGCTGCGGGGCTGGGCTCGGGGGCCTCGTCGGATTGGGCTGACTCTGGCTGGCGATCGCTCACCGCCTCGCCGCTGTCCGCTGGGGCGGCCACTGCCGTGGTGGTGACGGTGCAGTTCGCCTCCAGCCAATCAAGCAGCTTGTCCTGGAGCAGATCGTTGGCGACGGCCTGGCGAAGCCGCTGCGGATCGATTGGTCCCTGGTTGCTCAGGCCGCGGCTGATCTCCTTGATCTTCGTCTCCAGGTCGGCCTCGGCCACCTCGATCGCCTCGGCCTTGGCCAGCGCCTGGAGCGCAAGGCTGCGCCGGAGCCGCTGTTCGGCCTCGGGGCGTGAGGTCTCCATCAGGGATCGCACCAGGTCAGGGGTGAACAGCTTCTTCACATCCATTCCCTGCTGGGCGATCTGGCCGGCGGTCTGCTCGATCAGGGTGCGGATTTCCTGTTGGATCAGGGTTTCGGGCAGCTCCACCTCCAGCTCCTCCACCAGGGCGCTCAACAGGGCCTCATGGCGAGCCGCCTTGGCGCGGCGCTCGGCATCATCCTTGAGCCGCTGCTCCAGATCCTGGCGCAGTTCACTGAGGGTCTGTTTGTCGCTGGCCTGCTGGGCGAAGCTGTCGTCGAGGTTCGGCAGCTCACGGGTCTTGAGATCCTTGAGAGTGATCTCGAAGCGGGCCTTGCGGCCGGCTGCGTCCTCCTGCGCATAGGACTCGGGGAACTGGCAGTCGATGGTCTTGGTCTCGCCCATGGCCATGCCGATCACCCCCTCCACGAAGCCGGGAATCATGCGGCCGTCCTCCAGTTCCACCTCCATGGCATCGCTGCTGCCGCCGCTGATCGGTTCGTCGGTATCGGCGTAGACACCACAGAAGCTGAGCACGGCCACGTCTCCGCTGGCGGCTGGGCGCCCCTCCACGGGCACCAGGGTTGCCAGCTGCCGGCGTGACTGCTCGATCAGGTCATCGACCCGTTCGGGTTCGAAGGTCACGGCTTCCGCTTCTGCCTTGAGCCCTTTGGTCTTCTTCAGGGTCGGCGTGGGTTCGACGTCCAGTTCCAGGGTGATGGTGAGATCAGTGCCTGGCTCAAAGCGCTCGAGCACCACGTCAAACCCCTCGGTCAGCTCAGGCCTGCTGAGGGCAGCCACGCTTTCCTGCGCCATGGCATCGCGGCAGGCCGAATCCACCAGGTCCTCCAGGGCCGTGGCCCTGATCCGCAGCGGACCGATCTGCTGCAGCAGCACCGCTTTCGGCACCTTGCCCTTGCGGAAGCCTGGCAGCTTGACGGTGCGGCTGAGACTCTGCACGGCCGCCTCGTAGGAGGCCTGGCTGCGGCTGCCGGAGATGGCCAGTTCAAGGGCGACCCGGCTGCCGGGGCGGGCGGTGGATTTAACCAGCAGGTCGGCCGTGGCCGGCCGCGTGGCGCTCGGTGTGGCGGTGGCTGTGGCGGCGGCTGTGCTGGGAGTTGTGGCGGCCTTGGCGGGGCTTGCGGCGTTGGCGGCTCGACTCATGGGAAAACTCTGCAGCCACCGATTCTAAGAAAGGGTCTACACCGGTCTCTGGCGGCGGTATTGTGAAGCCAATGTTGGGTTGTGGTTCGTCCGCTGCTGAGTCCATCCGGCCCATGCCTCGCCTTAGGGCGCCAGTCTTGGGGCACCTCTCCTGGTGCATCAGCCTTGGGTCACCTGTTTTGGTGCCCCAGCCACCCGTCCGAGCCGGTTGCCTCGGCCAGCTGCGTTACACCACATCCCATATCAGCTCCAGACGCTCGGGTGATCTCTCGGCTCAGGCCAACGTTCGCGCTGCACGATCAGCAGCATGCACCCCACCCATCGGCAATCTGAACCCCATCTGCTCGTTTCTGTTGTCCACGCAGCGCCCATTCCGTTCTGTTCGCCTTGTCGATCGGATTCAGTTTCCGGATCCTCCCCTGTGAACTCCAGCTGTGATCCCTCGTCAGAGCGCTGATCCAGCGCCAGAGTTCCTTTTCCACCCCAGCCGTGAGCTCACCCGGTGGGCCATCCCGCATCGCCACTCCGGCTTCTTTGCCTCCCGCCATCCCACCTTCCTCGGCCAACACCACGGCTCCACCAGCCGCTCAACGCCGCGGATGCTCCCCATTCGGCGGAGCCATCAGCCGCTCGCCAAACCTGGTCCTTTCCTGCCTCTCCGTCCATATGGTCGCCCGACCGTGAATTCGTGCCCAGCGCTTCTGCTGCATCACTCTGGTGTTGCATCAACCGAATCCGGCGCTGGTCCCTCCAGCGACCCAGCCCCTGGTTTGCAGGTGTGCGCAGCCCGCGGCCGTTCACCTGATCCGATCCCGGAAGCCGTTTCGTTCCGCTGATCGACAGGGACCCCGTCTCCACCCGAATCTCACCGATCCTCTTGACTGCCGCTCAGACCGCTTCCGCTTCCACCGCTGCCCGTGCCGGCGCCGCTCTGCCTCGGCGGCCTCTGCGCGTTGCCATTCTCGGCGCCACCGGTGCGGTGGGCCGGGAGCTGCTTGAGCTGCTGGCTGAACGGCAGTTTCCCATCGCCGAACTGACCGTGCTGGCCTCGCCCCGCTCGGCTGGTCAGACCCTGCGCTGGCAGGACCGCACCCTGACGATCCAGGCGGTGGACAGCGCCAGTTTCGGGGCCGTCGATCTGGTGCTGGCCTCCGCAGGGGGCTCTGCGTCCCGCCGCTGGGCTCCCGTCGCTGCTGCGGCTGGCGCGGTGGTGATCGACAACTCCAGTGCGTTCCGGATGGATGCCGACGTGCCGCTGGTGGTGCCCGAGGTCAATCCGGCCGCGGCGTTCACCCATCAGGGGATCATTGCCAATCCCAACTGCACCACGATCCTGCTGAGCCTCGCCCTGGCACCCCTGCAGGCCCGCCGGCCGATCAAGCGCGTGGTGGTCAGCACTTATCAGAGCGCCAGCGGGGCCGGGGCCAGGGCGATGGAGGAGTTGCGCACCCTCAGTCGCACCGTGCTCGATGGCGGCGAACCGGTCAGTGCGGTGCTGCCCCACTCCCTGGCTTTCAACCTCTTTCTGCACAACTCTCCCCTGCAGACCAATGGCTATTGCGAGGAAGAGCTCAAGATGCTCAATGAGACCCGCAAGATCATGGGGTTGCCCGACCTGCGCCTGACGGCCACCTGTGTGCGGGTGCCCGTGCTGAGGGCCCACTCCGAGGCCGTCAACATCGAATTCTTCGAGCCGTTTCCGGTGTCCGAAGCGCGTGAACTCCTGCAGCGGGCCCCAGGGGTGGAGCTGCTGGAAAATTTTGAGATCAACCGGTTCCCGATGCCCACGGATGTCACCGGTCGCGATCCGGTGGCGGTAGGCCGCATTCGCCAGGACCTCAGCGATCCCCACGCTCTGGAGCTCTGGCTGTGCGGGGATCAGATCCGCAAGGGCGCCGCTCTCAACGCCATCCAGATCGCTGAACTGTTGATTCAGGGCTCTGACGGGCAGGGAGGTGAGGCTTGAACCCGGCAACTGCCAACCCCTGGGGGAATGCACCGTTCGGCCGTGTCGTCACCGCCATGGTCACCCCCTTCCGTGCCGACGGCAGCGTTGATCTGCCCCTGGCGGCGCAGCTGGCGGATCATCTGGTCAGCCAGGGCTCCGATGGCCTGGTGATCTGCGGCACCACCGGAGAATCGCCGTCCCTCAGCTGGGCCGAGCAGCACCAGTTGTTTGCTGCCGTGAAGGAGGCGGTGGCCGGTCGGGCCCGGCTGCTGGCTGGCAGTGGCAGCAACTGCACGGCTGAAGCGATCGAAGCCACCCGGGAGGCGGCGGCGCTTGGAGCTGACGGAGCCCTGGTGGTGGTGCCGTACTACAACAAGCCTCCTCAGGATGGCCTCGCAGCCCATTTCCGGGCGATAGCGCTTGCAGCACCGGAGCTGCCGCTCATGCTGTACAACATCCCGGGTCGAACAGGAACCAGCCTGGCCCCGGCCACGGTTTCCAGTCTGCTGGATCTTTCGAATGTGGTGAGTTTCAAGGCTGCCAGCGGCACCACCGAAGAGGTGAGTGCGTTGCGCGCCTGTTGCGGGGACCGGCTGGCCATCTACTCCGGTGACGATGCGCTCACCCTGCCGATGCTGGCGGTCGGAGCTGTCGGGGTGGTGAGCGTGGCCAGTCACGTCGCCGGCCCCCGGATCAGCGCCATGATCAATGCCTTTCTGGCCGGAGACCACGCCCGCGCCCTCGCCTTGCATGAGCAGTTGCTGCCGCTCTGTACAGCTCTGTTCAGCACCACCAATCCGATCCCGGTCAAAGCCGCTCTGGAGCTCTGCGGCTGGCCTGTCGGTGCGCCTCGCCTTCCCCTTCTCCCCGCTGACGAAGCTGTGAAACAACGCCTTTCGGAAACTCTGGCCGCCCTGCGTCCCACCTGACGCCAAGGCTGATCCGCTGAAACCGGTCCGTTGACCGCATCTTCAGCACAGTGGGCCCTGTTGCCCCCTTTTATCGCACTCTCTGATTCACCACTGACAGTCCATTGATGACCAATTCCAACCCAGGTACAAATGGCTCTCGCCAGCCCGCCCTGCGGGTGATTCCCCTTGGCGGTCTGCACGAAATCGGTAAGAACACCTGCGTGTTCGAGTACGGCGACGACATCATGCTGGTGGATGCCGGCCTTGCTTTCCCCAGCGATGGTATGCATGGCGTCAATGTGGTGATGCCAGACACGAGTTATCTGAAAGAAAATCAGAGGCGTATTCGCGGCATGATTGTCACCCATGGGCACGAGGATCACATTGGTGGCATTGCCCATCATCTTAAGAACTTCAATATCCCTGTGATTCATGGCCCCCGGTTGGCGCTCTCGCTGCTGACTGGCAAGATGGAGGAGGCTGGTGTTACTGATCGCACCATTCTGCAGACGGTGGCGCCGCGGGATGTGGTGAAGGTGGGCCAGCATTTTTCTGTGGAGTTTATTCGTAACACCCACTCAATGGCAGATAGCTACTCCCTTGCTATCACCACCCCCGTAGGAACGGTAATCTTCACGGGCGACTTCAAATTTGATCACACTCCGGTAGATGGTGAGACTTTTGATATCTCCAGATTGGCTCATTATGGCGAAAAAGGCGTTCTCTGCCTGTTCAGTGATTCAACCAATTCAGAGGTTCCGGGCTTCACTCCCAGCGAGCGTTCGGTTTTCCCCAATCTTGATCGCCATATCTCTCAAGCCGAAGGGCGCGTGATCATCACCACGTTCGCCAGTTCTATTCATCGGGTGGCCATGATTTTGGAGCTGGCGCTCAAAAACGGCCGCAAGGTTGGCTTGTTGGGCCGCTCCATGCTCAACGTGATCGCCAAGTCGCGCGAGCTGGGTTACATGCGCGCCCCCGATGATCTGTTTGTGCCGATCAAGCAGATCCGCGATCTGCCCGATCGAGAAACCCTGCTGCTGATGACCGGCAGTCAGGGGGAGCCGCTGGCTGCCCTGAGCCGCATTTCCCGGGGCGAGCATCCTCAGGTGCAGGTCAAGCCCAGCGACACCATCATCTTCTCTGCCAGCCCGATTCCAGGAAACACCATCTCGGTGGTCAATACAATCGACCGCCTGATGATGCTTGGCGCCAAGGTCGTCTACGGCAAGGGCGAGGGCATTCATGTGTCCGGTCACGGCTGCCAGGAAGATCAGAAGTTGATGCTGGCTCTGACCAAGCCGAAGTATTTCGTGCCTGTGCATGGTGAGCACCGCATGCTCGTCTGTCACAGCAAGACGGCCCAGTCGATGGGTGTGCCCGCAGACAACATCCTCATCATCGATAACGGCGATGTGGTTGAGCTCACGCCGGACTCGATCCGTCGCGGTGAGCCGGTCAAGGCCGGCATTGAGCTGCTCGATGCTTCACGCAATGGCGTCGTCGATGTGCGGGTGCTGAAGGAGCGCCAGCAGCTCGCGGAGGATGGGGTGATCACCCTGCTGGCCGTGATCAGCACCGATGGGCATATGGCCGCTCCACCGCGCGCCAACATGCGCGGCGTTGTGACCACCGCCGACGCCCGCAAGCTCAGCCTCTGGGCGGAACGGGAGATCGGCTGGGTGCTGGAGAACCGCTGGAGTCAGCTCTGCCGCAACGGAGGGGGCAAGAGTCCCGACGTCGACTGGGTTGGCGTGCAGCGGGAGGTGGAACTGGGGTTGCAGCGCCGCCTGCGGCGGGAGCTGGAGGTGGAGCCCCTGATCATCTGTCTGGTGCAGCCGGCTCCTGCTGGTACGCCCGTCTACAAAGGGCGTGCCGATGCGGAGCCCGATACCCGTCCGGCTCCGCGCGGGCGCGGTGGCCGTGGTGGTGACCGCCCCCAGCGTCCGGAACGTGTCGCTCAGCCGGCCCCAACCGCGAATGCGAACCAGTCCCAACCCCAGCGTCAACTGGCTGCCGTCTCGGCTGCACCGACTGCCGCTGCACCCGAGCCTGAGTTCGAGGGACGCACCCGGCGCCGCCGATCCGCATCAGCCGCCGGTTGAGGCGGGGACCTCAGTCCAGTTTCAAGCGCAGCAGGCCCCGGCGAAGCGCATCGAGCGCGTCCGGGGTTTGCCCGGGTTGCGACCCCGGCGCTCCTGCGGCGTCTACAGACCGGACCCCAGCCAGAAGCAGGGGTGCTTCGGGTCGTTCCCCTTCGCTTTGCTCCGGTTCGAGCTGCCCCTCCTGGAGCGGTTGCATCGCTGGAGAGGTGGAGGTGGCGATCAGCTCGAGGGGATCCTGGCGATTCGCCGCCAGAGCCACCTCGACCTGGTCCGGCTCTTCGATCACCTCCGCCAGCGCCACTTCCCCGATGGTGGCCGGCCCAGCAACACGGTCAGAAGGACCATCAGGTGAAACGTCTGATGGAACGTCAGATGGAACCTGCGCCGCAACCTTGCCGTCGTCGCGCAGCGATGGGGGAGAAGTGCTGTCGCTCACGTTCGGTGTGAGCCAGGGGCTGGCATCGGCCCCCACCGGCACGCTTGCTCCTGCGGCTTGGCGGCGGGGTCCCGCCATCTCCTGCTCTGTCAGCC
The DNA here is from genome assembly GCA_945901765.1 of Cyanobium sp. NIES-981. GTDB lineage: Bacteria > Cyanobacteriota > Cyanobacteriia > PCC-6307 > Cyanobiaceae > NIES-981. The sequence continues at coordinate 11,674 of CAMDLO010000015.1, read as the reverse complement.
AGGGGGTGGCAGCGGTCGCGGCCGGCGCCGCTGCGGCTCCCGGCTCTGATGGTTCGGCTGCGGGGATGCCGGCCTCTGTTGCGCTGCGAGACGGGACGCTGGTGTCTGGTTCGGCCAGCAGCGTGCATTGGCGCAACCCCTGGTCGGCGATGTCGCGCAGCGTCTGTTCCTCGCTGTGCTCCAGCACGGTCGAGTAGTGCCTGCGGGCCAGGCTGGAATCGCCGAACCCATACAGGCGGGTGTGGCCCAGCAGCAGCACCACCCGCAGGGCAAGCGGATCCCGCCGGTCATCAGGCAGTTCCCCCAGCAGCGTTCGGCTCAGCTGTTCCACATCCAGCCAGCGCCGTTCGCTGTAGGCCAGTTCAATGGCGGCGTAGCGCTGCTGCTGGATGTCCGGCGAGAGGGTCATCTGCTGAGCTCGGAATCTTCCCAGGTCAGCCACAGTCTGGGGCCGCGCCAGGCCAGCTGCCAGCCGTCACCCAGGGCAGCACTGCCTGAGCCGCCCTCGCCATTGAGGCGATCGATCAGCAGCTCCAGCGATCGGGATGGCAACCGGCGGCCTGTCGAGCGCTCGAGCCAGCTCTGCAGCAGATCCAGCTGATTGCGGCGCGTGAGGCTGCAGAGGACCCGGCGCTGCAACCCGGCTTCTCCGCCGGCTGCTGTCGGCGCGAGTTCCAGCTGCTTCAGGGCCAGTCGCCACAGCTCCTGGCATGCTTCCTCCTCCGCTTCCAGCTGCTCGGCCGTGCGGGCCAGCCGCCGATCGGCACCGGGATGCAGGGTGTTCAGCACCGGCAGCACCTCCAGCCGCAATCGGTTGCGACTGAAGGCCGGGTCGCCATTGCTGGCGTCGATCCAGATCGGCAATCCCTGCCTGCGGCAGATCCGGCCCGTGTCATCGCGGCTGAAGTCGAGCAGGGGGCGGGCCAGGTCCACCCCCGGTCCGAGCGAGCGGCGGCGTCGCAGGCTGGCCAGGCCCCGTCTGTGGCAGCCCCGCGTCAGGTTGAACAGCAGGGTCTCGGCCCGGTCTGTGGCGGTGTGGCCGGTCACCACCCGGCGGCACCGCAGCTGCCGGGCCCGGGAGAGCAGGCGGTCGTAGCGCCAGGCCCGGGCGGCGGCTTCGGTCGTCCGTTCAGCCTCCGGGCGCTCCCAGCGCTCCACCACCAGGGGCAGGTGCCGGTCGGCGGCCCATGCGGCCAGGGCCCGGGCCTGGCTGCCGGCCTCCGGGCGCCATTGATGGTCGCCATGCCAGAGCAGCAGCTGCCAGCGATGCAGCTGCTGCAGCGGCTCAAGCAGAGCCACCAGGGCCATCGAGTCCTGGCCACCCGAAACCGCCAGCAGCAGCGGTTCCCCGGCTGGCAGCAGGGATGGGTGGCGCCGCAGCGACCGGTGCAGGCGGTGGTGGTCGCCGCTCCAGCCTGTGGTGGCTTCAGATGGGAGAATCGGTTGACTGTGCACTGTCATCGGCATGTCGCGTCTCGATCGCCTGCCCGCCCCGCTCCGGTCTGCCCTGGCTGAGCGCCGCGCCCTGAAGGTGATCGCCGGCCTCACCAACTTTGACGCCCCGAGCGTTGAGCGCATCAGCCGGGCCGCAGGCCGCGGCGGCGCCGATCTGGTGGACGTGGCAGCCGATGCCCAGCTGGTGCGTCTGGCGTCCGCCCGCAGCGGCCTGCCGATCTGTGTCAGCGCCGTTGATCCCGAGCTGTTCCCCGCTGCCGTGGCGGCTGGCGCCACCCTGCTGGAGATCGGCAACTACGACGCCTTCTATCCTCTGGGCAGGGTGTTTGACGCCGCCGAGGTGCTGGCACTCACCCGTCAGACCCGGGGGCTGCTGCCTGAGACGGTGTTGAGCGTGACCGTGCCCCACGGTCTGCCGATGGATCAGCAGGAACAGCTGGCCGTGGAGCTGGTGGCCGCCGGTGCCGACCTGATTCAGACCGAGGGTGGTACCAGTGCTCGCCCTTTCAGCGCCGGCAGCCTCGGCCTGATTGAGAAGGCCGCCCCCACCCTGGCCGCAGCGCACAGCATCAGCCGCGCACTCGCCGCTGCGGATCGGTGCGTGCCGGTGCTGTGCGCGTCAGGGCTTTCCGCTGTGACGGTGCCGTTGGCCATCGCCGCTGGTGCCGCTGGTGTGGGTGTGGGCTCGGCCGTCAATCGGCTCAACGACGAACTGGCCATGGTGGCGGTGGTGCGCAGCCTGCGGGAAGCGCTCGCCAGTGGCGTGTCGGCAGCGGTCTGAACCGTCGTTGATCGAACTGTCGCTGCCCGGGTGGGAACCGGCAGGCTGAACACGCCGAATGTGAGCTCTGACACGCTCCGGCAACATGACACCGGAGCGACCCATGCCTAGGTTGCGGGCGTTGATTCCCGACCACTCATGGGTTCTCTGGTGTGGCTGCTTCAGTGGCCGGTTCGCGCCGTGATTCTGCTGATCGTGGCCTGGCTACCCCTCGGCGTCGAGATGGAGAATTTTGGCGTTGCCCTGCTGTCGGCCGTGGTGATCGGCCTGCTCGGCACGCTGCTGATCCTCCCGCTCAAGGCGTTGCTGGCCCTGCCCTGGGCGATCGCCAGCTTCGGTGGTTTCATCAGTCCGATCACCTGGGTGTTCAACTGGTTGATCACCGTGATCCTGTTCGGTCTGGCCGCCTGGCTGATCAAGGGCTTCCGCCTGCGCAACGGTGTGATGAGCGCGGTGCTCGGCGCCATCGTCTACGCCGTGCTCTCGACCGTGATCCTGCGCATTCTTGGTCTTGATGTGGACCTCACCCGGGTCTCCGTGGTGTTCAGTGGCCTGCCGGTCGGCTGAATCTGCCCGCGCCTGCCCCCGCAGAACCAGGCGGTCTGTCCGACAATGACCGCATGGTTGTTCCCTTCCAGCTGCACGCCCCCTATGAGCCCAAGGGCGACCAGCCCGAGGCGATCCGAAGCCTGGTGGCTGGAGTCGAAGCTGGCGAGCGCTATCAGACCCTGCTGGGGGCCACCGGCACCGGCAAGACCTTCACCATTGCCAATGTGATTGCCCGCACCGGCAGACCGACGCTGGTGCTGGCCCACAACAAGACCCTGGCGGCCCAGCTGTGCAACGAGCTGCGGGAATTCTTCCCCAACAATGCCGTTGAATATTTCATCTCTTACTACGACTATTACCAGCCGGAGGCGTATGTGCCCGTCTCCGATACCTACATCGCCAAGACGGCGTCGATCAACGAAGAGATCGACATGCTGCGCCACTCGGCGACCCGCTCGCTGTTTGAGCGCCGCGATGTCATCGTGGTGGCTTCGATCAGCTGCATCTACGGCCTGGGGATTCCCAGCGAATACCTCAAGGCGGCGGTGAAGTTCCAGGTGGGCGACACCCTCAACCTGCGTGGCTCCCTGCGCGAGCTGGTGAACAACCAGTATTCCCGCAACGACGTGGAGATCTCCCGGGGTCGCTTCCGCGTGCGCGGCGACGTGCTGGAGATCGGTCCGGCCTACGAAGACCGGCTGGTGCGCATCGAGCTCTTCGGCGACGAGGTGGAGGCGATCCGCTATGTGGACCCCACCACCGGCGAGATCCTGCAGAGCCTGGAGACCATCAACATCTACCCGGCCAAGCACTTCGTGACCCCGAAGGAACGCCTGGCTGAGGCGATCAAGGCGATCCGCAGCGAGCTGCGGGAGCGGCTGGAACTGCTCAACAGCCAGGGCCGACTGCTGGAGGCCCAGCGGCTGGAGCAACGCACCACCTACGACCTGGAGATGCTCGAGCAGGTGGGCTATTGCAATGGCGTGGAGAACTACGCCCGCCATCTGGCCGGCCGCGAAGCAGGCACCCCGCCGGAGTGCCTGATTGATTATTTTCCTGACGACTGGCTGCTGGTCGTCGATGAATCCCACGTCACCTGCAGCCAGCTGCAGGCGATGTACAACGGCGATCAATCACGCAAGCAGGTGCTGATTGAGCACGGTTTCCGGCTGCCCAGCGCCGCCGACAACCGGCCGCTCAAGGGGGAGGAGTTCTGGCAGAAGGCCCGCCAGAGCATCTTTGTGAGCGCCACGCCGGGCAACTGGGAGCTGGAGCAGAGCGATGGCCAGGTGGTGGAGCAGGTGATCCGCCCCACCGGTGTGCTCGATCCGGTGGTGGAGGTGCGCCCCACCGACGGCCAGGTGGACGACCTGCTCGGCGAGATCCGCGTGCGGGCCGACAAGCAGGAGCGGGTTCTGGTGACCACGCTCACCAAGCGCATGGCCGAAGACCTCACCGACTACCTGGCCGAGAACGGCGTGCGGGTGCGCTATCTGCACTCGGAGATCCACTCGATCGAGCGGATTGAGATCATCCAGGACCTCAGGAATGGTGAATACGACGTGCTGGTGGGGGTGAACCTGCTGCGCGAGGGTCTCGATCTGCCCGAGGTGTCGCTGGTGGCGATCCTCGATGCCGACAAGGAGGGCTTCCTGCGGGCCGAGCGCTCCTTGATCCAGACGATCGGCCGCGCCGCCCGCCACGTGGAGGGAGTGGCCCTGCTCTACGCCGACAACCTCACTGATTCGATGGCCAAGGCCATCTCCGAGACAGAGCGCCGCCGGGCCATCCAGCACGCCTACAACGCCAAGCACGGCATCACGCCCACCCCGGCCGGCAAGCGGGCGGGCAACTCGATCCTGGCCTTTCTGGAGGTGTCGCGCCGGCTCAACGACGAGCAGCTGGAGCAGGCCGCCGAGCAGGCCGAACACAACGCGGTGCCCCTCGATTCCCTGCCGGAGCTGATTCAGCAGCTCGAAGACAAGATGAAAGCTGCCGCCAAGAACCTGGAGTTCGAAGAGGCGGCCAACCTGCGCGACCGCATCAAGGGCCTGCGCCAGAAGCTGGTGGGCAAGGCCTGAAGCGCAGGCTCAGCCTGGGGCCTCGCTCCCCTCGGCTCTGTGAGCCACCTCGCCCCCCAGATCGAAGGCGGCGTGCACGGTCTGCAGAGCGCGTACGCCTTCGGCTTCGGCCACCACGCAGCTGGTGCGGATTTCACTGGTGGCGATCAGCTCGATGTTGATGCCTTGATCAGCGAGAGCTCGGAACATGCGGGCGGCGGTGCCGGCGGTGCAGGGCATGCCGGCGCCAACGGCGCTCACCCGGGCGATGGCGGCACCCTCCTCGAAGCGGGCACCCGGCCATTGCTGCAACAGGGGCGCGAGGGCCAGCTCGGCCCGGGCGCGGTCGTCGCGTTTGAGGGTGAAGCTGATGTCTCGGCTCAGCTGGGGGGCGCTGCCGTGCGTGCGCTCTGATTGCACGATCGCTTCCAGACAGATGCCGGCATCGGCCAGGGAGCGGCAGACTGCGGCGGCTGTGCCAGGACGATCGGGCACCCGTCGCACCGCCACCTGGGCCTGGCCCAGATCGAGCGCCACGCCACGCACCGCCGGCAGGTGCAGCTGGGTCGGCGGTTCGGGATTGGGGCGCAGCTGGCTTTCGTGCAGTTCAAAAGCTTCGGCGGCAGCGCGCAGGGCCTTGCTGCCTTGATCACCCGCCACCAGACAGCTCACCTTCACCTCGCTGGTGGCGATCAGGCGGAGGTTGATGCCGCTGCGCGCCAGGGTGTCGAACAGCCGTGCCGCCACTCCTGGACGACCCATGATGCCGGCCCCGGCGATGCTGAGCTTGGCCAGCCCGGCTTCGGCGCTCAGCTGGGCGCCACCCTCTTCTCCGGGGGTGGCGCCGAGGCCGGCCAACACCTCCCGGCACACCAGCTGGGCCCGGTCCAGATCGGTGGCGGGAAGGGTGAAGGCGATGTCGTTCGAGGCCCCCTCGTGGGTGGCCTGCACGATCAGATCCACATTCAGATCAGCCGCACCGAGGGCCTCGAACAGCTGGGCGGCAACGCCGGGACAGTCGGGGACATGGGCCAGGGCGATCAGGCCCTGATCGTCCTCCAGCTCTGCTCCATCCACGGGTTTGCCGAGTTCCAGGCCGCCGTGGCCGATCGGCCGGGCGGTGCCACTGGTGAGTCGGGTCCCGGGCGCTTCGCTCCAGCTGGAACGCACGATCAGGGGCACCCCATAGTTCCGGGCGATCTCCACCGCCCGCGGATGCAGCACGGCGGCACCCAGGCTCGCCAGTTCAAGCATCTCGTTGCAGGTCACCTCCGCCATCAGCTGGGCGTCGGCCACTTTGCGCGGATCGGTGGTCAGCACCCCGGGCACATCGGTGTAGATCTCGCAGGCGTCGGCGCCGAGGGCTGCGGCCAGGGCCACGGCGGACGTGTCGGAGCCGCCCCGGCCGAGCGTGGTGATCTCAGGCGTGCCGGCGGCGGAGCTGCTGGTTCCCTGGAAGCCCGCCACCACCAGCACATGCCCATCGGCCAGCAGATGATGCAGCCGCTCGGTGCGGATCTCCAGGATGCGCGCCCGGCCGTGGGCTGATTCGGTGACGATTCCCGCCTGGGTGCCCGTCATCGACATCGCCGGCACTCCCAGGCCATGGAGGGCCATCGACAGGAGCGCGATCGAGACCTGCTCGCCGGTTGACAGCAGCATGTCCATCTCCCGTCGGGGTGGATCGCTGCTGATCGCCCTGGCCAGGCCGGTGAGTTCATCCGTGGTGTGACCCATGGCCGACACCACGATCACCAGGTCATGCCCATCCTCCCGGCTGCGGGCGATCCGCCTGGCCACGGCCTGGATGCGGTCCACATCGGCCACGGAGGTGCCCCCGAATTTCTGAACCAGCAGGGCCATGGCAGGGGTGCGGTGACGACAACGGATGCAAGCGCTGATTATCCGCCGCCGCTGCTGGGGACCATCCCCGCATCGCCCAGGCCCAGGAAACCGTCCCGGAACGCATCGCCAGCCTCCCGACCGCGTTTGAGCGCTGCTTCCACTTCAAGCAGTTGGCGCAGCAGGCGCAGAAAGTCGGCGGCCTTGCGGCCGCGAATCTGCTTGCGCAGCACGTAGATGCGCTTGGGGTTGCCGATGCCGGCGGCTTTGGCGATGGCGGTCACATCCGTCTCTCCCTGGCTGTCGAGCAGAGCCACCCACAGCCAGCCCCGGATCTGACTGGTGAGCGAAGCGACGATGCGCAGCCCCGGTTCGTTGGCGGCCAGGAGGGCATCCACCAGGGCAATGGCATCGGCCGGCCGGTTCGCCAGCAGGGCCTCCCCCACTGCCAGGGCGCTGGTGCTTCGGCCGCCGACCAGCGCCTGCACGGCGGCGAGGCTGATCGCGGCTGGGCTCCCGGATCCGTTGGCGGCAAACAGGCTCAGCTTCTCCAGTTCGCTGCTCAGTCGGGCGCTGTCGCTGCCGATCGCGTCGGCCAGAGCCTCGGCGGCGGCGGGTTCCAGCTGCAGGCCCAGTGCATGGGCGGTGCGGGCCACCAGCTCCACCTGCCCTGCTCCATCCCAGATCGCCGGCAGGGCGAAGCTCTGCTCGCTGGCCATGCCGGCCTTCACCAGTTTCTGCAGAGCCTTGGTGGTGCGCAGCCGGGCATCAGGTTTGCCGGTGCTCACCAGAAGCAGGTGGCAGCCGTCGGCCACCTGGGCCAGGGCGGTCTCGAAGCCCTCGGCCAGGTCGGCTGGGCATTGGTTGCAGAACGGACTGCGTTGCAGCACCACCACCCGGCTGCCGCTGCCGAAGGGGGGCGTGCGGGCTTCCACCAGGCACTGCGCGGCCTGGCTGGGGTCGTGCCCATCGAGACGGCTGAGGTTGAGGCTGGCCCAGGCTGGATCGAGGTGGGTCTGCACCAGCGCTTCGACGGCGCGGGTGCGGGCTGCTTCATCGTCGCCCCAGAACAGGTGGATCGGCATGGGGCGGAGGGGGCGGGCTCTGGGGGACAGCGGACTGCTCAGATCCGCAGGGCCTTGGTCAGTCTGAGCCAGGGACGGTATGCGTCAGGGTGGGCGGGCGACGGAAGATGTTCCATGCCGGCCGCCGGCGCTGCGTTTGATCACCCGATCTTCGGCGAAAGTCTGCGGATCATCCAGGCAATGCCGGCGGTGGCGGCAGCCCTGACCTCGCTCGGTTCGCTCCAGCAGGATGTGGTGCTGCGCCTGATTCACAGCAGCGGCGATCCGGAACTGGCTGGCGCGGTGCGCTTCACGCCAGAGGCCTGCGAGCTGGGTCTGGCCGCTCTGGCGGCAGGGGCGCCGATTCTCACGGACACGGCGATGGCGGCGGCGGCGGTGGCGCCGATGGCCCGCCGCACCTTCGGCAATCCGGTGCGGAGCGTGCTGGAGTGGGCCCCTGAGCATGCGCCGGTCGGCTCGACCCGGGCTGCGGCGGGCATGGCCCGGGCGCTGGCGGAGAGGGGGCAGCCCGGGGGGTTGCCGCGGGTGGCGCCGGTGGTGCTGATCGGCAGCGCCCCCACGGCTCTGGAGGTGCTGCTGGAGCAGGCGGGCTTCCTTGCGGCCGAGCATGGGTGTGGGAATGCGACAGCACAGCCGCCCGCGCTGGTGATCGGCATGCCGGTGGGGTTTGTGGGAGTGGCGGAGAGCAAGTGCCACCTGGCTGCCAGTGGCCTGGCACACATTCGGCTCGAGGGCTCCAAGGGCGGAGCCGGACTGGTGGCCGCCGCCTGCAACGCCCTGCTGCGGGCGGCCTGGCTTCAGGCGGCGAGCGCGCCGTCCGTCTGAGTGGTGCGTGATGGGCGCGCTGCCGCCTGGGCAGAGGGTGGGGTCCCTGGGCCGGCAGGTTCCAAGGTGATCTGGCTGTTGGCCTCGATGCGCTCCAGCACCTGGCGGGCGCGCTGCAGAACGGGGGCGGGCACCCCGGCCAGGCGGGCGGCCTCGATGCCGTAGCTGCGGCTGGCGCCGCCGCTCACCACCCGGTGCAGGAAGCGCAGGCTGTCGCCGGTCTCCTCCACCAGCACCTGGGCGTTGGCGACGGTGGCCAGCTGGCCGGCCAGGGCGTTGAGCTCGTGGTAGTGCGTGGCAAAGACGCTGCGGGCACCGATGCCGCCGCGTTCCGCCGGGGTGGCCAGATGTTCGGCCACGGCCCAGGCGATCGAGAGGCCGTCGAAGGTGGCGGTGCCGCGGCCGATCTCATCGAGCAGCACCAGCGAGCGTGGCGAGGCGTGGTGCAGGATGTTGGCCGTTTCGGCCATTTCCACCATGAAGGTGGACTGGCCGGCCGCCAGGTCGTCGCCGGCGCCGACGCGGGTGAAGATCCGATCGGCGATGCCGAGGCGGGCCGATTGTGCCGGGATCCAGCAGCCCATCTGGGCCATCAGCTGCAGCAGGCCGCTCTGGCGCAGGTAGCAGCTCTTGCCGCTGGCGTTGGGGCCGGTGAGGATCAGCAGGTCGGGGAGCGGCTCGGGGTCGCCGGGGGCGGCTGCAGTCGCTGAACCCAGGGCCAGGCTGTTGGGCGTGAAGGGCTCCTCCACCAGCAGCTGCTCCACCACCGGGTGGCGGCCGGCCTCAATGTGGAGCAGGCGGGCGTCGGGACCCTCGGGGTCGGTGAGTTCGGGGCAGCAGTAGCCGCCGGTGGCGGCCACCTCGGCCAGGGAGGCCATGGCGTCGAGCTCGGCCACCAGGCGGGCGGCGCTGCGGATGGCGGCGGCCTGCTCGCCCACGCGTGCCCGCAGGCCGCAGAACAGCTCGTACTCCCGCTGGGCGGCGCGGGCCCTCAGCTGCTGGATCTGGCCCTCGCGCGCCTTGAGATCCGGGGTGACGAAGCGCTCCTCGTTGGCCAGTGTCTGGCGGCGGATCCAGTGCTCCGGCACGGCGCCGGCCTTGGCCCGGCTCACCGCCAGGAAGTAGCCGAAGGTGCGGTGGTATTGGAGCTTGAGGGTGCTGATGCCACTGGCGCGGCGCTCGGTGGCCTCCTGCTGGGCCAGCCAGGCGTCCTGGTCGTCGAGCTGGTTGCGCAGGTTGTCAAGCAGCGGATCGACGCCGTCGTGGATCAGGCCGCCTTCGGTCAGGCTCAGCGGGGGGGTATCGAGCAGGGAGTGGCGCAGCGCGGCGGCCAGTTCCATCAGTTCGGGCCAGGGGCGGGCCAGGGCCTGCAGGGGCGCGCTGCCGGCCTGGGCCAGCTGCGCCGCCAGCAGGGGCAGGCGCTCAAGCCCATCGGCCAGGGCCACCAGATCCCGCGCCGAGGCGGTGCCGGCACCGGCTCGGCCAGCCAGGCGCTCCAGGTCACCCATGGGCCGCAGCAGCCGTCGCACCGCCAGCCGCAGGGGCCTCTGGGCCACCAGCTCGCTCACGCCGCCCTGGCGCCTGAGGATGGCGGCGCGATCCACCAGCGGCGCCTTGATCCAGCGGCGCAGGCAGCGGCCGCCCATGGCCGTGTGGGTGCGATCCAGGGCCCACAGCAGGGAGCCCTGCAGCTGGCCGCCCAGCTGGGTTCTGGTGAGCTCCAGGTTGCGGCGGGTGGCCGCATCGAGCACCAGGGCATCGCCGGCGTGCCAGCTGGTGGGCAGATCGAGGGGAACCTGGGCCTGGTCGCCGGCGCCGCTGGGGCCGCCTGTGGTGCCGTCGAGGTAGTGCACCAGGCCGCCGGCGGCCCGCAGGGCCAGGGGCAGCTCGCCCAGACCGAGGCCGTCAAGGCTGGCCAGGCCGAAGCGCTGTCTAAGCGTGGCGCTGGCTTCCGGCGCCTCGAAGGGAGTGCGGGGCAGGGGGGTGAGCAGCAGGCCGGGGGGGCACCAGCCGGGGGGCGCCGCCACGCCGCTGCTGCCGGCAGCGCCGACCGCCAGTCCCCCGGGCCAGAGCACTTCGGCGGCCTCCACCTGCAGCAGTTCCTGGTGCAGGGCGTCGCTGCCGCTGCGCTCGGTGACCCGGAATTCGCCCGTGCTCACATCGGCGATGGCCAGACCCCAGCGGAGCCCCGTCCGCTCGGAGTTCCGTTCAGGCTCGGCGGCCCCGCCGGCCGGCCTCTCCAGCACCACGGCGCATAGCCAGTTGTTGCAGCGGGCGGCGAGCATCCCCTCCTCCAGCACCGTGCCGGGGGTGAGCACCCGGGTGATCTCGCGTCGAAGCAGTTCGCCTTTGGCCGGTGTGGTTTCCACCTGATCGCACAGGGCCACGCTGTGGCCGCGGCGCACCAGCTCACCGCAGTAGCGCTCGGCGGCGTGGTGGGGGATGCCGGCCATCGGCACCCGGCCGATCGCCTTGCCGCCTTCCTTGCCGGTGAGGGTGAGCTCCAGCAGGCGCGAGGCGGTGATGGCGTCTTCGAAGAAACACTCGAAGAAATCACCCAGGCGGTAAAGCAGCAGGCGTTCGGGGTGGGCCGCCTTGAGCTCCACGTAGTGACGCAGCATCGGGGTGAGCTGCTGGGGGTTCACCAGGCGGTGGTGGTGCCAGGCCGGTAGGTCGATGTCGTCATCGCTCGGGTGTGCCTGCCCAGCAGGGTCCGGGCTGCCGGCGGCCGACCCGGGCGGCTGGCGCCGCTGGCGGGGCCGCTGGCGGCCCTCGCTCAGGCCCCTCGCCCCGATCCCGGCCTCAGCGGCCTCGGCTGCTGAGCGGCCCTTGCTGTTGCCCGCTGCTCCGAACAGATCGCCCTGCACCTCAAGGCCGGCCATCAGCGAAAGCTGTTGCTCGGCTTCCGCAGCCACGGCTTCATCAGGTGCTGGCGGCGATCGTAGGTCGGCCGGCCGGCATCGAGATGTGAAGCAAGTTGTCGGAGGCGCCGGGTCTGCGTGTGAGAATCCGGCCACTGACCGGTCCGGAACCGCCCCAGATCCATGCAGATCCTCAACACCCTCACCGTTCTGGCC
>CAMDLO010000014.1 GCA_945901765.1 Cyanobium sp. NIES-981 | reverse complement strand
CGCCTGCTGCGGCCGGGCGGTGTGATCGCCCTGGTGGATCAGGATCCCGGCTCCGCCGTGATCCGGCGTCTGCCGGCGCCGATCGCCACGCTGCTCAAGAGCACCGAGCCTTATCTGCAGGAGTATTTCCGCCTGGATCTGCCTGCTGCAGGGCAGCAGGCAGGTTTTCAGGAGGTGCGCGCTGAGGCCTGCGATCCGCGCCATCGGGTGCTGGTCGCCCGTGCCGGAGCGGCAGCGCCTTTCTAGGCTCCGTTGGTCCTTCTGCTGCGCTCCAGGCCGCAACCGAACCGATGGCTGACACCTTTTCCTTCGACGTGGTCTCCGATTTCGACCGCCAGGAGCTGGTGAACGCGGTCGATCAGGTGCGACGCGAGGTGGTGCAGCGCTACGACCTCAAGGATTCCGGCACCGAGATCGAGCTGGAGGACACCAGCCTCACGATCACCACCGCCAGTGACATGACCCTGCAGGCCGTGAGCGACGTGCTGCTGCAGAAGGCCACCAAGCGCAACCTCTCGCTGAAGATCTTCGACTTCCAGGACCAGGAGGCCGTGGGCGGCAACAAGGTGAAGCAGGTGGTGAAGCTGCGCAAGGGGCTGAGCCAGGAGCTGGCCAAGAAGCTGAGCAAGGCGGTGCGCGACAGCATCAAGAAGGTCACCGTGGCCATCCAGGGGGAGAGCCTGCGTGTCACCAGCAAGAGCAAGGACGACCTGCAGCAGGTGATCACCCTGCTGCGCGAGCAGGAAAAGGATCTGGAGGTGCCGCTCCAGTTCGAGAACTACCGCTGATGCACCACCCCCAGGCCCTGTTCGCCCACACCCGTGCCCTGGAGCTGCGGATCGATGAGCTGCTCGACATGGTGGCCGAGGGGGGAATCCAGTTCGAGCGCGGCATGGTGCTGCTGCTGGAGCGTGGCCAGACTCCCGAGGCCGAGGAGAAGCTGCAGCAGCTGATCCAGCTCAAGGAGCGCTGCAACCAGTTGCGCCGCCGGGTGGTGGACACCCTCTACAGCGAGATGCTGATTCCCGAGTTCCGCGGGGATGTGCTGCGTCTGCTCAGCCATCTGTACGGCCTGCTTGATGCGCTCAAGAACGCCTATCAGGACTGTCTGATCGCCTATGCCGGGGTGCTCAACCGCCGCGAGTCACTTGCTGATGTGCAGGATCTGGTGGCGGTGGTGGTGCAGAGCGTGCAGGCGGCGGTGCAGGGGGCCCGGGCCTTCTTCCGCAACCCGGAGGCCGTGCGTGACCACATCAACCAGATCCGCATCCATGAGGCGGAGGCCGATGGCATCACCGTGCGCCTCAAGACAGGATTGTTTGCGTCTGCCCGCCCCCTGGAGCAGAAGCTGCTGGGCCGCGATGCCCTGGCGCTGATCGACGGACTGGCCGACCTGGCCGAAGAGATCAGCGACGAGCTCTCGATCCTGGCGATCAAGCGGGCCCTGTAGTGCTGGCCACCGGTCTGCTGTTCCTCTCCAGCGGTCTGTTCCTGGGCTGGTCGCTGGGGGCCAACGACGCCGCCAATGTGTTCGGTTCGGCGGTGGGCAGCCGCATGCTGCGCTTCTCCACCGCTGCCCTGCTGTGCAGTGTGTTCGTGATCCTGGGAGCCGTCAGTGCCGGTGCCGGTGCCAGCGCTGGTCTCGGCCAGCTCGGTGCCGTCAATGCCCTGGCCGGTTCGTTCACCACCGCCCTGGCGGCCGCCCTCACGGTGGCCGGCATGACCCGGGCCGGTTTGCCGGTGTCTTCCACCCAGGCGGTGGTGGGGGCGATCGTCGGCTGGAACTGGTTCAGCGGTGCAGCCACCGACCTGAGCCAGCTCAGCCGCATCGTCGCCACCTGGGTGCTCTGCCCGCTGCTGGCAGGCCTGGCGGCGGCCGGGTTGCATCTGGCCGGGGCCTGTCTGCTGCAGCGGAGCCGGCTGCATCTGCTGCGGCTGGACGCCGTGCTGCGGCTGGGGCTGATCCTGGCGGGGGTGTTCGGCTCCTACAGCCTGGGAGCCAACAACATCGGGAACGTGATGGGCGTGTTTGTGCCCGCCGCCCCCTTTCCGGCGGTCAGCCTGCCGGGGGGCCTGCTGCTCAGCGGCATGCAGCAGTTGTTCCTGCTCGGCGGCCTGGCGATCGCCATTGGCGTCTGCACCCAGTCGCGCCCGGTGATGCTCACCGTTGGTCACAGCCTGATGCCCCTCTCGCCGTTCGGGGCCCTGGTGGTGGTGCTGGCCCAGGGGCTTGTGCTGTTTCTGTTCTCGTCAGAGGGACTCGCCGATGCCCTGGCGGGGCTGGGGCTGCCGCCGATTCCCCTGGTTCCGGTGTCGAGCTCCCAGGCGCTGATCGGTGCGGTGGTGGGGGTGGCCCTGCGGCAGGGCCGGCGCGGCCTGCGCCAGGTGCGCTGGGGCATGCTGGCCCGCATTGCCTCCGGCTGGCTGTCCACGCCGCTGTTGGCGGCAGTGCTGGGTTACGTGCTGCTGTTCGTGGTGCAGAACGTCTTCGGCCAGGTGGTGGTCGCCCTGCCCGGCTGAGGGCGTGGGTCGAGGCGGCTGCCTACGCTGCCTCCCATGACGGAGCAGGCTGCGGGCAGGAGCGGTTGGCGGTTCTGGATCGACCGCGGCGGCACCTTCACCGATGTTGTGGCCAGGGATCCCGCCGGAGCGCTGCGGCTGCGAAAGGTGCTGTCCGAGCAGCCCGAGCGCGGCGGCGACCCAGCGGTGCGCGCCATGCGGGAGCTGCTGGGGCTGGCCGAAGGCACCCCTCTGCCTTCCGGTCTGGTGGAGGAGGTGCGCCTCGGCACCACCGTGGCCACCAACGCCCTGCTGGAGCACCGCGGTGCGCCCGTGCTGCTGCTGATCAACCGTGGTCTGGCCGATCTGCTCAGCATCGGTGATCAGCACCGGCCGGAGATCTTCGCCCTGGCGATCGAGCGGCCTCGCCCCCTTGCTGTGCGGGTGATCGAGGTGGGTGGCCGGCTGGCTGCCGACGGGCGGGAGCTGGAGCCTCTGCAGCTCGATCAAGCCCTGGCGGCGGCGGTGCGCGAGGCCCGGACCGGTGGCTGTTTGAGTTGTGCGGTGGCCTTGCTGCACAGCTGTCGCGACCCGGCCCACGAACGCCAGCTGGCGGCCTGGCTGGCGCCGTTCGGCTTTGCCGAGATCGCCCTCTCACATCGGCTCAGCGCCCAGCCACGGCTGGTGCCCCGCGGCCACACCACCCTGGTGGAGGCGGCGGTGGCACCGGTGCTGGATGGCTACCTGGCCCAGGTGCGCGCTGCCCTGGGTGGTGAGCCTCCTGCTGGGCCGCGTCTGCGGGTGATGGGCTCCAGCGGCGCCCTGGCGGATCCGGCCCTGCTGCACGCCAAGGACACGATCCTCTCCGGTCCGGCCGGCGGCATGGTGGGCGCCGTGGCCGTGGCGCGCCAGGCGCTGGCGGTCGAAGGTCTGCCCGACCAGCCGGTGGTGGGCTTTGACATGGGCGGCACCTCCACCGACGTGTTCCACTTTGCACCGGAGCTGGGGGAGCTGGCCTGGGAGCGGCAGCCGGAAACGGAGATCGCCGGGCTGCGGTTGCAGGCGCCGATGCTGCCGATCCACACCGTGGCCGCCGGCGGCGGTTCGATCGTGCGCTTCGACGGCCAGCGGCTGCTGGTGGGGCCCGAATCGGCCGGGGCCAACCCCGGTCCCGCCGCCTATCGCCGCGGCGGTCCGGCCACCGTGACCGATGCCAACCTGCTGCTGGGCCGGTTGCCCGCCACCGCCCTGCCGCCGGTGTTCGGCCCCGCCGGCGACCAGGAGGCCGATCTCCAGGCCGCCCGGGGCCGCTTCGAGGAGCTGGCGGCGCGGATGGCTGAAGTCGCTCCCGGCATCACCCCCGAGCAGGTGGCCGCCGGTGCCCTGGCGATCGCCATCGAGACCATGGCCGGTGCCATCCGCCGCATCTCGATCGAGCGCGGCCACGACCTGCGCGGCGCCCTGTTGGTGAGCTACGGCGGTGCCGGCGGCCAGCACGCCTGCCGCCTGGCCGAGGTGCTGGGCGTGCGCCGGGTGCTGCTCCATCCGCTGGCGGGGGTGCTCTCGGCCTACGGCATCGGCATGGCCCGCCAGCGCCTGCTGCTGGAGCGCAGCCTGGCCGCCCCGCTTGATGCGGAGCTGCTGCCCCGGCTGCGCCAGGTCCGCGACCAGCTGGTGGCGGAAGGGGCCAGGCAGCTGGCCGGGGACGGGCCGCCAACCCGGGTGGGCGTGCGGCTGGAGCTGCGCTACCCCGGCCGGGAGCAGGGGCTGGAGGTGCTCTGGCCCATCGCGGCGCCGGAGCGGGCCGATGACACCGCCCCTGTCAGTCCCGTGGATGCTGAAGCCGAGCTGGCGGCACTGCGGCAGCAGTTCGCTGCCAGTCATCGCCGCCGCTTCGGCTACCTGTCCGAGGGGGGCGGCGAGATGCTCGTGCTGGAGCGGTTGCTGGTCGAGTTGGAGACCGGTGGCGACGATGGTCCGGCACTGGAACCCGTTAACGGCGTTGGTGTGGCGGCAGCGCCAGGGGGGGCGGAGCCAGCCTCCAGTCCGATCTGGCACCAGGACCGTTGGCAGCGGCTGCCCCACTGGCAGCGCCACCAGCTCCAGCCCGGCCAGGTGCTGCAGGGCCCGGCCCTGATCAGTGACCCCACCTCCACCAGCCTGCTGGAGCCTGGCTGGCAGGCACGGATGCTGCCCGGTGCCGCCCTGTTGCTGGAGCTGCAGCCGGACCAGACGCTGCACCCCTCTCCGCTTGCCGCGGCCAGCCCTGGCGGTGCCCCTGATCCCACCCTGCTGCAGCTCTACAACCACCGCTTCATGGCGGTGGCCGAGCAGATGGGCGCCCGGCTGCAGCAGAGCGCCCGCTCGGTGAACATTCGCGAGCGCCTTGACTTCTCCTGCGCGGTCTTCGACGGCCGTGGTGCCCTGGTGGCCAACGCCCCCCACATTCCCGTGCACCTGGGTTCGATGGGCGACAGTGTCGCCGGTCTGCTGGCTGCCATCGATCGGGCCGAGCGGGCCCCCCTGGCGCCGGGTGATGTGGTGCTCAGCAACGACCCCTATCAGGGCGGTACCCACCTGCCGGACATCACGGCGATCACGCCGGTGTTTGCAGACCCCGTCCCTGGCGAGGAGCGACCGGTGCTGTACGTGGCCAGCCGCGGCCACCATGCCGATGTGGGCGGCATCAGCCCCGGCTCGATGCCGGCCTTCAGCCGTTCGATCAGCGAGGAGGGGCTGCTGCTCGACAACGTGCCCTTCGTGCAGGCGGGCCGCTTCGACTTGCCGGCCTGGCAGCAGCGGCTGGCCGCCGGCCCCTGGCCCGTGCGCAACCCCGATCAGTTGCTGGCCGACCTGCAGGCCCAGGTGGCCGCCAACCAGTTGGGGGTGAGCCTGCTGAAGCAGCTGATCGACTGCCATGGCCTGGCGGAGGTGGGGGCCTATGCCCGGCACGGGCAGGCAAGCGCCGCGGCCGCCGTGCGGCGGGTGCTTGCCCGCCTGGGCGACGGGGAGTTCCGCCTGGATCTTGACGGCGGTGGTCGGATCGCAGTGGCGATCCGGGTCGATCGGCAGCTGGGCCAGGCCCAGGTGGACTTCAGCGGCACATCCCCCCAGCGTCCCGATAACTTCAATGCTCCCCTGGCCGTCACCAAGGCCGCGGTGCTCTACGTGTTCCGCTGCCTGGTGGGCGAGGCGATCCCGCTCAATGCCGGCTGTCTGGAGCCCCTGGAGCTGGTGGTGCCGGAGGGCTGCCTGCTCAATCCCCGGCCGCCCGCAGCGGTGGTCGCCGGCAATGTGGAGGTGTCGCAGGCGCTCACCAATGCCCTGTTCGCTGCCCTGGGGGTGCAGGCGGCCGCCCAGGGCACGATGAACAACCTCAGCTTCGGCAACGGCCGCGTGCAGTACTACGAAACCCTCTGCGGCGGCACGGGCGGCGGCCGCGACCTGCAGGGCCGCTGCTTTGCCGGTGCTTCGGCGGTGCAGAGCCACATGACCAACTCCCGCCTCACCGATCCAGAGGTGCTCGAGGCCCGGTTCCCGGTGCGGTTGGAGTGTTTTGCCATCCGCCGCGGCAGCGGTGGCGCCGGCCGCTGGCCCGGTGGCGATGGTGTGGTGCGGCAGCTGCGCGGTCTGGAGCCCCTGACGGTGTCGCTGATCTCCGGCAGCCGCAGCGTGGCCCCCTTCGGCCTGGAGGGCGGCGCCGCAGGTGCCAGAGGCCGCAACACGCTGCTGCGGGCCGATGGCAGCGTCCAGGCGCTGTCGGGCTGCTGTGCCTTCGACCTGCAGCCCGGCGAGGCCCTCCGCATCGAGACCCCAGGCGGTGGGGGATTCGGTGCGCCCGCCGCCGAGGCTGAGCCGCTCCCCCGGCTGGCAGTGGTGGATCCGGGGGATCCGCCATGACCTCCACCGGCTTCCCGTCCGTTCCCTGGCGGCCGCGTTCGCCTCATTCCAGCCCGCGGCGGTCCGCTCCGGCCCTGCTGGTCCTGCTGCTGGGGCTGCCCTTGCCGTTGCCCGCCCTGGCCAACCCCCTGCAGGAAGGGGGCCAGCGCTTCCAGCCGGAGTG
The DNA here is from genome assembly GCA_945901765.1 of Cyanobium sp. NIES-981. Lineage (GTDB taxonomy): Bacteria > Cyanobacteriota > Cyanobacteriia > PCC-6307 > Cyanobiaceae > NIES-981. The sequence goes on along the minus strand of CAMDLO010000014.1, from coordinate 35,977 downwards.
GTCGGCCGGCGGCATGGTGGCCAGCCAGGAGCGGCACGCCTCGGAGGCGGGGGCGGCCGTGCTGCGCCAGGGGGGCAACGCGGTGGATGCGGCGGTGGCCACGGCCTTCGCCCTGGCGGTGACCCTGCCCCAGGCCGGCAACCTGGGGGGTGGCGGCTTCGCCGTGCTCTGGCTGCCAGGCCCCTCCCCCGCCCGTGGGCGCGGCTGCCTGCCGGCCCGCCGGCCCGGGGCGAGCGCTCCTGAGCTGGCGCTTGGCCGCGGCGTGGCCGTGGCGGTGAACTTCCGGGAGACGGCCCCCCTGGCGGCCACCCCTGGGATGTTTCTGGCTGCCGATGGCCAGGTCGACCGTCAGCGGGCCACCCGCAGCCTGCTCAGCACCGCCGTGCCCGGCACCCCCGCCGGCCTGCTGCTGGCCCAGCGCTGCTATGGCCGCCTGCCCCTGGCCCGGGTGATGGCGCCGGCGATCGCCCTGGCGGAGCAGGGCTTTGCCGTGGGACCGGAACTGAGCCGTTCCCTGCGCCAGGCCGCCCCGCTGCTCCAGGCCGACCCCACCTCCCGCCAGCTGTTCTTCCAGCCGCCGCGCCAGGCGGGGGCCGAGCCCCAGCCCTACCGGCCCGGCCAGCTGCTGCGCCAGCCCCAGCTGGCCGCCAGCCTGCGCCGCATCGCCGCCGCTGGCGGGGCCGGCTTCTACCAGGGCCCCAGCGCCCAGGCCCTGGTGCGGCTGATGAAGGAGCGGGGCGGTCTGATCCGCCAGGCCGATCTCGACGCCTACCGGGCCCAGCTGGTGCAGCCCCTGCGCGCCCGCTTCCGCGGCGCCAGCGTGCTGGGCATGCCACCGCCGAGCAGTGGTGGCGTCACGCTGCTGCAGCTGCTGCAGATCCTCGAGCCCCTGCCCCTGGAGCGCTGGGGGCTGAACAGTGCCGCCGGCATCCATGCCCTGGTGGAGGCGATGAACCTGGCCTACCGCGATCGCAACCAGTGGCTGGGCGATCCGGATCAGGTGGCGATCCCCCTGGAGCGGTTGCTCAGTGCGGGCTATGCCAGCGCGCTGCGCGGCCAGCTCGACCTCAACCGCCACCGTGCGGCCGCCACCCTCGCCCCGCCCGCGGCTCCCCGCCGGGAGGGGCCCAACACCACCCACCTCTCGGTGGCCGACCGCAACGGCGGCCTGGTGGCCCTCACCACCACCCTCAACTTCGCCTATGGCAACGGCGTGAGCGTGCCCGGCGCCGGCTTCCTGCTCAACAACGAGATGGACGACTTCACCGCCAGCCCCGGCCAGCCCAACGCCTACGGGCTGCTGCAGGGGGAAGCCAATGCGATCGCGCCGGGCAAGCGGCCCCTCAGCTCGATGAGCCCCACCCTGGTGTTCCGGCCCGATGGCTCCCCTTGGCTGGCCACCGGCAGCCCGGGCGGCAGCCGCATCATCACCACCGTGCTGCAGGTGCTGCTGGGCCGCTTGGTGCATGGCCTGAATCTGGCGGGCGCCGTGGCCAGCCCTCGGGTGCACAGCCAACTCTGGCCCGACCAGATCAGCCACGAGCAGGGCATCAGCCCAGACACCCTGGCCCTGCTGATCCGCCGCGGCCACCGCCTGCAGTCGGCGCCGGCCATGGGCTCGGCCAACAGTGTGGAGGTGCTGCCCACTGTTGATGAAGGCGGGGGCGGCAGCCTGGGAGCGGCTGATCCCCGCCGGTTGGGAGGGGCGGCGGTGGCCGAATAGGGCCCGGCCGGCTTCGGCTCAGCTGGCCGATGCCCTGGGAGCCGTGATCAGGTTCACGGCCGAGAAGGCGAGGCCGATGCCGAAGAGGGTGCCGATCGCCCAGAGGCTGTCGCTCGGCCATTGGGCGATCAGCATCACCCCGAGGATGGCTGTGACGATGCCATCAAGCAGGACCAGTCCGCGCGCCTGCCCCTGGCCGGCGGCGGCGCTGGCCAGTTCCATCACTCCCTCAAAAGCCAGCAGGATGCCCACGAACAGGGTGAGGCTCACCTCGCTGCCCACCGGATAGGCCAGGGTCCAAATGCCGCCACCGATGTAGAGCAACGCCGAGAGGAGCCGAAACAGCGTGCTGGTGGTGTCGCCACCGCTGAGTCGCAGCAGCTGGGCGATGCCGGCGGCAACGGCCACGCCGCCGATGGCGATGGTGAGCAGGGTCGCTGAAACGAACGGCAGGGCAATGGCCAGGCCGGCGGAGGCGAACAGAAGAAGGGCGGCGACCCAGCGCAGTGCGGGCGATGCGGGAGCGGACATCCGAAAGCAAGAATTTGGCCTTCTTTATAAGTCGAATCCCTTGCAGATCGGATCGGCTTTTGTCAGGAGCCGAAGATCAATTCGCTATTGTGGCAAGTTGTTACGGACCGCTGCGCTCCCCCTGCTGGCTGGTCAGGTTGGAAGCGTTGTTGGGTGCGTTTGTCAGTTCCGATGCTCGAGCTGTTGCCCGCTCTCAATGATCACAATCTTCCCTGGATGGATACCATTCATCCGATTGTGGTGCATTTTGTGATCGCGATGGGGCTGATCAGCTTCGTCTTTGATCTGATCGGTGTTCTGTTTCGCCGAACTCGCTTGTTTGAGGTGAGTTTCTGGAATTTGCTGTTTGCCACCGCGGCGATTTTTGTGGCGATCATCTTCGGTCAGGTGGAGGCAGGCTTGGCCAACCCTTATGGAGCCTCCAGCGAGATCCTGAATCTGCACAGCACGATCGGCTGGTCGCTGGCCGGTGTGTTGTCCTTGATGTCCGGCTGGCGCTACGTGATCCGCAGCCGTGATCCGCAGCAGATCCCCCTTGGCTTTCTGGGTGCCGGGGCTGCGCTCAGTGCTCTGATCGTGGTGCAGGTCACCCTCGGCAATCAGTTGATCTGGACCTACGGCCTCCATACCGTGCCAGTGGTTCAGGCGATGCGTGATGGGTTGGTGTGATGGCCATCTACATCTCTCCTCAGCCGCCGATCGAGCAGCTGGCCTCCCAGCTCGGACCCAATGGTCTTCCCTATGCGTTGCCGATCCACCCCAATCTGGTGCATCTCACGATCGGTCTGTTCGTGATCGCCATCGCCTTTGACATCGCCGGAGCGCTCTATCCGGTGGAGAAGCGGGTATTTCGCTTCCTCGCACTGCCGGTGACCCGTGCCGGCTTTCACGATGTCGGTTGGTACAACCTGCTCGCCTGCTCCATCGTGAGCTTCTTCACTGTGGCGGCAGGCTTCTATGAGCTGCTGCTGGCCGAGCCCCTGCCCGGTGTCACCAGCAGCATCGGCCTGCAGAGCATGGACACCATGTTGATCCATGGCGTCGGTGGTGTGCTGATCCTGCTGGTGATCGTGGCGATGACGGTATGGCGTGGCTTCCAGCGCTTCGTCTGGCGCAGGGACATGGGCCGTCAGGTGCAGTGGCTCTACCTGTTGGCGGGTCTGGTTCTGTTTCTGGTGATCGGTCTGCACGGCACGCTTGGTGCCGAGCTCGCCGCCGAATTCGGTGTGCACATCACCGCCGACCAGCTTCTGGCCGCCGGTGCCGACCTCAAGGAGGCTCTGCCATGACCAGTTCCACCCCGCGCCTGCGTCCCCTGCCCCTGCTGGGGCTGGCCCTCTGGGTGGGGTTGCTGGTGCTTGTGAGCGTGTGGATGAGCCGTCAGGCTTACCACTGGCTGCCCGTTCAGGCCTCCACTGCCGCGCCCCTTGTGGATGGCCTGTTCAGCTTTGAAACGGGGGTGGGCACCTTTGTCTTTCTCGGTGTGATCTCGGTGATGATCTGGGTGGTGCTGATGCACCGAGCCGAGAAATATGACGCATCCGATGCCGAGCCAATCGAGGGCAACACCAAGCTTGAGGTGATCTGGACGGCCATTCCACTGGTGTTGGTGATGGGGATTGCGGTTTACGCCATCCAGGTCAACACCCGTCTTGGTGTGCTGGGGCCCATGGAGCACATCCATCCAGGCAATGCGGTGGAGGAGGTTGGTGGTTATCCTGGCGACCGGTTACCTCCGGAAACTGTGGAGGTGATTGCCCGTCAATGGTCTTGGGAGTTCCGCTATCCCGCAGCGGGCGTTTCCTCTACTGAACTGCACCTAGCGATTGACCAGCCAGTCACTTTCAGGCTGGTATCTGATGATGTGATACACGGCTTTTACATTCCGGCGTTTCGCCTTAAGCAGGATGTGGTTCCTGGCACGGCGATCGACTTCAATCTCACCCCCACAAGGGAGGGGCGTTACCGCCTGCGCGATTCCCAGTTCAGCGGCACCTGGTTTGCGGCCAACCAGGCCGATGTGGTGGTGGAGGCTGGCGATGCCCACGCCGCCTGGCTGAAGCAGGCTGCCGCTCAGCCTCTCCAGAGCGGCATCAGCGATGCCGTGCAGGAGTACGCCGTACGGGACCGCAAGAGCAATCCCGGCTGGGCCACCGTGCCTCCGGCCCCCCCCCCGCAGGTGAATGTTCCTGGCTCCAACACCCTGCCCCACGATGCCTGATCTTGCTTCCCGATGACCTCCGCCACGTTCCCCTCCAGCGAGCCCAAGCCATCCTGGACCCGCTATTTCAGCTTCAACACCGACGCCAAGGTGATCGGCATTCAGTACATCGTGCTGTCCTTCTTCTATTTTTTGATCGGTGGCCTTCTCGCCATGATCATTCGCGGTGAGCTGATCACGCCCGCTGCTGATTTGGTGGATCGCACGGTCTATAACGGCATCTACACGATGCACGGAACGATCATGCTGTTTCTGTTCATCTTTCCGGTTCTCAACGGTCTTAATAACCTCTTGATCCCGACGATGATCGGCGCACCGGATATGGCCTTCCCGCGGTTGAATGCCGTGGCCTTCTGGTTGGTGCCTATCTTCGGCACCCTGCTGATCGCCAGTTTCTTCGTGCCCGGAGGACCGGCCTATTCCGGTTGGTGGTCCTACCCGCCGGTCAGTCTCCAAAATCCCCTCGGCAATCTGCTGAGCGGCCAGGGTCTCTGGATTACGGCGGTTGCTCTTTCAGGGGTGTCGTCAATTATGGGAGCAGTCAATTTCGTGACCACGATCATCCGCATGCGTGCGCCGGGCATGACCTGGTTCCGCATGCCGGTGTTCTGCTGGACGGCGCTGGCGGCCCAATCCCTGCAGTTGATCGGGCTGCCTGCTCTCACTGGCGGAGCGGTGATGCTGTTGTTCGATCTGATTGCTGGGACCTCTTTCTATCGTCCTGAGGGAGGTGGAGATCCAGTGCTGTATCAGCATTTTTTCTGGTTCTACTCCCACCCGGCCGTCTATGTGATCATTCTGCCGGTGTTCGGAGTGTTCTCTGAACTCTTCCCTGTTTACGCGCGTAAGCCGCTCTTCGGATATGTCTATGTAGCGCTCGCCTCATTCATCATTGTCGGGCTCGGGTTGATTGTCTGGGTGCACCACATGTTTCCTAGTGGAGTGGCTCAGTGGATGCGCAATCTGTTCATGGTTACGACCATGTTGATCGCCGTACCCACCGGGGTAAAGGTGTTCGCTTGGCTGGGAACTCTCTGGCGCGGCAAACTGCGCCTCACCACTCCGATGTTGTTCTGCCTGGGTGGGTTGTTCAATTTCGTTTTTGCAGGCATCACGGGTATCATGCTGGCTACTGTTCCAGTCGATATTCATGTCAGCAATACTTATTTTGTTGTTGGTCACTTTCACTACGTAATTTATGGAGCAGCGGTGATGGGTGTGTTCGCGGCTATCTATCACTGGTTCCCCAAGTTCACCGGTCGGATGCCCTATGAGGGCTTGGGTAAGGTCCATTTCTTGCTCACTTTTGTTGGCGCAAACCTGAACTTTCTCCCCATGCACCCTGCCGGCTTGATGGGCATGCCGAGGCGGGTTTCATCCTATGACCCGGAATTCGCCTTCTGGAACGTGCTTGCCAGCCTCGGGGCCTTTCTTTTGGGGGTATCGATCATTCCTTTCCTTCTCAACATGGTGAGCTCCTGGGTGCGGGGCCCCAAGGCGACCCACAATCCCTGGAATGCCATCGGCCTGGAGTGGCTCTTGCCCTCCCCGCCCGCCGAGGACAACTTCGGTGAGCATGTGCCCACCGTGATTGCACGCCCCTACGGCTATGGCCTGGGCCAACCGCTGGTGGAAAACCAGGCGGCGATTGAACGCGAACTCACCCTGCAGGAGGCCACGCCATGACCACCGCCATTCCCCCCACCGGTTCGATCACTCCCCATGGAGAGGGTGGTGAGGGCCACGCCAACCACAGCCTCACCGGCTTCATCATTTTTCTGTGTTCAGAGAGTGTCATCTTTCTGGCGTTCTTCAGTGGCTATGCCGTCTTGAAGACCTCGGCCCTCAACTGGCTGCCCGCCGGCGTGGAGGGTCTGGAATGGCGCATGCCGCTGATCAACACGATCGTTCTGGTCTCGAGTTCCGGCACGATCTGGCTGGCGGAGACCTTCATGGCTCGAGGCAACCTCTGGGGCTTCCGGGCCCTCTGGCTTCTCACCATGGCCTTGGGGGGCTATTTCCTCTATGGCCAGGCCGTGGAGTGGAGCGAGCTTGCGTTCGGCTTCACCTCAGGCACCTTCGGTGGCACCTTTTACTTGCTTACCGGTTTCCACGGCCTGCATGTGGCGACCGGCGTGCTGCTCATGGCTCTGATGCTGATCAAGTCGTTCCTTCCTGGTAACTACGCCAAAGGTGAGCAGGGAGTCCAGGCCACCTCTCTGTTCTGGCACTTCGTGGATGTGATCTGGATCATCCTGTTTGTGCTCATTTACGTCTGGCAACGTCATTGAGGACCATCAGATGATCATCGACGACCGTCACTACGACGTCATCATCATCGGCAGCGGTGCTGCCGGTGGCACTGTCGCTGCTGTTCTGGCCGAGGCCGGCCACGCCGTGCTGCTGCTGGAGCGTGGCGCCGGCATGCCCCTGGCCGATCAGAACCTGGCTGGGGTGGAGCTGTTCCGCAAGGACCGCTATCACCCGAATGAGCGCTGGTTCGGCACCGATGGCGATCCCTTCGCCCCCCAGACGATTTATGCCCTCGGGGGCAACACCAAGATCTGGGGAGGGGTGCTCGAACGCATGCGCGAGCGGGAGTTCGACGGCCTGATGCTCCAGGAGCGCCAGGCTCCCGCCTGGGGACTCAGCTACGCCGAGATGGAGCCCTGGTATGACCAGGCTGAAGCCCTCTACCGGGTGCATGGGGCGCGGGGTCAGGATCCCACCGAGCCCTCCGCGGCCGTGGCCTACGCCCATGAACCCAGGCAGGCCGAACCGTTCCTCAACGCCCTGGCCGAAGACCTCCAGCGTCACGGCGTTCACCCCTATCGCCTGCCCCTGAGCTGGTCCGAGTCCAGCAGTGATCCCACGGGCGATGCCGAACTGTTCGGTGTGGAACCGGCACGCCGCTGCCGCGAGGTGATGGTGCGCAGCGGCGCCGCCGTGCAGCGCCTGCACGTGAATCCTTCTGGCAGCGAGGTGCGCGGCGTTGAGGCCCTGATCGATGGACAGAGCTGGCTGTTCAGCGCCCATCAGGTGGTGCTGGCGGCTGGGGCGATCAACACCCCGGCGATCCTGCTGCGCTCGGCCACCGATCACCACCCCCGCGGTCTGGCCAACGGGTCTGACCAGGTGGGCCGCAACCTGATGAAGCTGCAGCTCACCTCGATCCTGCAGCTCGCCACCGTTCCGAACGATGGCTGTTATTCCCGCAGCTTTGGCGTGAATGATTTCCTCTGGGGGGACAGCAACGTCTCGTTCCCGCTGGGCTCCATCCAGAACGGTGGTGGCGTGCTTCAGGACGCGCTCTTTGCTGAATCGCCGCCGGTGCTGTCGCTGGTGACCAAACTCCTGCCTGATTTCGGTCTCGAGCAGCTGGCCTCCCGCTCGGTCACCTGGTGGGCGATGAGCCCGGTGCTCCCCGATCCCCACAACCGCATCAGCCTCCGCAACGACCAGATCCAGGTGAACTACCGGGTGAACAACTTCGAAGCCCACGACCGGCTTGTCTATCGCTGGATCGATACCCTCAAGGCGGTGGAGGCCGATCCGCTCACCCACGTGGTGCGCAGCGCCCCCACCCATCCGCGGGGGGAGGCGCCGCTCTCCGCCATCGGTTACGCCTGCGGCACCTGCCGCATGGGTGAGAACCCTGCCACCTCGGTGGTGGACCTGCAGGGCCGCAGCCATGAACTCACCAACCTCACCATCGCCGATGCCAGCGTGTTCCCCGCCTGTCCGATGATGGGCTTCGGGCTCACGGTGATCGCCAACGCCCTGCGGATCGCGGCCGGTGTGCGCGCCGCTTTGCAATGACCATCGACCCGTTCGAACCCAGTGGCCCTGCCCAGCTGAGTTCAGAGGCGCGGCGCATGGCCGAGCGCGACAACGGCCTCGCCCAGTGGAGTCTGTGGGGCAGCTATCTGCCCGACCGCCAGTGGGGCACCGTTCGCGAGGACTACTCCGCTGACGGCGATGCCTGGCGTTCCTTTCCCCACGATCACGCCCGCTCGCGGGTGTACCGCTGGGGAGAAGACGGCCTGCTCGGCATCTGCGATGAGCAGTGCCGACTCTGTTTTTCCGTGGCCCTGTGGAACGGCCAGGATCCGATCCTCAAGGAGCGGCCCTTCGGCCTGGGCAACCCGGAGGGCAACCACGGCGAAGATCTTAAGGATTACTACTTTCATATCGCCAACACCCCTACCCACAGCTTCATGCGGGGGCTCTACAAATATCCCCAGGCGCGCTTTCCCTATGCCCAGCTGGTGGAGGAGAACGCTCGCCGCGACCGGGACCAGCCGGAATACGAGCTGGTGGATACGGGCATCTTCAACGAAAGCCGTTACTTCGATGTGTTCATTGAATACGCGAAGGCATCCGCCACCGATCTGCTGATCCGCATCCGGGCGATCAATCGTGGTCCGGATGCGGCGCCCCTCAGCCTGCTTCCCACCCTCTGGCTGCGCAACACCTGGAGTTGGGGCTATCCCGGTCAATCCCGGCAACCGCTGCGGCTGCACGGTGATCGGTTGATCACGCCTACCCTCTCCGACCTCGCTTCCTATGAGCTGCTGCTCAACGGCTCCGCCCAGTGGCTGTTCACCGACAACGAGACCAACAGCGAGCGTCTCTACGGCCAACCCAATGCGACGCCTTTCCAGAAGGATGGCTTTCATCGCTACGTGATCGATGGCGAGCAGGGCGCCATCAATCCCACGGCCGAGGGCACCAAAGCGGCTGCGCTGGTGCAGCACACGCTCCAGCCGGGCGAGACCTGGACGGTGGAGTTGCGGTTGCGGCCTGCCGATACCGACAGGTCCAGTGCCAGCTCCGCGTCCAGTGCCGACCTGTCTCCGTCAACCCCCTTCGGTGAGAGCTTCAACGCCCTGTTCGCGGCCCGCGAGCTCGAGTGGCAGGCCTACATGGAGCATTGCCTCCCAGGGCTCTCGGCGGAGGATCGCCTGATCCACAGCAGTGCCCTGGCCGGCTTGCTGTGGTGCAAGAAGTACTACGGCTGGAGTGTGGTGCGCTGGCTGGATGGCGACCCTACCCAGCCGCCGCCACCGCCAGAGCGCATGCACTCGGAGACGGCACCGTGGCGTCGTCTGCATGCCAACGACATCATCGCCATGCCGGATGCCTGGGAGTACCCCTACTTCTGCCAGTGGGACCTGATGTTCCACGCCGTGTCGTTTGCCATCGTCGATCCGGCCACGGCCAAGCAGCAGTCGATGCTGCTGCGCTCGCCCCATTACACGGCTCCCAACGCCCAGACACCGGCGTACGAGTGGGCCCTGTCGGACCCCAACCCGCCAATCGGAGCCTGGGCCGTGATGCGGATCTTCCAGATCGAACGCAAGCAGGCCGAGGGCACGGCCGACTTCGCCTATCTGCGGGAAGCGCTGCGCAAGCTGCTCCTCGAGTACGGCTGGTGGGCCAACCGCAACGATCGCTCGGGCGACAACATCTTTGAAGGGGGCTTCCTCGGTCTCGACAACATCGCCGTATTCGATCGGCGTTTTCCTCTCTCTGATGGCAGTCGCATTCTCCAGTGCGATGGCACGGCCTGGATGGCTTCGCTGAGTCTGAACCTGCTTAATATTGCTGTTGAGCTTAGTCGTGATGAGCCTGAGTACGCCGATATCTGCGAGCGTTTTGTTTACGATTTTCTGGTGCTGACTTTTGCGCTCAATGTTCCGGCGCAACGTGAGTACGTAAACTGGGATGAAGAGGATGGTTTTTACTATGACGTGATCAAGCGGCCCGATGGCAGCACCGATTATCTCCGCACCCGCTCCGTTTCCGGTTTGATTCCACTGCTGGCCGTTGCCAGTTTTGATGTGCAGACCGTTGAGCGCCTGCCGATGTTGGATGTGCTCAAGAGTGGGTCCTGGCTGATTCATGAGCGCACCTCGCCCACCTGGCTGGAGGCCAACATGGGGCGCTGGCACAACGATCGCCTGTTGCTCGCCCTGGTGCCCGAGGACCGCCTGCGGCGGATCTGTCAACGCCTGTTCGACGAGGATGAGTTCCTGTCGCCCTATGGCATTCGGGCCCTCTCCAAGGTGTATGAGGCCCATCCCTATCGCTACACGGCGGGCTCAGACAGCGAGGAGCTGCGCTACAGCCCTGCGGATAGCCCGGTCGCGATGTTCGGTGGCAATTCAAACTGGCGCGGGCCTGTTTGGATGCCCATCAACTTCCTGCTGATTGAGTCGTTGCAGAAGTTTGCCCATTTTTATGGCGACAGCTTCAAGGTGGAGTTTCCCACCCGTTCCGGCAACTGGATCAATCTCTGGGATGCCTCGCTGCAGCTTCAAAAACGGCTGGTGGGCATCTTCCGCCGCGATGCCCTGGGCCGGCGTGCGTTCAATGGCGATGTGGATCTGTTCCAGAATGATCCCCATTGGCGGGATCTTCTGCTGTTCAACGAGTATTTCCATGGCGACAACGGCCGTGGTGTGGGCGCCTCCCACCAGACCGGCTGGAGTGCCGTGGTGGCCAAGATGATCAACCAGCTGCATCGTTATCCCACCGGTTGACGTTCACCTCGAGCATCAACTGGCGATCACGATCCGTTCCCTCATTTGATTTCCGATGTCTGCGGTGTCACCGTCTGCTGTATCCTCCCGCGACCTGTTGACCGGCATTCACAGCTCGCCGCTGCCCGTCGCCGAGCAGCAACAAGTGGACAATGGTGCCCACTTCGATGTGGTGATCATCGGCAGTGGCGCCGGCGGCGGCACGCTGGCTCGCAGTCTGGCCGCTTCGGGGCTGAAGATCCTGGTACTGGAGCGGGGCGACTGGCTGCCTCAGGAGCCCCAGAACTGGGACGCCGAAGAGGTGTTCCAGAAGGGTCGTTACGTCTCGAAGGACACCTGGTTCGACAAGCACGGCAAGTCTTTCCAGCCAGGTAGCCATTACTTCGTGGGCGGCGCCACCAAGATGTACGGCGCCGCCCACTTCCGATTGCGCCAACAGGATTTCGAGGAGCTGGTGCACTTCGACGGCATTTCGCCGGCCTGGCCTTTGCGCTACAGCGATTTCGAGCCCTGGTATCAGCGGGCCGAGGAGATGTACCACGTGCACGGCCTGCGCGGGGAGGATCCCACTGAGCCCCCCTGCAGCGGCCCCTATCCCCACCCACCGATTGCCCACGAGCCCCGCATTCAGAAGCTGGTGGATGATCTGCGGGCCGCCGGGCTGCACCCGTCGCATGCCCCCAGTGGCGTGATGCTGGATGAGGCCAACCTGCCCTTCAGCCGCTGCCGCAAGTGCAATTGCTGCGATGGCTTTCCCTGCCTGGTGCACGCCAAGAGTGATGCCGATGTGCTGGGGATGCGGCCGGCTCTGGCCAGCGCCAACGTGTCACTGCTCACCCGCGCCGAGGTGCGCCGCCTGCTCACCGATGCCAGCGGCCGCAGCGTGACGGCGGTGGAGCTGCAGCGCGATGGCGAAACCCTGCAGGTGAGCGGCGATGTGGTGGTGGTGAGCTGCGGCGCGGCCAACAGCGCCCGGCTGCTGCTGATGTCGGCCAACGACCGGCACCCGCGCGGGCTGGCCAATGGCTCTGACCAGGTGGGGCGCAACTACATGTTCCACAACAGCAAGGCGATGGTGGCCCTGGCCCATGAGCCGAACACCACCGTGTTTCAGAAAACGATCACTGTGAACGACTGGTATCTGGGCGACGCCGACTTCGACTACCCGATGGGCAACATCCAGATGACCGGCAAGACCAACGGCCAGATCATGAAGGGTTATGCGCCCCTGGAAACCTTTCTGATGCCCGGCTGGTCGATGGACAAGATCGCCGAGCACGCGCTCGACTTCTGGATCTCCTCCGAAGATCTGCCGGATCCCGACAACCGGGTGACGGTGGATGGCCAGGGGCAGATCCATCTGAGCTACACCCCCAACAACCAGACCGCCGCCCAGCGGCTCTACGGCCGGCTGACGGCAATGCTGGATCAGCTCTACCTGCGCAACCACCTGGTGGAGCGCCAGATCTACATCAAGAGCACGATGAGCATTGCGGCGGTGGGGCACCAGGCCGGCACCTGCCGTTTCGGCAGCGATCCGGCCAGCTCCGTGCTGGATCTGAACTGCAAGGCCCACGAGCTCGACAACCTCTACGTTGTCGACACCAGCTTCATGCCCACCATCGGCGCGGTGAATCCTTCGCTGACGGCGATCGCCAACGCTCTGCGGGTGGGTGAACACCTCCGGGCGCGCCTGGGGCGATAGGCGGGCTTGGCGGCACGTGGGACTCGGCCACGGGCATCCGGCAGCAGCGTGGTGTCCTAACTCCCTGAGCCTGCCAGAAGCGTGTCGGCCAGGATCGCCACCGCGTTCGGGTCCTTGATCAGTGCTTCGTGCGAGTGCACCGGCAAGGCCTGGACCGAGCCCACCGGCAGCACTCCCAGCCAGCTGGGAACCACCATCAGATCAAAGGGGCAGTAGAAGCTCCTGCAGTCGATCGACTGGAGCCGTTGGGGCTGCCGCCGATGCTCTGCTGCCAAGCGGCGCAGGAAGGCGCTGCCGATCTTCATGTCGGCGATGCTGGGCAGCAGGGCGCGCGGCATCCATTGGGCGACGAGGGTGCCCCGTTGGGGACTGCCCACGCAAACAAAGCGGCGCGTGCGCCGGTGGCCGCCGTGCTCCTGGATCCAGGCCCGGGCCAGCAGTCCGCCCATGGAGAAGCCCAGCAGATCCAGGGGCTGATCGGAGCCCAGAGCCTCGATGATTCCGGTGTTCAGTCGGGCGGTCAGCTCATCGAGGGCCACCTGACCCAGGCCATGGTTCAGGTAGGGAATCACCAGGGGATCACGGCGGCCTTGGAGGCGATCAACGAGGCGATTGAACAGCTGCGGTGTATCCCAGAGACCGTGGATCAGCACCAGCGGCGGATGACTCATCAAGCCAGCAGGGTTTCCAGCAGATCGGCGATCAGCAGGTTGTCGAGGGAGAGCAGTCCGCCGCCACAGCCGATCAGCACCAGGCACATCACCACGTACATGGCGGCCTTCTCCCAGCTGGGCGGCTCGCCCACCCCCATCGGGCCGGCATAGTCGCCGGCGGGAATCTGATATGGGTCGGGGGCGATGAAGGGAAAACCGGAGCGGATCTCCAGCACCATCGCGTAGGCCATCGACACCAGGATCGCCAGGGCCGCCAGGGGCGTGAGCAGCCCGGGCAGCAGGGCGATGCCCGCGGCGAACATCGAGAAGGCCGAGAGGAAGCACAGCCACTTCGGCGTGTTCAGCGCCTGGGCCCAGGTGGAGAGGTTGCGCAGTTTGGGCCAGCCGTGGCGGATGAAGCACACTCCCATGAACAGGCGCAGCAGCAGCAGGGCCGCCTGGGCCGCCGTTGAGGGAGCCGCCGGCACCAGCAGCTCCACCACCGTGATGTCCATGGATCCAGCCTGCATTGGTCTGCAACGTAGGCAGCGCGCCTGGCTCTGGCCACCATTGGCGGGTGACCCTACACAGAGCGAGGGCCTGGCCGTGATCGACGCTTCCCTGGCCCTCAGCGCCGGCTGCAGCGCGCCGCTCGGCCCGACCCTGCAGCCGGATGGGGTGAACTTCAGCATCCACGCCCGGGCCTGCGATGTCCTGGAGCTCTGCCTGTTCGCCGCGCCCGAGGATCCGGAGCCGGTGGCGGTGATCGCCCTCGCTGGCGAACAGCACCGCAGCGGTTCTTACTGGCATGGGCTGGTGGCTGGGCTGGGCCCCGGCCAGCTCTACGGCTACCGGCTGCCCGCTGATCCCGACTGCCTGCTGCTCGACCCCTATGCCCCCGCTGTGACGGTGCCGCCGGGGTACAGCCGGCAGCAGGGCCAGCGGCGGCAGGGAGGACGGATTGGCAGCAGTGACGGCTGGGCCGGGGCGATGAAGAGCGTGGTGGCCGACCTCGGCCGCTACGACTGGCAGGGGGATCGCCCCCTGCGCCGGCCCGCCCGCGAAACGGTGATCTACGAGCTGCATGTGCGCGGCTTCACGGCCGATCCCAGCGCCGGCCTCCCCGCCGGGCGGGCCGGCACCTACGCCGGGCTGATCGAGCGGATCCCCTACCTGCAGCAGCTGGGCATCACCGCCGTGGAGCTGCTGCCGGTGTTCGCCTTTGATGCCCAGGCTGCACCGGCCGGGCTCAGCAACCACTGGGGTTATCAGCCCATCAGCGTGCTGGCTCTCCATCCGGCCTACGCCAGCGCCACCGATCCCCTGGCGGCTCTGGATGAATTCCGCGACCTGGTCAAGGCCCTGCACCGCGCCGGCATTGAGGTGATTCTCGATGTGGTCTTCAACCACACGGCCGAGGGGGCGATGGCCGGGCCGGCGGCCGGGCCCACCCTCTCGTACCGGGGACTGGCCCCCCACGACTACTACCTGCTTGAGGGGGAGAGCGACAGCCTGCGCGATCTGGATGTGACCGGTTGCGGCAACACCTTCAATGCCAACAACCCCGTGGTGCGCCGGTTGATTCGCCACAGCCTGCGCCACTGGGTGGAGCAGCTGCACGTGGATGGCTTTCGCTTCGATCTGGCCGCCGTGCTCTCCCGCGATGAGGAGGGCAAGCCGGAGCCTCGCCCGCCGATCCTGTTCGATCTCGACAGCGACCCGGTGCTGGCGGGCACCAAGCTGATCGCCGAGGCCTGGGATGCGGCCGGCCTCTACGAGGTGGGCAGCTTCGTGGGCGAGCGCTGGCAGGAGTGGAATGGCCGCTTCCGCGACGACCTGCGTCACTTCCTCAAGGGCGATGGCGGCTTCGCCTGGGCGGCGGCCCAGCGCCTGATCGGCAGTCCGGACATCTACGGCTCCCGCCGGCGGGAGGCGGAGGTGAGCGTGAACTTCATCACCTGCCACGACGGCTTCACCCTGGCTGACTGGGTGAGCTTCAACACCAAGCACAACGAGGCCAATGGCGAGGCCAACCGCGACGGTTCCGACGACAACGCCAGCTGGAACTGCGGCGTGGAGGGCCCCAGCGACGATCCGGCGGTGCTCGCCCTCAGGGCCCGCCAGCAGCGCAATGCTCTCTGCCTGCTGCTGCTGGCAGCCGGCACGCCGATGCTGGCCATGGGCGATGAGGTGGGCCGCAGCCAGCAGGGCAACAATAACGCCTACTGCCAGGACAACCCGATCAGCTGGTTCGACTGGACCCTGGTGGAGCGCCATGCCGATCTGCTGCGCTTCACCCGCGAGCTGATCGCCTACCGGCAGCGGCGCGATGTGGTGGTGGATCACACCAGCCTGCCGCTGGCCGAGCTGCTGCGGCGCTGCGCCGTGGAGTGGCACGGCGTGGAGCCGTTCCAGCCCGACTGGGGCCCCGACTCCCACTCCCTGGCCCTCAGCTACACCAGCAGCGAGCACCGCTTTCGGATGCACGTGATGGTGAATGCCTGGTGGCAGCCCCTGCGCTTCACGTTGCCGCCCACCGGCCTGGCGGATGGCTGCTGGCACCGCTGGATCGACACCGCCCGACCCAGCCCCGACGACATCGTCGCCTGGGAGGAGGCGCCGCCACTCCCCGACGGCGACTATCAGGTTCAGGCCCGTTCGGTGGTGGTGCTGCTGGTCTGTCAGGGTGAAATCGAAAGCGGAGCGGCCCGTTGATGGCCAGCCTGGTTGCTGCGCTGATCTGGCTGCTGCTGGGCCTGGCGCTGGCGCTGCTGGAGTGGCCCTACCAGGCGCTCTCCGAGCTGGGGTTTCGCCTGCAGCGCTGGGGCTGGCCGCTGCCAGGGTTGGATGCCGGGGCGGCAGGCCCAGCCGGGGGCAGTCAGCTGCCCCCTGGCCTGGCCGTGCTGCTGGTGTTCAGCGCCAGCGCCCTGCTGTTCTGGCTGGCCTGGGGGCCCCTGGCCGCCGGCCGGGGCGGAGGGGTGGCGCCGCTGCTGGCCCTCGACCGCACGCCGCCGCCCCAGCCCGCTGCGGCTGAAGCCAGCTGGCTGGAGAAGCTCAGCCTGCGCAGCCAGCTGCAGCGGCTGCCGCTGATGCTGCTCACCCACATCGGTGGGTTGGCCGTGGGGGTGGAGTCACCGTCAGTGGCGATCGGCGCCGCCGCCCTCCTGGCGATCCGGCGGCATTGGTCTCGCTTCCGGCCGCTGGCGGACCTGCCCCTGCCGGCCGTGGCCGTGATCGGCGGGGCCGCCGGCCTTGGTGTGGCCTTCCGCTCGCCGTTGCTGGCGGCCACCTATGCCGTTGAGGAGCTCGGGCGCCGCAGCGGCGTGAGTGTGCTGGGGCCGCTGCTGCTGGCCGCTGCCTCCGGCGCCCTGCTCAGCACGCCGCTGGGGCAGCCGGCGCGGTTGGTGGGTCTGCAGTTCGGAGCCCTGGCGGCTCCCCTGTGGGGTTGGGCGGCGCTGCTCACCGTTCTCGGTGCCGCCCTGGGGGTGCTTGTGGTGCGCCTGCTGATCCCACTGGCGGCTGTGGTCCAGCGGCTGATGCTGCGCCAGCGTCTCCCGGGAGCCGTGGTTTTGGCCCTGGCTCTGGCGGCCCTGGCGCAGCTCAGTGGCGGTCTCAGCCTCAACGACGGCTCCCTGTCACTCTCAGCAGCGCTGGCGGGGGAGAGCGGTGGCCCTCCCCTCACCCTGCTGTGGCGCGGCCTGGCGATGCTGATCAGCCCGGCGGCCGGCGCCCCTGGAGGCTTGATGCACAACAGCATGACTCTCGGCGCCTTGTTGACCTCCCTGCTGCCCGCCGGGCTCGGTTTCTCACCGAGCGAGCTCGGCCAGCTGGCGGCGGTGGGTGCGGTGGCGCTCTTTGCCGGCACCCAGGGCACGCCCCTGTTCTGCGCCGCCTTCGTGTTCACCCTTCAGGGCGATCTCCAGTTGCTGCCGGCTCTGTTGCTGGTCAGCGCCGTCAGCGATGCCCTCAGTTCCCGTTGGCGTGGCGAGGGCTGGAACGGCCACCAGGGCGCCGTGCTGATGCAGCAGAGCCAGCGGGGCTGAGGCTTCAGCGCACCACCAGCTGCAGGCGGTGGCCGTCCGGATCGCACACCTGCAGGCCGGCCTGAAAACCCAGCTCCCTGGCTTCTGCGGCGGAGAGTGTCACCATGCCAGGGCTGAGCAGGAGCCCGCCATAGCTCTCAACCTGGTCGGCGATGGCCGCCAGCTGGGCGGGGCCATCGCCCACCAGCAGGCGCAGCTGGCCGTGGGCCCGGTCCTGCGGGCCCAGATCACTGGGCAGCGGCCGGCCCCCCTCCGGCCTGCGGTAGTCGAGGCACTCGATGCCGGCGCCGCCGGGGCAGCGGTGGCCGGTGATGCGCACCCGGGTGCCATCCAGGCCATCGAGCCCATCCTGCTCTGGCCCCTCGTTGATGCCGTCGCCGCCCAGGTGCAGGCCCAGCAGCTGGTCGTAGAAGCGGCAGCTGCGCTCGGTGTCGCTGATGCCGATGGCGCTGTGGTCGATGCCCAGGAACAGGCCGGACGGCTCGATGCTGGTGGTGTCGTCGAGCCCATGCCAGCGGGCGTCGCCCTTATCGGCCGGGAACTGCAGCAGCTCCAGGCAGTGGCCCTCAGGGCCGTGCAGCTTGAAGGCCTCAATGCCGGCGGCGGCGCTGTTCCAGTCGGGCAGGCGCTGGGGCGCGCTGGAGATCGACTGCAGGCGCCCCGCGGCGATCGCCTGGCGCAGCGGCCCGCTGGCCTGCGCCAGATCCCGCACCACGATGCAGATGTGCTGGAACCAGAGGTCGTTGCTGCGGCTGTCTGCCGGGAAGGGGCGGCCGGGTCGCTGGCCCGGGCCCAGCTCCCGCACCTCCAGCAGCTCCAGCCGCTCGCGGCCCAGGGCCAGCCGCACCAGCTTCAGCCGGGCCCCCGGCAGGCCGATCAGGTTGGCGTAGCCCGGGCCCGGCTCGATCGCATCGAGGCGGCGGCAGCCCAGATGGCTGCAGAAGAAGGCGGCGCAGGCCTCGGCGTCGGCGCAGCTGAAGCTCACCGCCTCCAGGTGCGGCCAGGGGGCCAGGCCTCCGGCGCCGGCGGCGGCGATCTGACCATCGCGCTGGGGCGTCATGCCCGACACCCCCAGTCCGCCCAGCAACTCCCCCTGCCAGCGCAGGGCGATGCCGCCGCCCATGGCCGCCGCCGGCTGGCCCAGGGCCCCGGCCAGCTGCAGCAGGGCCGGCCGCTCGCCATTGATGGCCGCCTCCTGCCCCGCGGTGTCGTTGCCGCTGAGGGCGGCCATGCGCGCCTTGGCGATCGCCGCCTCGGCGGCGGCCGGGCTGGCCCCATCGAGCCGGCGGAAAGCGAGCAGTCGGCCACCGGCATCCACCACCGCAGCGGCCACCCGGGAGCCATCCCGGCGGGCTTCGGCCAGGGCGGCCGCCAGCAGCCGCTCGGCGTCGGCCAGCTCCAGGGCAAGGGCGGGGCGCATCGCCTTCAGCCCCACACGATGTTCATCAGCCAGAGGTGGCCCTCCAGCTCCACACCGGCGGCGGCGGCCTCCAGCTCGCTGTCGCTGAGCCGCAGGGTGGCTTCGGCCTGGTGTCTCACCAGATCCACACCAGTGAAACTGAAGCCATGCTCAGCGCCGAGGGCGGCGATGGCATTGAGGTTGGCGCAGCCGCTGAAGCGCTGCAGCAGAGCTGGATCGCCCTTCACCTGCTGGAGGAAGGTTTCGAGCTGGGGGTTGGCCATGGGGCGGCAGGGGTGAGGAGAGGGGGCTGGTGTTCAGCGCTGCCAGGTGGCACCGCGGGTGGCCGTGAACAGGGCGTAGAGGGCGGTGGAGGCACAGAGGAACAGGCGGCTGCCGTAGCGGTCGCCGAAGCAGAGGTTGCTCACACGCCGGGGCACCAGCACCTTGCCCAGCAGGGTGGCGTCCGGGGCGATCACGTGCACGCCGTCGGCGGCGCCACACCAGAGATTGCCGTGCTCATCCACCCGGAAGCCATCGGCCCAGCCCGGCGTGATCCTGTGGAACGCCTCGCCGCCGCTCAGGCTGCGGCCGTCGGCGTTCACCCGGAAGCGACGGATGGTCTGGCGCGGCTCGCTGGCACCGGGGGCGCCGGATTCCGCCACATACAGCAATTGTTCATCCGGGGAGAAGGCCAGGCCATTGGGGCCATCGAAATCCGTGGCCACCGCTTCGGCGATGCCGCTGGCGGGATCGAGCCGGTAGAGGGCCGGCGGTTGTTCCGATTTCTGGCGGCCGCCCTCGTAGTCGTTCATCAGGCCGTAGAGCGGATCGCTGAACCAGATCGAGCCGTCGCCCTTCACCACCACGTCGTTGGGGGCATTGAGGCGCTGGCCGCGGGCCTGGCTCACCAGGGTGGTGACGGTGCCGTCGTGCTCCAGGCGGGTGAGGCAGCGGCTGCGGTGGTGGCACTGGATCAGCCGCCCCTGCAGGTCGCGGGTCTGGCCGTTGGCAAAGTCCGATGGCTCCAGAAAGGTGCTGACGCCGTGCTGCTCGCTCCAGCGCAGGCTGCGGTTGTTGGGGATGTCGCTGAACAGCAGGCAGCGGTGGTCGCCGAACCACACGGGACCCTCCAGCCAGCGGAAGCCCTCGGCCAGCAGCTCCAGCTCGGCGTTGAACAGCACCAGTTGTTCGAAGCGCGGGTCGTGGACCTCGATGCAGGTCGGCGGCTGTGCCGTTGCTGCCGATGGCGGGAGCATCGTCATCGGAAGTATCCGGGTGGTGCCTGCTTCCAGGCCTCATCGTTGCGCTGGATGATCAACTGCACGCAGGGCTCATCGCCCACCTGGGCGGAGAGGTGACCTTTGTGGCCCTCCGGGCTGGCGATGCAACCCTGATCACCGCCGAAGGAGTACTCCCCGGCGCGCATGATCGCAACCTGCCCGTCCATGCTCTGCACCGACCAGGCGCCCCTGAGCACGTAGATCCACTTGGGCACGTGGTTTTCGTGCCAGTCGGCCGTCCATCCCACCGGCAGGTAGGTGACGAAGGCATTGCCCTGATCAAACAGGGGCCGGGAGAACTGCGGCGAATCGCCGGGCCCCAGCTGCCCGAGTTCAAAGGCGCTGATCGTGCACTGTTGCTGGCGGCTGATGCCGTCGCCGCTGGTCCACAGGTGCCAGTAGGTCTCGGGTTGGGGAGCCAGGCTGAAGGGATCGACCATGGGGCTGTCAGTCTTTGATGGCGATGGCCGAGATCTCCAGCTGGATGCCGAGCACCAGGGCTGCCACCTGCACCACGGCCCGAGAGGGATAGGCCAGGGGGTCGGGGAAATACTCCTGCCACACGGCATCGAACGTGTCGAGCGTGTCGATGTTGGTGAGGTACACGGTGGCGCTCACCAGGTGCTCGAAGCCGAAGCCGGCCTCCTCGAGGACAGCTTGCATGTTGCGCATCACCTGGCGGGATTCGAGGGTGATGTCGCCATCGCCCACCACGGCATTGGTGCTGGGATCGACCGGCAGCTGCCCGGTGATGAACAGGGTGTTGCCATGCTGGAAGCCCTGGCTGTAGGAAGCGACCGGTTTCGGGAAGCGCTCGCTATGGATAGCTCGGCGCAGGGGCAGCGCAGACATCAATTTTTGGCAGGTTCTCTCTGCTCAAGGTAGGCACACCCCTCTCGGTGGTCAGGAACTTTCATCGAAGGTGGTGCCCTTCGTGCTGATCTGCTGATCCTTGATCACCCAGGGTGTGCGGGGGTGTTGCAGCTGGCTGCCGGTTTGCTGGCGCGTGCCTAGTTTCGAGCTGATTCTTCTCACCACTGCAGTCCCCGCGCCATGACCCAGGCCAACCCCTATGCCCAGGAAACCCTGGCCCAGCTGCTCCAGGGCAAGGTGATCATCGTCACTGGCGGTAACAGCGGCATTGGCAGGTCGATCGTGGAGGAGGTGGCCCGGCTCGGGGCGAAGGTGGTGATCGACTACCGCTCCCATCCCGAAGCCACTGAGGCGATTGAAGAGGAGATCGGGGAGCTGGGGGGCAGCAGCTTTGGCGTGCAGGCTGACGTGGGCCAACTGGAGGATCTGCAGCGGTTGGTGCAGGCAGCAGTGGATCGCTACGGCCGCCTCGATGTGATGGTGAACAACGCCGGCATTGAAACCCGCACCTCCATCCTCGACACCACTCCTGAGGATTTCGACAAGGTGCTGAACGTGAACCTGCGCGGTGTCTTCTTCGCCACCCAATACGCGGCCAAACAGATGATTGCCCAGGGCACAGGTGGCCGCATCATCAATATCTCTTCGGTGCACGAGGACTGGCCCATGCCCAACAACACGCCCTACTGCGTGGCCAAGGGCGGTGTGCGCATGCTCACCCGCACCGCCGGTGTGGAACTGGCTTCCAAAGGGGTCACGATCGTGAATGTGGGCCCCGGGGCCGTGGCCACACCGATCAACGATTCCACGATGAACAATCCTGAGCTGCTGGCCAAGCTCAACGCCGCCATTCCCATGGGCCGGATGGCCCAGCCGTCGGAGATCGCCAAGGTGGTGGCCTTCCTGGCCAGCGACGCCGCCAGCTACATCACCGCCACCACGATCTTCGCCGACGGCGGCATTATGCAGAGCAGCCCCGGCCTTTGATGGTCGGGTGATGAACGGGCCTGAGGCGCATCCCAACCGGGGGTACACCCGCGCCGACATTCAGCGGCTGCGCAAACGCCATCGCGGCTACCAACTCACCCTGACTGCGGAGGTGCTGCTGGTGCTCGCCCTGCCGCTGGCGGAGCTGTGGCCGGGCTTGCTGTCGCTCCTGCTGGTGGGGATGGCGGTGGTGCTGATCGTGTTTCTCAGCCGCTACTCGCTGCTGCGGCGCTCACGCCTGGTGGTGTACCTCTTCGGCGGTCTGGCGATCGCCATGGAGTTGCTCTGGCATCTGCTGCGGCAGCTGGATCCAAGCTGGGGTGTGGCCCTCACGGTGCCGCACGTGGTGGTGTGGGTGGTGTTTCTCACCCTGGTGCTGTTGCGCAAGGTGAAGGGTCTGGTGCGGGAGCCGTTCGTCACCGTTTCCGTCGTGATGGGCGCCGCCAGCGGTTACCTGCTGATCGGCATCGCCGGGGGCCTGCTGTTCACGGCTCTGTGGGTGTTTCAGCCTCAGGCGTTCAATCTCACCGATCTGCCAGCCGCCGGCAGCGGCGCGGCTCCGGATCTGCTGAAAACGGCGCCGGCGCTGATGGCCGGGGCGATGAACCTGCTCACCACGGCAGGCACGGCCCTGCTCAATCCGCGCAATGTCACCGCCCAGGTGATCAGTTCGGCGATCACCGTGGCCGGCCAGTTGTATGTGGCGATCCTGATCGCCCTAATTCTGGGCCGCTTCCACCAGCGCCGGGGCTGAGGCCAGTTCGCGCCGCTCCAGGCCCACCTCCACGCCCATGTGCTGCCCGGGCCGGCCGGTGATCACCAGGGCGGCCCGCTGGTTGGTGGCGATCTGCCACAGCCATTTGGTCAGCAGGGTGAGACGGTTCTCGGTGTCGGGCATGAACGCCAGGTGGGCAACGCCCCAGAGCAGCCAGCCGGGCAGGCCGCTCAGCCGCAGGCCGCGCAGGTCGGCCACGGCGAAGGTGCGGCCGATCACCGCCATGCTGCCGAAGTCGGTGAAGCGGAAGGGAGCGTGCTGGCGGTTCTGGATGCGGGCCAGGATGTCGCGAGCCACCCAGGTGCCCATCTGCACGGCCGGGCCGGCCATGCCGGGCAGAGGCTTGCCATCGGCGGTGTGGCTGTAGCTGCACAGGTCGCCCACCACCCGGATCTCCGGATGTTGGGGGATCGAGAAGTCGGCCTGCACCACCACCCGTCCGCCCCGGTCCACCTCGCAGCCGGTCTGTTCGGCCAGCAGCTTGCCGAGGTGGGAGGCCCGCACACCCGCGGTCCAGCAGACGGTGCCCCCTTCGATCGTGCGGGTGCTGCTGCTGCCATCAGCCTCTTTCTGGCTAAGGGTGACCGTTCCGCCTTGGATCGACTGCACCCTGCCGCCGAGCTCAAGTTTCACCCCCAGAGAGCGCAGGTAGTTGCCTGCAGCCGCCGAAAGACTGGGGTGCATGGCCCGCAGAACCCGGTCGCCCGGGTCGATCAGCACAACCTTGCTCTGGCTGGGCTCGAGCTGCTTGAACTCGTTGGCCACGGCATGCTTCATCAGATCCACCACCGAGCCGGCCAACTCGCAGCCGGTGGGGCCGGCGCCGATCACCAGCACGGTCTGCAGCAGCTGCCGCCGCTCGGGGTCGGGGGTCTGCTCAGCCTCCTCAAGGGCCATCAGCACCCGCCTGCGGATCTCGTCGGCGTGTTCGATGATCTTCATCGGCGGCGCCTCGGGCCGCCACTCCTCATGGCCGAAGTAGGTGCTGCCGGAGCCAGTGGCCAGGATCAGGTGGTCGTAGCGGAAGCGCCGATCGTTGAACACCACCTCCTTGGCCGTGGGCTCGATCTCCTCCACCTCCCCCAGCAGGATCTGGATGTTTGGGGCTTTCCCCAGCAGCTGGCGCAGGGGTGAAGCCACGTCGGCTTCCGACACCAGGCCGGTCGCCACCTGGTAGAGCAGGGGCTGGAACAGGTTGAAGTTGCGCTTGTCGATCAGGGTGACGCGCACCGGCTTGCCCCGCAGGGCCTGGGCGGCCTTGAGCCCGGCGAACCCCCCGCCCACGATCACCACGTGGGGCAGTTCGGCGCTGGTGTTTCCCGGCGGATCGAGTTCAAGGAAGAACCGTTCCGGTGCCATGGGACCTGATCTGCTGCCCACAACGTATGGGTTGCCGCGCGGTTGTGGTGTGCTTGTCGGCAGTTCGTGGCATGGACGGTCGCCTCGAGCACCTCCCCGCTGCTAGCAAAGGGGAGTCCCGCTGTTTGTGGCCCATGTCGATCGCGTCTCTTGAGGCCTTCTGTGCCCGCGTGGCCGCCGATGACACCCTGCACAGCCAGGTGCATGCCGCCGCCGGTGTCGACGACATCGTGGCCATCGCGGCGGCTCATGGCCACGACGTCGACAAGACGGTGCTGCTGCGGGTCCATGCCCGGGCCGTGAGCGAGGCTTCCGATCAGGCTCTGGCCGGCATCAACAGCTGGGGTGATGCCCTGATGCATTGCTTCGGGGCTGAGCAGGCTGAAACCCAGCTCTGATGGCGGCCAAGGGGGCACGGTCCTGCCAGCCTGGGGCTTGAACGCTCCCTCGCCGTGATTCCTCCCCAGAAACAGATGACCGGCATGCTCGGCCACCCGGTGGCCGAGAACCCGATCGATCGGATGTTCGATGCCGTGTATGCCCACTACGGGCTGCCCTGGCAGTTCTGGAAGAACGACATCGCCACCGTGGCTGATCTGGCCCTTGCGGTACGAGCCCTGGCGCCTCTGGGCTACCGCGGGGTGGGCATCACGGTGCCTTACAAGGAGGCGGTGATGCCCCTGCTCGATGCCGTCGACGATGACGTGAGGGCGATCGGTGCCGCCAACTACCTCACGATCGAAAACGGTCGCCTGATCGGCCACAACAACGATGGCAAGGGGGTGGTGAAGGCGATTGCCAAGGTGGCCCCGCTGGCGGGCCAGCGGGTGGTGATGCTGGGGGCCGGGGGAGCCGGCCGGGCCATGGCGGTGGAACTCGCCTGGGCCGGTGCCGCCCATCTCACCCTGGTGACGCGCCGGCAGGAGCAGGGTGAGGAGGTGGCCGCCACCGTGAGCCGCGCCAGCGGCGTGCCGGCGATCTGGCAACCCTGGCAGGGGGAGGTGGCCCTGCCCGCGGGCACGACCCTGCTGATGAACGCCACCCACCTGGGCTGCGCCCCTGCGCTGGAACCGGTGCCCGTGGCCTGGAGCACGGTGAATCCGACCTGCGTTGTGGTGGATGTGATCACCAACCCGCGCATCACCCCCTTCCTGGCCGCCGCTCGCGAGCGCGGCTGTCCAGTGGTGGATGGTGTGGAGATGCTGGTGCAGCTGGCCATGCAGATCTTTGAGCGCTGGACCGGCGTCCATCCCGAGGAGCGGGTGTTTCAGCGGGCGGTGGCTGAAGCGTTGGGTGAGGGAGCGTGAGCTGCCGCAGGGTCAGTGCGGTGCAGCGGGTGCTGCTGACATCCCGGCCGCCAGCATGGCGGCCATCGTTGCCGGCGCCGCGGGCACCGGATCCAGCGCAGGGACGGCTGGCTTCCTGCTCACCTGCCAACGCTGTCTTCAAGTCCCCTCAAGCTCCCAGGTAGGAAGCGCGCAGCGCTTCATCGTTCAGGAGTTGCCTGGCTGGCCCCGCCAGGGAGATGGCGCCTGCCTCGAGCACGTAGCCGCGGTCGGCGATGCGGAGGGCTGCTTCGGCGTTCTGTTCCACCAGCAGGATCGAGAGGCCATCACGGTGCAGACCGGCCAGGATCGCCATGACCTCCTCCACCAGCCGCGGCGCCAGGCCCAGACTCGGTTCGTCGAGCATCAGCAGAGTGGGGCGCCCCATCAGGGTGCGGGCGATCGCCAGCATCTGCTGCTCGCCGCCGGAGAGGCCACCAGCCAGCTGCTGGCGGCGTTCCGCCAGACGGGGGAAGAGGCTGTAGCAGCGGTCCAGATCGTGGCGGATCGCCGCGCTGTCGCGCCGCAGCCAGGCCCCCAGTTCAAGGTTGGCCGCGACGCTCTGGCGGGCCAGCACGCGGCGGCCTTCGGGGCAGTGGCCGATGCCGAGACGCACGATTCGGTGCGCCGGCAGGCCGGCCAGGCAGGCACCGCGCCAGAGGATCCGGCCCGCGGCCGGTGCCGTCAGGCCCGAGATGGCCCGCAGGGTGGTGCTCTTTCCCGCTCCGTTCGGCCCGAGCAGGGCTACCAGTTCCCCTTGGCGCACCATCAGCTCCACGCCATGCAGGGCCTGCACGCTGCCGTAATGCACCTGCAGGCCCTGCAGCTGCAACAGGGGGCTGTTGCCGAAGTCACTGCTCGCCTTCGGGCTGCTCATGCCGCTCCTCCCAGGTAGGCCTCGATCACCTTCGGATCACGGCGCACCTGCTCGGGCGTGCCCAGGGCGATGCGCACGCCGAAGTCGAGCACGGCCATGCGGTTGCAGAGGCGCATCAGCAGCGGCACGTGGTGTTCGATCACCAGCAGGGTGAGCCGATGGCGGCTGCGCAGGGCCTCGATCAGCTCGGCCAGTCCTTCCTTCTCCGTCGGGTTGAGCCCTGCGGCCGGTTCATCGAGCAGCAGCAGGGTGGGCCGGGTGGCCAGGGCGCGGGCGATTTCCAGGCGGCGGCGGTCGCCGTAGGCGAGGCCGCCCGCCTGGCGTTCCGCCAGGCCATCGAGCCTGAGCTCCTCGAGCAGCTGCCAGGCACGCTCGAACCGCTGGGCTTCGGCGCGGCGGTGCACCGGGCTGTTGAGCAGTCCGGCCAGGGTGGAGCTGCGCGGCTGCCGTTGCAGCGCCACCAGCAGGTTCTCCAGCACCGACAGTCCCTCAAAGAGCCGCAGGTTCTGGAAGGTGCGCGCCATCCCCAGCCGGTTGCGGCGATCGGGGGGCAGGGACGTGATCGGTTCGT
The DNA here is from genome assembly GCA_945901765.1 of Cyanobium sp. NIES-981. Lineage (GTDB taxonomy): Bacteria > Cyanobacteriota > Cyanobacteriia > PCC-6307 > Cyanobiaceae > NIES-981. The sequence continues at coordinate 9,107 of CAMDLO010000014.1, read as the reverse complement.
CCCGCCAGCACACTGCTCCGCCGCTGGCCGGGGTTACGCCGGTGATCAGGTTGAACAGGGTGGTCTTGCCGGCACCGTTGGGGCCCATCACCCCGAAGATCTCGCCCGGCTGCAGCGCAAAACTGACCCGATCGAGGGCCAGCAGGCCACCGAAGCGGCAGCTCAGGTCCTTCACCTCCAGCAGGGCGGTCGGCTGGCCCGGCGGGACGGTCGGCCCGGCGCTTGTCCCGTTCATCCTTGAGCCTCCTGGCGGCCGAAGCCACCGATCCGCTCCAGCAGGGCAGGGGTGATCAGTCCCTGGGGGAAGAGCACCGGACCCAGCAGGATCACCAGGCCGAACAACACCAGGCGCACATCGCCCACGGGTCGCAGCAGCTCCGGCAGGGCGGTGAGCAGCAGCCCTCCCATCACCGGTCCGAGCCAGCTGCGCGAGCCGCCGAGGATCACGAAGGCGAGGGTGGTGATGCTGACGTCGAAGCTGCCCTGGCGGGCGTTCCAGGTGTTGAGGAAGTGGGCGGCAAGGGCCCCGGTGCTACCGGCCAGCACGGCGCTCAGCACGAAGGCGCTGAGCTTGGTGGCGGTGGTGTCGATGCCCATGCAGCGGGCCGCCAGCTCATCAGCACGGATCGCGGCCATGGCCCGTCCCAGGGGCATGCTCTCCAGGCGCTGGCAGCTCCAGGCCGCCAGGGCGAGCAGGGCCAGCGCCGGCAGCAGGTAGCCGGCGGCGTTGGCGAAGGGCTGGGGGATGGCGAAAATGCCGATGGCACCACCCGCGAGTGGCAGATTGAGAATGGCCACCCGCACGATCTCCACCAGGGCGATGGTGGCGATTGCCAGATAGATCCCCTGCAGCCGCAGCACCAGCCGGCCCACCAGCAGGGCCAGCAGGCCGGCGAGCACGCCCCCCAGCAGCACTTCCAGCAGGAAGGAGGGCAGGGGGAATCTGCCATCGGCGCTGGCCCCCAGCGCAGCCCAGCGGGTGGAGAGCAGGGCGGCCAGCGTGCCCCCCACCGCATAGAAGGCCGGGGTGGCGAGCGAGAGCTGGCCCGCCATCAACGGCAGGTACACCGAAATCCCAAGCAGGGCACCGATCAGCATCTGCACCAGCAGGCCGTGGTCGATCATCGCGTCGGTGCTCCTGCCTGAATCCGAAGCATGGCGCTGCACGGCATGGCGCTGCACGGCACGGCAATCCATGGCATGGCGCTAAACCTTCTCCACAAGCCGGCGGCCCAGCAGGCCCGTCGGGCGTAGCAACAGCACCACGAACAGGATTGCGAAGGCCAGGGCATCCCGCCAACCGGAGGCGCCGCTCGGCACCATCGCTTCAGCCAATCCCATCAGCAGGCCGCCGGCAATGGCGCCAGGCACGCTGCCCAGTCCACCGAGCACCAGCACCGTCAGCCCCTTGAGGCCGTAGCCGATACCGAAGTAGGGCCCAGGCAGGCTCACGCTCACCCCCACCAGTCCTCCGCCCAGGCCGGCCAGGGCGCCGCTGAGCAGAAAGGCCAGCCGCACCATGGCGTCGCTGTCGATTCCCAGCAGCCGGGCAGTGGTCGGGTCTTCGGCGACGGCCCGCAGGGCTCGGCCGCCCCGACTCCCCTCCAGCCAGAGGGTGAGCAGCAGCACCACTGCGGCGCAGATCAGCAGCAGCAGCACCTGCACGCTGCGGATGCGGGCGCCGCCCAGACTGACCACGGCGGGCAGTCCCGCCAGGCTGCCGGCGGGGAAGGCATAGCCCTCAGCGCCCATCAGCAGCTGCAGCAGGTTGACCAGGACCAGACCGGCGCCCAGGCTGGTGATCAGTGACAGCAGAGGCTCGGCGTTCCGCCGGCGCAGTGGCGCAAAAGCCAGCCGCTCCACCAGCAGCGACAGCAGGGCGGCCCCTGCGGCCGCCAACAGCAGGGCGGCGGCGAATGGCAGGGCGATCGGCAGCCCCCAACCGGGCAGGCCACCGCTGACGCTGATGTGTCCGCCCATCAGCAGATACGTCAGGTATCCCCCCAGGGAGAACAGGGCTCCCTGGGCGAAGTTGATCACCCCGAGCACCGAGAACACCAGGGTGTAACCCAGTGCAACCAGGGCGTAAACCCCGCCTGCGGCTGCACCGTTCAGCAGGGTCTGGAGCAGGACATCCATCACGGGGAGCCTCTTTCAGGCGGGCTGGTGGCAGGCTTGCTGGCGAGGCTCAGGTCGCGCACCAGGGCGAAGCGGCCGCGTCGGCCGTCCGGTTGCATGCGCACCTCAGCGACGAAGAAGCGATCCTGCAGCACCTCGCCATCGGCGCGGAAACGGATCGGCCCGAGGGGGGTGTCGTAGCTGCCGCTCAGCAGCTCCTGCATCAGCCGGCTGCGGGCCTGGCCCAGATTGGCGCCTTGGAGACGGCCCTGTTGCTGGAGCCGTGTGATCGCTTCAGCCAGCACCTGGTAGGCGGTGAAGGCCTGGGCGGTCATCTGGGAGGGCGGCTGCTCCGGATTGACGCCCTGATGCAGGCGCAGAAAGGTGCGGTTGATCGGCGTGTCGAGGTCCGGGCTGTAGGCCTGGGCGATCAGGATGCCGTCGCACCAGCGTTGACAGATCGGGTAGATGTTCGGCGTGTTGAGTCCATTGCCCACCACGATCTGGCCGCGGTAGCCCAGTTCGCGCAGCTGGCGGATCAGGTTGCCGCCCGCCACCGCCTGCACCGAGATCACCACCAGCTGGGGGTTGCGCTGCAGAGCGGCGGTGATCGGGGTCTGGAAGTCGTTGTCGGCCAGCTGGGTGCGTTGCACGGTTACCGGGTTGAGGTTGCGGGCGGCCAGAGCCTCCTGAAAGATCTCCGTCTCAGCGGTGCTGTAAGCGTCGTCCTGGGCGTAGAACACCGCCACCCGCCGGATCGAAGGGTCACGGCGCAGGGCCTCCTCCAACGAGAGTGGCGCGATCACCGAGCTCTGTGCTGAGACGCGGGAGATGTAGTGGCCGATCTGGGGAATCCCCTGGGCGGTATTGGACGGGGCCACAACAGGAACGCCCAGCCGCTGGGCGATCGGATCGGCGGCGAAGGCCTGCTGGGAAAGGGTGGGGCCGATCAGGGCGAGGGCACCGCCGTTGATCAGCAGATTGAAGCCGGCGATGGCCGTGGCCTCATCGCTGCCGCCGTCCTCCAGCTGCAGGCGGAGGCGCGGTGGAGCAGGGGATCCGGCCGTCCGAGGGCGGCCATCGAACCACCGCTGGGCCAGATTGATGCCGAGGCGCTGATCCTGGCCGTAGAGATTGGCGTTGCCCGTCAGTGCAATGACGGCCCCGATGGTGAGGGCACCGCCCTGCTGAATCCGTTGGGCAGCAGGATCGCTCTGTTGTCCGATCAGAACCAGGGCGCCGATCGCGGCAGCCAGGCCAGCGCTGCATCGGCGCACGCCGCGCTGGCGGCACTGCAGGCGAGACGGCCAGGCGGCGACGGCATGCGGGTTGGACAGGATGATCCAGGGGCTCTGACGATGCTAGGGGTGGGATCGCGCCCAGGGTCCCGATCCGGCCCCTGCCCCTGATCGCGCTCCCGATCGCGTTCAGGTCGGTATCGCCATGGTCAATGGCCGACGTCCTTCGGCGTGGCTAAGGGTGAAGCCGGGCTCCAGACCCGCTCACCTTCGCCACCTGTCCATGACTCTGACCCTGCGCTCTTCGCGCCTGATTCCCGCCGCCCTGGTTCTGTTCGCCCTGGCGCACGGCGCCGGGGCCTGGGCCCGACCGGGTTTCGGCGGAGGGCTGGGCGGCCCGGGATCGGGGGCCGGCGTGCGGCCTGGTGCAGGTTTCGGAGCCCCCGGCGCCGGCGTTGGCGGAGTCGGCGGCCCCGCATCGGGTGCCGGGATGCGGCCAGGGGCCGGGTGGGGCGCACCTGGCGCTGGGGTGCGCCCCGGAGCAGGGGTGGGGCGCCCGGGGCCCGGGGTCTATGGCGGCGGGGCCTGGCATGCCAGCTGGCGGGCTGGTGGCTACTGGGCTGGCCGGCCCTGGACCTATGGCTGGTACGGCACGGCGCCGCTGGCCTGGGGTGTGGCGGGTATGGCCAGCGCTGCGGCGATCACCAGTGCGGTGAATGCCGCCGCCGCTGAGCAGGTCACGGTGATTGTGGTGCCTCAGACCGCCGTTCAGCTCAACTACGCCTCGGTGAGGGCGATTGAACCCGATTCGGTCAGTTTCAGCTGGATCGAGGGCGGGCTCAGCAAGGCTGCAACCGGCAACTGCCGCCAGGGAACCCTCAACGGCATGGCTGCCGCCGCCGCAACGGCTCACCTCCTCAATGCGGCCTGCACGGTCGCCTACGGCGCGGGGCCGGCCGGTTGACGGCAGCGGGCGGCCCCTGGGTGCGCCCTTGCTTCAGGCCACCGCCGCAAAGCAGTCACGGAAGGCAGCGATGGTGGCGTCGATGTCCGCGTCGGAGTGGGCCAGGGAGGTGAAGCCTGCCTCGAAGGCACTCGGCGCCAGGTAGACCCCACGCTCCAGCATGGCCCGGTGCAGACGACCGAAGCGGGCCGTGTCAGCCGCCTTGGCCTGCTCAAAGTTGTGCACTGGCCCCTCACAGAGGAAGAAGCCGAACATGGCGCTGATCGAGCCACCACAGATGGGCAGCCCAGCGGCGCGGCCAGCGTCAAGGATGCCGGCGATCAGCCGTTTGGTGGTGGCCTCGAGCCGCTCGTAGGTGCCGGGTTGCTTCAGCAGCTGGAGGGTCTTGATGCCGGCGGTCATCGCCAGCGGATTGCCACTCAGGGTGCCGGCCTGATACATGGGCCCGGCAGGAGCCACCATCCCCATGATGTCGGCCCGACCGCCGTAAGCCCCCACCGGCAGTCCACCGCCGATCACCTTGCCCATGGTGGTCAGGTCGGGGGTGATGCCGAACCGCGCCTGGGCGCCGCCGTAGCTGATCCGGAAGCCGGTCATCACCTCGTCGAACACCAGCAGGGCCCCGTTTTCCCTGGTGAGTTCACGGATGCCCTCCAGGAAGCCTGGCACGGGGGGGATGAAACCGGCGTTGCCCACCACCGGTTCGAGGATCACACCGGCGATCTCGCCGGGGTTTTCGGCGAACAGCTGCTTCACCGCCTCCAGGTCGTTGTAGGGGGCGGTGAGGGTGCTGGCGGCGGTGGTGCGCGGCACGCCCGGAGAATCGGGCAGGCCCAGGGTGGCCACCCCGGAACCGGCCTTCACCAGGAACATGTCGGCATGGCCGTGGTAGCAGCCTTCGAACTTGATGATCTTCTCCCGCCCTGTGAAGGCGCGCATCAGGCGCAGCACAGACATGCAGGCCTCGGTGCCGCTGTTCACAAAGCGCACCATCTCCACCGACGGCACCGCCTCGATCACCAGTGCAGCCAGCTGGTTCTCCAGTTCACAGGGGGCACCGAAGCTGGTCCCTTTGTCGAGGGCCTCATGCAGGGCGCTGATCACATCGGGGTGGGCGTGGCCACAGATCGCTGGTCCCCAGCTGCCGATGAAGTCGATGTAGCGGTTGCCATCCACATCCCAGGCGTAGGCCCCCTTGACGCGGTCGAAGACGATCGGGTTGCCACCCACCGAGCGGAACGCGCGCACCGGTGAACTGACGCCGCCCGGCATCAGGGACTGGGCGGCGCTGAACAGGGCCTGGGAGCGGGTGGTGTTCAAAGCGGGTGCCGGGGCTGCTGCCGAATGGATGGTCGGGGTGGATGCCGGGGTGGATGCCGTGCTCAAGTCGGGGTCCGCACGGGGCGGAGAACGGAAAACCGCTGCCTATCCTGACCCAGAACCCGACGCAGCGCTTGCGCTCCTGCCTGTGAGTCCAGTCGAGAGTCGAGGCCGTACCCGCGACTGGTCCGCTCTGGAGACACGCCTGCGCCGCCTTCTGCCGGCCAGGGCGATCGTGGCGGCCCGTCAGGAGCTGCTCGCCTACGACTGCGATGGCCTCACCCTGCACCGCCATCAGCCGCCGCTGGTGGTGCTGCCCGAAACCACCGATCAGGTGGCGGCCGTGTTGCGCCTCTGCCATCAGCAGGGGGTCCCCTTCGTGGCCCGTGGCAGTGGCACCGGCCTCTCCGGCGGCGCCGTTGCCGAAACCGAGGCGCTTGTGGTGGCAACCAGCCGCATGCGCCGCGTGCTGGAGATCGATCTCGCCAACCGGCGGGTGGTGGTGCAACCCGGGGTGATCAACAGCTGGGTGACCCGCGCGGTGGCCGGCGATGGCTTCTATTACGCCCCTGACCCCTCCAGCCAGGTGGCCTGCAGCATCGGCGGCAACGTGGCCGAGAACTCCGGAGGCGTGCACTGCCTCAAATATGGCGTGACCAGCAATCACGTGCTGGGCCTGGAGGTTGTGCTGCCCGACGGCACGGTCACCACCCTCGGAGGGGACCTGGACGAGACCCCGGAGATCGACCTGCGCGGGGCCTTCATCGGCAGCGAGGGCACCCTGGGCATCGCCACCGCCATCACCCTGAGGCTGTTGCGCGCGCCCCAGAGCGTGGCTGTGCTGCTGGCTGATTTCGACTCAATGGAGGCCGCCGGTGAAGCGGTGCGCCGCGTCACCGCCGCCGGCGTGCTGCCAGCCGGCATGGAGATGATGGATCGACCGGTGATCGAGGCCGTCAACGACTACCTGCAGGGGGAAGAAGGCTTCGAGCCGTATCCAGCCGATGCGGCGGCGGTGTTGCTGATCGAGCTCGACGGCCAGCAGCGGGAGGTGGAAGCTGCAGCCCAGCTGGCGGGTCGGCTCTGCCGGGACGCCGGCGCCCGGCGGCTGCGCGAGGCCTGGGACGGGCAGCAGCGGGCTCTGCTCTGGAAGGGGCGCAAGTCGGCGATTTCAGCCCTGGGCCGCCGCTTTCCCAGTTATTACCTGCAGGACGGTGTCGTCCCCCGCACGGCCCTTCCCCGGGTGCTGGCGGCGATCGAACAGCTGAGCCAGTGCCATGGCCTGCCCGTGGCGAACGTGTTCCACGCCGGCGACGGCAATCTTCATCCACTGATCCTCTACCGCCAGGAGGAGCCGGGCGTGCGAGAGCGGGTGCAGGACCTGGGGGGAGAGATCCTGCGGCTGTGCGTGGAGGCAGGCGGCAGCATCAGTGGTGAGCACGGCATCGGCAGCGACAAACGCTGTTACCTCGACTGGATGTATGGCCCGGATGACCTCGCCACGATGTTGCTGCTCCGCCAGGCCTTTGATCCCGATGGGTTGGCCAACCCGGGCAAGATCTTCCCCACGCCGGGCAGCTGCGCCGAATCGGCCCGGAGGGTGGCGGTGCTGCGCGCCGAAGGGGTGAGCCTGCCGGACGAGGCCACTGTGTTCTGACGCGCGAGCCGCTGTGTTCTGACGCGCGAGCCGCGCTGGCGCCGTCCGTTCTGTCTGTTCTGGTCGTTGCCCTTAATCGTCGCCGATGTCCGCGCTGTCGTCCGTTGGCGGCCAGGCCAGGTTGACCACCACCGGCGCGTGATCACTCGGTTGAAGGTTGGCGCGGGTGGTCTTGTGAATCACACAGCCGGTGGCCTGGGCCAGCAGCTCGTCGTCGATATAGATGTGGTCGATCCGCCAACCCCGGTCTCGCTCCCAGGCCCCGCTGCGGTAGTCCCACCAGCTCCAGTGGCCGCTGTTGGGTTCGAACATCCGGAAGGCATCATGCAGCCTCTCCCCAAGCGCCACCCGCAGAGCCTGCCGCTCCGGTTCGCTGGCCATGATGCCGCCGCTCTGCCGCTCCGGTTCGGACAGATCCCGATCCTCAGGCCCGATGTTGAAGTCGCCCACCATGCAGAGGGGCTCGCCCTGTTCGGCCTGCCTGGCCAGGTAACGGCTCAGGCAGTCGAGCCAGTCCAGCTTGTAGGCGTATTTGTCGCTCCTCAGGGCGCTGCCGTTTGGGACATACAGGTTCAACACCCGCACCCCTTCGATCTGGGCGCTGATCAGCCGCTTCTGCTCATCGAGCCTCTGCGCCTGCCCATCCCCCGGCAGCAGGGCGGCGAAGCCGGTCTGCACATCCTCCAGCGGCAGGCGACTGAGAATCGCCACGCCGTTGTAAGCCTTCTGGCCGCTGATGGCGCTGGCGTAGCCCAGATCCAGGAAGGGCTGGTGGGGGAACAGGGGGTCATCCACCTTGGTCTCCTGCAGGCAGAGCACGTCCGGCTGTTCCTGCTCCAGCCAGGCGAGCACCTGGCTGAGGCGCGTCCGTACCGAATTGACGTTCCAGCTGGCGATGCGCATGGCTGACCCCAGACCGCCCCTAGCATGCATGCTGAGGTCAGGTGTTAAGCCCGGTGTCCGCCCCACTGCTGCCAGCACTGCATCGCCGCTTGGCCCTGGTCGTGCTGGCTGTTCTGCCGGTCTGGTCCGCGCCGTCCAGTGCCCAGATCCAGGGCAGCGGTCAGACGGGGTACACCCCTCAGGAGCAGCGCGAGCTCGATGACGGCGGCGGCCCCTCGCGCAGTTCAGTGCTTGATGCCACCAATCCGATCGACCTGATGAACCGCATCAGGCGGGCTACCGCCATGGATGACGCCACCCCGCCAGGGGACGCGGTCGATGCAGCGCTGCGGGATTTCAATTCCCAGCCGGCGGCTCGACCGGTTTCGCCGGGCTCGGGGTTGATGCAGGGGCCTTGAGGGTATCCGTCCCCCAGGAGGCAGCGACGCGCTCCAGCTGGGCCTGCAGCTGCGGCTCGTTCACACGCCGCTTCGCGTCCGCCAGACTCTGCTGAGCGCCGCCGGCGTTGCCCTGCTCGCGCTGGAGCAGGGCCCGGGCCAGCAGGGGACGGGGATCGGCGGGGAACGTGACGGCCAGCTGCAGCAGAGCGGCTTCCGCCTGGGACTGCAATCCCCGCTGCTGCTGCACGTTGGCCAGCAGCAGCCCGATCGGCAGGGCTTCCGGCTTCAGCACAGGTTTTGTGGCCCGCTGAAACGCCTCCTCAAGCTGGCTCTGAGCCTCGGCGCCTCGGCCGCTTTCCAGTTGCAGCAGGGCCTGCAGCTGCAGGGCCTCCACCTGATCGGGCCGCTGGCTGAGCAGCTGGCGCAGTTCCCGCTCGGCACCACGGGGATCCCGCTGGTCACGCCGCAGTTCCGCCAGCAGCAGGCGCAGGCTCCAGCGGTCAGGATCCTGATCGGCCAGCCGTTCC
>CAMDLO010000013.1 GCA_945901765.1 Cyanobium sp. NIES-981 | reverse complement strand
TTCAAAGGCGTGGGTGATCAGATTCAGCAAGGTGGCACCAGCCCGTTTCGCTGCGGCGGTGATGGTGTCCCTGAGGAAGGCTTCGTCGTCAAGCTTGGCGCTGTCGCAGCCGTAGAGCTCGAGTATGCAGTGTTTGCCGACGGTGTCGGAGATCGGTTGCCCCGTTGTGTCGGGGGTCTGAAATGCACCGGTCCATCCCGGGTTCGGGTGGAGGCAGGGCAGGCTCTGGGTCATCGAACGCGACCGAACAGGTTTGAAACCCTACGCGCTGGTCGGCAGATCCTGCAGATCTGGGGGCATCAACCGGCCCGCGCGCATCGTCACAACCTGGCAGTCCTGCCGCCAGCCGCCCGTGAAGGCACCCAGGTGGGTGGTGCTCACCAGGCATTGGTGGCCGTCGCCCACCGCGTCGAGCAGCAGCTGCTGACGCTGGGGGTCGAGTTCCGCCAGCACGTCGTCGAGCAGCAGCACCGGAGGCTCTCCCACCACCTGGCGCACCAGCTCCAGCTCCGCCAGTTTCAGGGCCAGCACCAGGGTGCGCTGCTGCCCGGCTGAGCCGTAGCGGCGAGCCGGCTGCTCCCCCAGCAGCAGCTCCACCTCGTCCCGATGGGGGCCGACGGCGCACTGCCCCAGCCGCAGTTCCTCGGTTCGTTGCTGCGCCAGTTGGCTCAGCAGCGTCTGCCGCCAGATCTCCTCCTCCGTTTCCACGCCAAAATCCCCATCAGGCTTGGTTCCACTGCGGTACTGGAGCCGCAGCCGTTCCCGCCCGTCGCTCAGGCGGCTCTGCCAGCCGGCTGCCAGGGGGGCCAGCCGTTCCAGCGCCCGCTGGCGACGACGGTGCACCCGTGTCCCCACCAGGGCCATCTGCAGGTCGAATGCGTCGAGCAATTCATCGCGCACGGCACCGCCGAGACCGCGGCGGAGCAGCTGAGTGCGTTGGCGCAGCAAGCGGCCATAGCGGCTGAGCAGCTCGCTGTAGACCGGCTCAAGTTGCAGCACGACCCGGTCGAGCCAGTGACGCCGGGTGGCCGGTTCGCCCCGCACCAGCTCGAGGTCGAGGGTGCTGAAGCCCACGCAGCGCAGGCTGCCCAGCAGGTCGTGTTGCCGCTGCAGGACGTTGCCGTTTCGGCTCGCCTGGCGACCGCCCCGTTGGCGCAGCTCCAGCTGCAGCCGATCCCCGTCCCAGCCCTGCGCCTGCAGGCTGGCGCGCTGTTGACCGTGGCGGATCAGGTCCTGATCCCGGCTGGTGCGGTGAGACCGCAGGCTGCCGAGCAGTTCCACCGCTTCGAGCAGGTTCGATTTCCCCTGGCCATTGGCACCGACCACCAGCAGCCGCGGCGCTTCAAACGCCAGCTCCAGCTGCTCGATGTTGCGGAAGTGTCGCAGCTGCAGGCCGTGCAGCCGGAGGGGCGGCTGGATGGGTCCGACGCGGTCAGCGGCTAAGGTAGTGGAGACGGATGGATGATTCGCAATTCCCGTTCCAGAGAGCACTGTCTCCATGGAGTCGCGGCAGCGGACACAGGCCAACGCCTGCTCTGTCCCTCCTCACCTGCCCCATCGGCCATCGTGCTGGTCGAGGCAGGTTGACGAAGGTTGTTCAACCCTCGTCTCCGCTCAGGCCAGCCAACTGCCATCACCAGCAGTCCAGCCGGCCTGGGGGCGTGATCCGTTCAGATTCCAGCGATCGGTTCCTTCAGTGGGCCAAGCGTCTGGGCATGTAGCTCAGTTGGATAGAGCATCAGATTCCGGTTCTGAGGGTCGGGGGTTCGAGTCCCTCCATGCTCGTTACGGTCTGAACGGTCACTCCCCTCCATTCCCTTCGTCATCGCTGGTCTCAGGGCAAACAGCTCGGAGCGGCCTGCCGAGCAGCAGGCCTGAGCCAGCCACTGGCTACCGTCTGATTCGGCTTTAGGGGGTGCCCACGGCGGGCGACCCCCATCAGCCCGTCGATCAGAGCTGTAGCCCCATCGCTCTGACGATCAGAGCTGTAGCCCCATTGCTCTGATCCCCCCCGGATTGACCACGAATCCGCAGCGTTCCAGGGAAGCCAGGGCTTGCGGTGGGGCGGCAAGGGAGATGCTGCAGCCCGGCAGTTCCCGTCGCAATCGGTTCAGAGCGGCCTGCACCAGGGCCAGGATCAGATCAGCCTGGATCGTCTCGTGCTGGTCCGCCCACAGGTCCCACAGGTTGGCATTGAGAGCTCTGTCACTGGTGGCCCTCACGAAACCGACCAGTCGCCCCGCCTCCGTCTCCACCCGCAGGTGCCAGATGCTCTGCGCAAGAACCCGCTGCCAGAGCGCCAGGCTGCGCGGGCGCTCTCCAGCCTGCTCCAGCAGGGCGTTGAGGGCGTCGAGAGGAGGCTCCCCCTCCGTCAGGAGCCGGTAGCCGGGGTCCAGACGGGGGGCAGGGTGATGGTGGCGGAAGGGGAGCAGCAGGGAGCCCAGGGTGACCTCTTGGCGATCGCTTGGTGATCTTCAGGCTTGGTGATCTTCAGGCTGATTCAGCCGGTGTTGCGCAGGCCCGCGGCGATGCCGTTGATGGTGAGCAGGGCACCCCGCAGCAGTTCACTGCGGCTGTAGGTGCGTCCATCATGGCCGTCTGGAACGGCTTCGCTGATCGGCGGCTGGCGATTCTGATCCCGCAGGCGTCGCAGCAGAGCCACCTGCAGGAAGCCGAGGGGCACGATGGTGCGGTTGCGCAGATCCACCGACAGCTGCAGGGCCGGGTCGCTGTCGAGCAGGCGCTGGTGGCCGGTGATCTGCAGCACGAGATCCCGGGTGAGCGTGAATTCGGCCGCGATCGTTTCGAAGATCTGCTCGAACGAAGCCCGGTTGTCGCTGCGCCCCAGGGCCTGCACGTAATGGTGCGCAAGGTCGATGTCGACCTTGGAGAGGGTCATCTCCACCTTGGAGATCAGCATGCGGAAGAAGGGCCACCGCTGGTGGAGCAGTCGCAGCAGCTCGATCTGGCCGGGATCCCGGTTCAGCTCTTCCTGCAGGGCCGCGCCCACCCCGAACCAGCTGGGCAGCAGGAAGCGGCTCTGGGTCCAGCCGAACACCCAGGGAATGGCCCTCAGGCTGGAGAGATCCTTGGCGCCGCTCTTGCGTCGGGCCGGCCGGCTGGAGATCTGCAGCTTGCTGATCTCCTCGATCGGTGTGCACTGCTGAAAGAAGGCCACCAGATCGGGGTTGTCGTGCACCAGGGCCCTGTAGAAGTCGCGGGAGCGCGCCGCCAGTCGGCCCATCAGCGCATTCCAGCTGGGGGTGTCGTCCACCGGTGTGCTCACCAGGCTGTTCTGGATGACCGCCGTGGTGACCGTTTCCAGGTTGAACAGCGCCAGTTCCGGCAGGGAATATTTCGAGGCCAGCACCTCCCCCTGCTCGGTGATCTTGATGCGGCCCTGCAGGGTGCCGCTGGGTTGGGCCAGGATCGCTTGGTAGGCCGGGCCGCCACCGCGTCCCACCGACCCGCCCCGACCGTGGAAGATGCGCAGAGCGACACTCTGTTCGGTGGCGAGACGCTGCAGGGCGATCTGGGCCTTGTGAATCTCCCAGTTGCTGGAGAGAAAGCCCGAATCCTTGTTGCTGTCGGAGTAGCCGAGCATCACCTCCTGAAGGGGCTCGTTGCCATCGCTGCTGTGCAGCAGCTGGCGGTAGAAGGGGTGCTGGAAGAGCGCCTCCATCACCGCAGGAGCGCCCTGCAGGTCTTCAACGGTCTCGAACAGGGGCACGACCAGCAGAGAGGAGCGGGGTGCCACCGGATCCACCAACCCGGCTTCCTTGGCGAGCAGCAGCACCTCCAGCAGATCCGACACCGTGTGGCTCATCGAGATCACGTAGGTGTGGCAGATGCGGGTGCCGAACTCCTCCTGCAGGCGTTTCACCATCCGCAGCACGGCGAAGGTCTCAGCCGTGGCTTCGCTCCAGACGGCGGTGGCCGGCACCAGTGGTCGCCGGGTCTGCAGCTCACCGAGCAGCCAGCTCACCCGTTGCTCCTCCTCCATCTGGCCGTAGGGCACAGGCAGCTGGAGGTAACGGGTCAGTTCGTCGAGCGCGTCACTGTGACGGGTGCTCTCCTGGCGGATGTCCAGGCTGGCCAGGCAGAAGGCGAAGATCTGCACCTGACTGATCAGTTGCTGCAGCGCTTCGCAGGACAGCCCTGTGCTCTCCAGGCTGTCGAGCACCAGTTCCAGATCGCTGCGGAACTCCTGCACGGAGCCGTAATGGAGCTCCTGAGGGGTGGTGGTGGCGCTGAGATTGCCGCCGCTGAGCGGCACACTGGCCATCCCGTCACAGGGGGTCTCCCAGCCGGCATCCGCCAGCAGTTGGTTGCGCGAGCGGGTGAGGCGCAGCCGTTCCAGCACGTAGCTCAACTTGAGCCGGTAAGGCTCCAGCCTGTAGCGCGCTGCCCGCTCCTCATAGATCTCGGGGAAGCGCAGCCGGTCCATCTCCAGCGATTCCAGCAGTGCCGGACTCACCTGGCTCCACTGCATCGAAATGCTGAGCTGATCCCGCAGTTCCGCCACGGAACGCAGGTAGCGCTCCAACATCAGCTGGCGCTGATAACAGGCCGTGCGCCAGGTGATTTCCGGGGTGACCGAGGGGTTGCCGTCCCGGTCGGAACCCACCCAGGAGCCGAAGCTGCAGAAGGCATCGCGAGGGACCTCCACATCGGGATAGCTCTGGGCCAGGGCTGAACTGATCCGCTGACGCAGCTGCGGCATCGCATCAAACAACACCTGCTGGAAGTAGTGGAGGGCGTAGTCCACCTCGTCCAGCACGGTGGGTTTGAACTGGTGCAGTTCATCGGTACGCCACCAGAGGCGGATCTCCTCTTCCAGCTGCAGGCGCAGGTTCTGGCGTTCCAGCGGGTTGAGGTCGCTGCCCTGTTCCAGCTTCTGGATCAGGCTGGCCACACGCCGCTGCTTGTGTCGCACGGTGTGGCGAACGATCTCGGTGGGATGGGCCGTGAAGACCAGCCGCAGGTCAAGGTGCCGCAGCAGGGTCTCCAGCTGGGCGGGCGGTACGTTCAGGCTGCGCAGCCGTTCGAACAACTGCCGGAATGTGGCCGGCTCGGTCTGGCTGGCCAGCGGCGGCAGAAAGGGATCGGCGGCAACGGAATCGTTGTGGTGCTTGATGCTGTCGAGGTAACTGTCCTCCTCGATGTGCTGCTCAAGGATGTTGACCAGCTGGAAGTAGAGAGAAAACGCCCTGGCCGCCGCGATCGCCTCGGCCAGATCCATCTCGCGGATCAGCTGCACGATTGCGGCGCTGCTCGCGGAGCGGCCGTCATCCAGGCCTGCCTCGCCGGCATCCGGTTCGCTGAGCTGCTTCAGCCGCAGCAGCCGTTCGCCCTGTTCAGGCGGACACTCGCTGCGCAGCACGGCTTCCCAGAGTTCCTCCACCAGCTCCAGCCGTTCCCCCAGCAGGCGGGTGGCCCGGGGGGATGGTTCGCTCACCGGAGGCACGAACTGCCGCATGGGTTGGGGACTGGCAATGCGGGATTGGCTGATCATCCCAAAGTGCCACCGCCAGGGTCTGTGCGACGGGTGGCGGACTGACAGATCGCCTCGGCGAGCTGTTGGTCCTGCATGGCCATCCTTTGCACCTCGTCGCGGAGGATCGAGGCGATCGGTTCGCCCCGCTGATGGCGCCCCAGCCAGCGCATCGCCTGATTCCCCTCCCGCAGCACCTGCTCCAGGGGCTTAAGCAGGCCCTCCATGCCCAGCTGACTGCTGAGAGCCTCCAGGTCTGCCAGCAGCGATGCAATCCAGTCGCGGCAGCGGATTGATCGGCCATCCCGCCAGTGGTGCAGCTCTGCCTCCAGGCTGCAGCGCGCGGAGGCCTGGTCATTGCTGTCTGCCAGCTGGGCCAGCTCCGCAGCGGTGAGCCGACTGCTCTGCAGGGGGTCTCCCCCCTCCGGATCACCCATCAGCTGGTGCAGGCGCAGTTCGGCGAAAGCCGTGATCGCCAGCAGCAGTGCTGGATCGCTCACCAGATCGCAGATCCGGATCTCGATCCGGTTCAGGTCATGCGGCCGGTCCACGCCGTTCGGGCGTACGGAGGTCCAGAGATGGCGCACGTTCTGCATGGCGCCACCGGCCAGCTGCTCTTCCATCCAGGCGATGTAATGGCGGTGATCCGCAAACAGCGGCACCTGCGGTGGTGTGAGCGGGAACTGCAGCCAGCGCTGGGAGTGAGCGCCGGTGGCCTGGCCATCAAGAAACGGTGAACTGGCGCTGAGGGCCAGCAGCAGGGCCGCCTCGCAGCGCAGCAGCCGCAGCCCGGCGAACAGGGCCGGCATGGTCTCAAAACCGCTGCCCGGCGTCAGCCCCAGATTGATGTGCACACTGGCGGTCACCACCCGGGTGCCGTAGGTGGTTTCGATGTAGTCGTGATAGGGGTGGCTGGGGTCGGAGCGTTCGAAGCAGCGGCTGTCGCCGAGGCTGAGGGTGCTGCCGGGCAACAGTGTGAGGTCGCGAGCCTCGAGCCAGGTGCGCAGCTGCCGGCGTGGCTCGAGCAGCAGCTCCAGCAGGGTGCCGTACTCCCTGGCCGGCGGGGTGACGTACTCCAGGTTGCGGTGGTCCGGTTCGGTGACGAAACCGGGCAGGGCCGCCGCCGCCGCCGGGCTGCAGCCCACCACGGTGCCATCCACCCGGCCGGTGAACAGCTCCACCTCAAAGCCCTTCAGAAGTGTGCTGGACATGGCGAAGCGAACCTCACTGCAGACAGGCCAGGGCCTTGAGCATGCCCCGGGCTTTGTTGAGCGTTTCCTCGTATTCGGCTTCAGGGCGGGAGTCCGCCACCACTCCGGCGCCCGCCTGCACCTGCACGCGCCACTGACCCTCACCGGCGGGCACCATCACCATGGTGCGGATCGTGATGGCGGTGTTCAGGGCCCCGGCCAGGTCCACGGCCCCGTAGACGCCGGAGTAAGGGCCACGGGCGTCCGGCTCGAGAGCATGGATCAGCTGCATGGCGCGGATCTTCGGGGCGCCGCTCACGGTTCCAGCTGGGAATGAGGCCATCAGCAGGTCCCACACCGTGCGTCCAGCCGCCAACTCCCCCTCCACCTGGCTGACGATGTGCATCACGTGGGAGTAGCGCTCAATCACCATCAGATCGCTCACCGCCACGGTTCCCGGGCGACAGACGCGGCCCAGGTCGTTGCGGCCCAGGTCGACCAGCATCACGTGCTCCGCCCGTTCCTTGGGATCGGCCAGCAGCTCAGCTTCCAGATCGAGATCCTCCTGGGGGGTGCCGCCGCGTGGACGGGTGCCCGCGATCGGCCGCAGCGAGGCGCGGATGCCGCCGTCGGGCAGCGGATCGGCCTTCACCATCACCTCGGGGCTGGAGCCGATCAGGTACCAGCCTCCGAAGTTGAAGAACGCCATGTACGGCGATGGGTTCACCATCCGCAGGCTGCGGTACAGATCGAAGGGGTCGCGCTCGATCCTGGTCTCGAGCCGCTGGCTGATCACCAGCTGAAACACATCTCCCGCAGCAATGTGTTCCCGGGCAGTGACCACGGCCGCTTCAAATTCAGCCTGGCTGCGGTTGCTCTGCGGTCGCAGTCGCTCCACGATTTCCCCGGTCGGGGCGTCATGCCACTGCAGGGGGGTGACCCCGGCCGGCAAGGGCTCGTGCATGCGCGCTTCCAGGGCGGTGATTCGCGCCGCTGCGCCGGCGTGGGCTTCGGCAGGATCCTCGCCGCCACTGAGGTCGGCATAAGCCACAGCGGTGATCTGACGCTTCACCTGGTCGAACACCAGCAAGGTGTCAGCGAACATCCAGCAGCCATCCGGTGGTGCCTCGGCGTTCAACGGGTGCACAGGCACCGATGGTTCGATCCAGCGGATCAGTTCGTAACCCCAGAAGCCGAACAGCTGGCCCACCGGAGGCAGGCCTGGGATCGGCCCGGGCCGCAGGTGGTCAAGCTTCGAGCGCAGCAGGCTGAACGGATTGCCATGCAGGGTCTCGCGCCGACCGTCCCGCCAGACCCGTTCGCTCTGCTCGGCGCGGCTGGTCAGAGTCCAGAGCGGGTCGCAGATCACGAAGCTCCAGCGGCCGATGCGCTCACCACCTTCCACCGACTCGAGCAGCACGCCATGGTCGCTGGATGCGCCCACCTTCAGCCAGGTGGTGAGGGGCGTTTCCAGATCGGCGGGCCAGCGCTTCCAAAGCGGCACAAGGTTGTGACCGGCCGCTAACTGCTCGCGAAAGGCCTGGTCCAGGGAACCGATGTCCAAGTGGGGTGGCTGGTTGCCCTGCCTTTATAGGTGCCGATCGCAAGAGCGCCGGCGGCAGCTGGGCTCCCGTAGCATCGCACTTCACCTCTGGATTCTTCGCCAAACGGTGCAAGATCTGAACGGGACGATCCGCGCAAAGGCCAGCGCTCCAGCCTCCCTGCGCTCGGCAGCCCGCCACCCTGGACCCCTGCCTGCCGCGCCGGCCTGCTTCGGTTCAGCCCGAGGCTCGGCCGCCGGCGCGGTTCCGGTCCGGCGTTGAGATGGGCCCCATCAGCCACGGCACCCCAACCAACGGCACCCCAACCAACGGCACCCCGACCCAAGGCACCCCGATGGCGGCACTGCCGAGGGTTGTGGCGATCGGCTTCAACAAGTGCGCCACCCGCAGCCTGGCCCAGCTGTTCGCCCGCTCCGGTCACGCGGCCGTGCATCAGAAATTGCCCCGCCGGCGGGGGTGGGGGGGGCGCCGCAAGCTGGGGGGGATCATGCGCGCCAATGTGGAGGCCGGTCGGCCGGTGCTCGCAGGGGTGGAGGAGTTCGTTTTTTACGGCGATCTGATCGACAGCAATCAACGGGAGAGCTTCGATGGCAACACCCTCTTCAGGGAGGTGATGCGGGATTATCCCGATACGATCCTGCTGCTCAACTGGCGCGACCGCGAGGCCTGGATCCGTTCGCGGCTGCGCCATGGCCATGGGGAATTCGCAGCTCGGGAGCAGCGGCTGCGCCGCCTCCCCAGCCTCGATGCTCTTTGCGCGGTCTGGCGCCACGACTGGGAGACACACCTGGCGGCGGTGCGCGCCTTCATGGCCGATCGCCCCGACCAGCTGGTGGAGTTCCATCTTGAGCGCGACCCGGTGCAGAAACTGGTGGATCGTCTCAGCGCCTATGGCCTGCAGGCCGACCATTTCGACGACATCGGTCGCAGCCGGGACGTCAGCCAACCCGCCTGGCTGCTGGCCTGCAAGACCTGGATCGCTCAGCATCGCCCCCGCACGCAGCGCTGAGGGCTGTTGATGATCATCAGTGAGCGTCACCAGCTGATCGTTCTCCACTGCCGCAAGGCGGCGGGCAGTTCACTCTGTGTGTCTCTGGCCCGCACCCTCGGACCGAACGACCTGCAGATCAGTGCCCTGCCTGAAACGCTGGCCCTGGGTATTCCCCTCAGCCAGCGGGTCCGGCAGCTGGCCCTGCGCCAGTCCGGTTATCTGCTGCCGCTGATGCGGCTGCTCGGTCCACGGGCCCATCGCCGGGCTCTCACCCGGGCCGTGGACCATGCCCATCGAGCCCGGCTGGGTCGCAAACCGCCCCATGCTCCGGCTGCCCGGATCGCTGCGGCGTTCCCCCGGGAATGGACCAGCTTTCGCAAGCTCGCGATCGTGCGCAATCCCTGGGACAAGACGGTCTCGGATTACTTCTGGCGCATCCAAGGACGGCAGCGACCGCCTTCTTTTCGCACTTACGTGGAGGCGTTGGCCAATGGAGCGGCCCTGGGCGGCATCGTGCCGCTGGCATTCCACGACAACTGGCCGATGTACACGATCGATGACCGGGTGGTCGCCGACTGCGTGGTGCGCTTTGAGCAGTTGCAGCCGGGTCTGGAGGCGTTTTTCAGCGGCGCCGGCATCGCCTGGGATGGCTGGCTGCCCCGATCCAAGGGGGGTCTGCGTCCGGCAGGCGCTCCGGGGGGCTACCGCAGCTACTACACCCCAGAGCTGGAACAGGTGGTGGGCCGGCTCTACCGGTCTGAAATCGAGCAGTTCGATTACCGCTTCTGAACCCGATCGAGAAAGGCGATCGCCCGCTGATCGAGCACTGTTTCGGCTTCAATCCGTCCCACGGTGCGCATCACCTTGCGGCGGTAGGCCTGCCGTTTGGCATCGAGATTCGGCCCACGCGAAATCTTTTGCTCCAGTTCCTCGGCCGAGCGGGTGTAGTAGTGGTTCAACTGCAGGTGATCGGCGGAGTAGAAGCCGCGCTGGTGCCGCTGGTGGAGCGGAAATGCCTGGCCTCGATCATTCCAGGTGAGGGTGCCGCCTGCCGTGGTCATGCTGTGGACCCTCACGCCAGTCAGGCAGCAGGGATCCACCAGGCACTTGAAGTTGACACCGTGCATTGGATCGGCCGCTCGGTGGAGATAGTTCGCCACCACACCGCCGCTCGGGGCCGCCACGTGTCCGCAGCGCCCGAACATGTGCCAGGGGAGGGACACATTGCAGACCTCCGCTCCCAGATGGGCAAGTGCCTCATCCAGGCAGGTCGCCCGCACGGGCACCAGGAACTCATCGGCATCCACAAAGGCCAGCCACCGGAACGCACCGCCGTAATTCGCGGCTGCGTGGGCGTAGGCGAGCACCTGGTTGTGGATCGGCCGTCCCAGGCTGCGGTCGTCGAGCCGTTGCGCCCACGGAATCACCGTCAGTGCGGCGGGGCCGAATTCACGCCGTAGTGCCGCCAGGGTGTCGTCGCTGCTGCCGTCGTCATAGACGAACAGATGGCGCACGCCGGCCAACCGGTGAAAGTGGGCCCATTCGCCGATGTGGCGCCCTTCATCCTTGACCACCAGCACGATCGCCAGGCCGCTGCGCCCAGGCAGGGGGCGCGGCGGATGGAGGCCGATCCGGCCGATCTTGAGGCGTTGCAGCAGAACGTTGAACATGGCTGCAATCAACCGAGGTGCATGATTCGGGCCACAAAAAAGCCGGGGCTCAGCCCCGGCAACGCCATCCGATCAAACAGAGATCGGCTCAGCTGTCAAAGGTGTTCTTGCCGGTGAACTTGAGATTGGCAGGATTGGGATTAGCACCGATCCGGCGGGCGTTGTGCCCCACCATGGCACGGCCTTCGTTCACCTTCTCGGGGAAGACACCATCTTTGGGATGGAGGAACTCGGTGTCGCCGCCAGGGTAGATCCGGTAGATCTTGTAGTCCTCAATCCGTGGCTTGAATTTGGTGCGCAGCTGGGTGCCCAGGGCCAGGCACTGCTCCTTGCGGGCGAAATACATGATGTTTTCACCGGCGTTCATCTCAGCTGCGCCGCCGGTGGGCAGTTCGAAGACCTGGGCCGTGCTGCTGGACCAGGTGATCGCGTATTTCTCTTCGGTCTCGGCGGCATTCAGCAGACCGCCCGTGCTGCCGATGTACTTCGGAAGTTGACCGCTCAGCGCCGTTGCTGTCATGGCTGGTTCGGGGTCGGCAGACTGGTTCAGGCGGAAGCTAGCACCGGAGTTTTGGCCCTCCCGCCAAGGGGTGCCCCACTCTTCACACCCGTCAACAAACCCTCCGGCTCAGCCGCTCGATCCCAGCGCCGCCGCCCTTCAGCACACCGGGAAAAAGACCGTCAGCCCCTGGTCGCCACGGTCGGTGAGGCGTCCACCGAGACGGCGGAACAGCCGCTGGGTGGCCTGACGGCTCAGTTGCAGGCTGCCGGTGGCGGGATTCCAGCTCAGCACCGGGCCGACCGCCCGTTGTTGTCCCTTGTCGGGCTCGCTACTGCTGGCGCTGCTGTTCAGCTGCAGTTTCAGCCTTGATCCGGCGGGGCGCAGGCTGAGGCGCACCCGGCTGCCCGATGGCAGGCCGCGGCTGAAGCGGTCGATCAGTCCGCCGAGGGTGGTTTCCAGCCGCGCCGGGTCGCTCAGCACCGACGGCAGATCAGGGCTGATCACCACCTGCAGCCTCAGGCCGCGGCGTTCAAGCTGGCGCTGCCACAACTCGCTCAGCTGCAGGATCAGGGCGCTCAGGTCGGTGCGGGCCAGCTGGGCTGAGCGCTCCTTGATCTCTTCCGTCTCCGCCGGTTGCCGCTGCAGTTCTGCCGCCAGGAAGATCAGGCCGAAGCGATCGATCTGTTCGCTGCACTCGCTGTCGATCTGCTCCAGCCGCTCGCGCACCACCAGCGACAGATCGGTGCGCCGCAGCAGGGAGCGGATCAGGGTGCGGATCGTCGCCAGCGGGGTGCGTACCTCGTGGGTGAGGGCCTCCAGCAGACCCAGTTCGTCGCCGCGCTGCTCTGGGCTGGCGGGCTGATGTGCCTGCAGCACCGGTTGGAGGGTGACGCTCGGCGCGATCGCCGCGAGCCGGTCGGCGAGCCGCGGCCAGAAGCGCACCCCCAGGGCCGGGTCGCTGTGGAGCGGACCGAGGGCCTGCATTCTCTGGCGGAAGCGGCTGGCCTCGCCCGGATCGCTCAGCTCCAGCCGCTCGTTCAGCAGGGCGAGGGCCTGGGTCAGCACTACCGGATCGAAGCGCACCACCAGCTGCCGTTCTCCCGCCGAGCCCGCCAGGCAGAGACCGACCTGCACGCCAGGGGTGATCACCACCAGCAGCGGATCGGTGCCATCGGCGGGGCGCAGCGGCAGCCGGCGGAACCGGCCTCCTTCCGTCGCACCAGTGTCAGGCGTCCCTGGCAGCAGGGCTGCCTGCGGGGTCAGCAACCCGCCGACCCGTTCCGGCGTCCAGACCCAGCCCTGCAGCCGCTGCAGCACCAGCGGCTCGTAGAGCGCAGGCAGGGGTGACGCCAGCCATAGACCACCGTCGTTGGCCACGTCCTGCAGGAGATCGTCCTGCAGGGTGGCCAGGGCTGCCCACCACTGGCGTCGGATGCTGTCGTCGTCGCCACCGCCCGCAGGCACGCCGTCGCGCAGGCAGGCCCGCACGGCATCCAGGCTCGGTTCGCCGTTCACCGTCGGCCCTGGGGACCGCTGCCGGTGCGGCCGCGCCTGGCGACGGAGGCGCAGAGTCCGAGAGCCATGAAATTCATCACCATCGCGGAGCGGCCGTAGCTCAGGAATGGCAGGGGAATGCCGGTGATCGGACCGAGGCCGATGGTCATGTTGATGTTCACCACCACCTGAAACATCAGCATCGCGCCAATTCCCACCACCACCAGCGATTCAAAGTCGGTGCGTGCCTGGCCGGCGATCTGCAGCAGCCGGCGCATCAGCAGTGCAAAGCCCAGTACCACCAGTAATGAACCGATGAAGCCGGTCTCCTCACCCAGGGCGCTGAAGATGAAATCGGTGTGCTGCTCCGGGATGAAGCGCAGTTTGGTCAGCGCACCCCGCATCAGTCCGGTTCCCCACAGCTGGCCGCTGCCGATGCCCACCGTGCTCTGCAGCAGGTGGTAACCACCGCCGAGTGGATCCTGGCCCGGATCGAGAAACAGGGTGAGGCGGGCGCGCTGATGGGGCCTCAGCCCGTGCTCCCACAGCCAGGGTGTGGCAACAGCGAACAGGGTCTGCACCGCCACCGCCAGGCTGACCCCGATGCGTTTCCAGGGCAGGCTCGTCCAGGCCAGCCAGCCCATCAGGGGGATCCAGCCGATCAGCAGCCAGGGGAGCGTGCCCGCCAGGACCGCTGTGATCAGAGGGGATAACAGCAGCACCAGCCAGGCTCCTGGCATGCCCGCCCAGAACAGCATCACCAGCAACACGGCGCCGAACACCAGCGAGCTGCCCAGGTCGGGTTCGATGAACACCAGCAGCCAGGGCAGGCCGATCAGGGCGGTGGGCCGCACCAGGTCCACAGGGCGCTCCACGGGATGGCGCGCCAATACGCCGGCCAGCAGCACGATCACCCCGAGCTTGGCGAATTCCGATGGCTGGAGATAAAAACCGCCGATGTTGATCCAGCTCTGGGCCCCCAGGGCGCTGGTGCCCACCACCTGCACCGCCAGCAGACCGCAGACGATGGCGATGTAGATCGGCCAACGCCAAGGGTGCAATCGCTCCAGCGGCAGCCTGGCCAGCAGCAGGGCCACCCCCAGACCGACGATTCCGGTGATCCAGTGCTGGTACCAGTCGGCGTAGCTGGCCTGCCGCTGGGTGCTGGCGATCAGGACGCCGGCCAGGGCCACCATGCCCATGGGCACCCCCCACAGCATCCAGTCGATCCGGGCCAGGAGACTGCGGCGGCTGCGACCGGACCGGCCGAACAGGGAGCGACGCGACCCCGGCAGACTCAGCATCGGCTCAGGCCGGCACCGTTGCAGTGCTGACCAGGCGATCGGCCAGGGCGATGAAGGCTTGGGCCGTTGCTGAGTCAGGGGCCGACAGCACCACGGGATGGCCGCTGTCGCCCCCTTCGCGCACCGGCAGCTCCAGCGGCAGCTCGGCCAGCAGGGGCACTCCGGCTTCTGCGGCCAGGCTGGCGCCGCCGCCGCTGCCGAAGATCGCGTAGCGCTTCTCCGGGGCGTCAGGGGGGATGAAGGCACTCATGTTCTCCACCACTCCCAGCACCGGCACACCCATCTGCAGGAACATCGCCAGGCCGCGGCGGGCGTCGGCCAGGGACACCTGCTGGGGCGTGGTGACCACCACCACTCCCGCCATGGGCACGGCCTGGGCCAGGGTGAGCTGGGCATCGCCGGTACCGGGGGGCAGGTCCACCACCAGCACGTCGCGCTCGCCCCAGTCCACCTGATACAGAAACTGGCGGATGATGCCGTTGAGCATCGGCCCGCGCCAGATCACCGGTTGGTTGGCGTCGATCAGCAGCCCCATCGACACCATGGCGATGCCGCAGCTTTCGATCGGCGTGAGCATCTGGCTGCTCCCCTCGCCGCGGACCTCCGGGGTGCGGTCGGCCACCCCCAGCATGGTGGGGGCGTTCGGGCCGTAGATGTCGGCATCCAGCAGGCCCACCCGCAGACCGCGGCGGGCCAGGGCACAGGCCAGGTTCACCGCCACGGTGCTCTTGCCGACACCACCCTTGCCGCTGCTCACAGCGATCACCTGCTTCACTCCCGGGACCGGTTGGCAGGCCGGCAGCTGCCCGCCGGGACCAGCGGCCGGGCCGTGGCCGGCGGCCCCGATCGGGGCGCCCTGGTGGGGGGCGGCCTGTCCGACCTCGATCTGCACGTCGTTGATCCCTTCCAGTGCGAGGGCGGCTTCCCGGGCTTCAGCCGCGATCCGGCCCTGCTGGCTCTGGGCGAAGGCGGGCAGGCTGAGGCGGAACACGAGCCGATCTCCCTGCAGCCGCTGCTGTTGGATCCAGCCCAGTTCGATCAGGCTGCGGCCGCTGCCGGCATCCCTGAGACGGCCCAGAGCTTCGCTCGCCTGTTCCAGGGATGTCATCCATGCCGTGCAATCGCTGGCGATCCTAAGGAGGCTCGCTGGTCCGGCTGGCGTGACAGAGCCTCTCGATCGCTTGTGGAGGGGCCAGGTCGCCTGAAAAGGTGTGGGGGATTTCCTGACGCCCGCAGGGCGTGGCACCGATGCTCCAGGCCCTCGAGGCTCCCCCCAGCGATTCCCGCCAGCGGGCCAAGGCCCTGCTGATGGGGCTGCAGGATTCAATCTGCGCTGGCCTGGAGCAGCTCGACGGTGACGGTCGCTTCGCCGAGGAGAGCTGGGAGCGCCCGGAGGGGGGCGGCGGTCGCTCGCGGGTGATGAAGGCCGGCCGTGTGTTCGAGCAGGGCGGCGTGAATTTCTCCGAGGTCGAGGGCAGTGAGCTACCCCCCTCCATCCTCAACCAGCGCCCCGAAGCCAAGGGGCACCGCTGGTTCGCCACCGGCACCTCGATGGTGCTCCACCCCCGCAACCCCTACATCCCCACCGTTCACCTCAATTACCGCTATTTCGAGGCGGGACCGGTGTGGTGGTTCGGCGGCGGCGCCGACCTCACGCCCTATTACCCCTTCCTGGAGGACGCCCAGCACTTCCATCGCACCCTCAAGGGAGCCTGCGACAGCGTCAATCCGGCCTATTACCAGGTGTTCAAGCCCTGGTGCGACGAGTACTTCTACCTCAAGCACCGGGATGAAACCCGGGGCGTTGGTGGCATCTTCTACGACTATCAGGATCCCGGTGGCGTGCTCTACAAAGGGCAGACCCCAGGCGGCCCGGCGGCCGTGGAAAGCGATCGCATCGGCCCGATCGGCCAGGGCTGGGAGCAGCTCTTCCAGCTGGCATCCGCCTGCGGCGCCGCCTTTCTGCCCAGCTATGTGCCGATCGCCGAGAGGCGTCAGCACACCGCCTACGGCGAGCGGGAGCGCCAGTTCCAGCTCTACCGCCGCGGCCGCTACGTGGAGTTCAACCTGGTGTTCGACCGCGGCACGATCTTCGGCCTGCAGACCAACGGCCGCACCGAGTCGATCCTGATGTCGCTGCCGCCGCTGGTGCGCTGGGAATACGGCTACCAGGCCGAGCCCGGCAGCCGCGAGGCCCTGCTCACCGAGCTGTTCACCCGGCCCCAGGCCTGGCTCAGCGACGCCACGCTGGTGGAGCGCTGCGCTCCCCATCAGGCCGTGGGCTGAGGGTCGGGTCGACGCCCGCGTTGGTGGCAAGAGGCGCCTGACCCGGGGCGCCGCGGCCCAGGCCCTGCTCGAGCGCAACTATCACCCGCTCAGCGATCGCAGCGATCGTGACCTGGCTGCGCAGGGGGTCGCGCAGGGCTGCTTCCAGTGGCCCTTCCAGCTTGCCGATCTCCAGAATGGCAATGCCGCGGCGCGGGGCCCCAAGCCCCTCGCGGTATTGCAGGGGGTAGGCGCCGAAGGCCTGGGCGAGGCTTTCGTCCAGGCGGCTGGGGGGGCGATGCAGGGGAGGGATCAGCCCGGACCCCACGCCGTCCGGGCCGTAGGCGTCGTAATGGATCTCCAGGGCATAGCCGCCGGCTGCCGCGTGGGCCCTGCCCACACTCCAGTTGGTGCGTGGATCATCCGCATCGGCGATGGTGCGCAGCCCCGGGTCGTAGAGGCGGATCCGCAGACCGCGCTCCCGGCCGAGGTTGACCACGGCCTGGGCGGTCAGCAGATTCCAGTGCAGTTCATCGCGGAGGCCATTCGTCATCGGCGCCGCTCCCTGCAGGTCCACCGCTTCCCCGCTGGTCCCCGCTCCCGGAATGCCCTGGGAATCGGCATGGCCCGCCAGCACCAGGATGTCGGTGTCCGACGGCACTTGCCGGCTGCCGAGCCAGTCCTTGCGAGCGCTCAGGCGGCTGCGCGGGCCGGTGAGGGGATCGGGATCAGGCCATTCCGGGGCCTGGGCCGCGGCGGCGTGGCCCAGACCGAGGCACAGAACGGCCAGAACGGCCAGCCAGCGTCGACGGGGAGCCATGGCAGTCAGATCGGTGAGCTGAGCAGGTTGGTGTCACTGAACAGCCCGAGCCGGGGACCCAGGTCCAGCTCCAGGGCGATCAGTTCGTCGCGGTGGGCGCGCAGCCTCAGGGCGCTGCCGGTGGCGGTGTCATGGCTCACCAACCGCACTTCCAGAGCCTCCTCCCGCTGGGCCCTGCGGCGGTAGAGCACCCCAGCCAGGGGACCACCCATGGCCAGCAGCAGGGGCCACCAGCCCAACAGCGGCCAGAGTTGCCGCAGCACCAGCCCCAGGCAGGCTGCGCCGATGCTGCCCAGCAGCGACAGCAGCACCGCCAGGGCTGGGCTGGAGGCGACCGGGGCGCGATAAATCAGATGGCGCCGCTCCGGATCGCCGCCGGCGGCCTGCCAGCCGCGCTGTTCCAGCCAGCCGATCAGGGCCGGCAGCACTTCAAGGGCCGGTTTCGAGCTGCGCACCTCCACTGTGGTGGTGCGGTCCTTGCTGGCGGCGCGCAGAAAGAACACCAGCCCCACGGCCAGCAGCAGCGTGAGCAGCAGGGTGGAGCCGGTAGACGCCATCTGCTGATTCTGCCCTGCTGCGGCTGCCTGCCGTGAAGCGCTGGACGCTCGGGTTGTCAGCATGGGGTCGGCCCCACCTGTTCCTGACGACCGCATGACCGCCACACCCACCAGCCATCTGCCCCCCCCAGCCCGCTTCGCGGTGTTCGACGGTGACCTTGATGCCGAGTGGGCGACGCTCTATGCCGGGGCACGGGCCCTGGCTGTGGATACCGAGGCGATGGGGCTGATCCATGGCCGCGACCGGCTCTGTCTGGTGCAGATCTGCGACGACCACGACAACGTCTGCTGCATCCGGCTGGGCCGCGGTCAGAGCGAGGCCCCGCATCTGCAGGCCTTGATGGAGAGCGGCACCATTGAAAAGGTGTTCCACTTCGCCCGCTTTGATGTGGCGGCCCTGGCGGAGAATCTGGGCATTACGGTCCAACCGATCTTCTGCACCAAAGTGGCCAGTCGCCTGGCCCGCACCTACAGCCCCAAGCATGGGCTCAAGGAGGTGGTGCAGGAGCTGGTCGGCGTGGAGCTCGACAAGCAGGCCCAGAGCTCCGACTGGGGTCGGGTGGAGGATCTCAGCGAGGCCCAGCTCACCTATGCGGCGGGAGATGTGCGCTATCTGCTGGCGGCCCGTGACCGCCTTGAGCAGATGCTGAAACGCGAGGACCGCTGGGAACTGGCCCAACGCTGCTTTGGCTGCCTGCCGGTGATGGCTGACCTTGATCGGCAGCGTTTCCACCTGCTGTTCGAGCACTCCAGTGGTGGCACCCGCTGATGTCTGGGCGGCTCAGTCTTCGGTCATGAAGTTCGCGTCGGCGGCGGTGGCTTCCAGCAGGCTGGTGAGCAGCGCCTGATTGCTGCTGCGATCCACTTCGGCGCCGGCGAGCAGTTCCGTTGCCAGGGCAATCTTGGCTGTCGTGTCGCGCAGGCCCGCCTGGGCGGCCTTGATGTCCACCCGCCGACGGGCCGCCGCCAGGCTCACCCCCATGGCGCTGGCCAGTCGAGCGCAGGCGGCGCTGTAGTCGCGATCCGAGAGGCCTGCCATGGGTGGGGCTGTGCAGCGTGGACAGCCATCATCCCCAATCGGGTTCGTCGGCTCTGGCGAGCAGTGTGCGCACCACATGCCTCGCCAGGCGTTCGCTGCCACCGGGCGGGCCGAGCCGTCGCCGCCCCTGGTCGCCCAACTTCAGCCGGTGGGTTCGATCCGCCAGCAGCTGACGCAGGCGCCATCCCAGCTCGACGGGGTCGTGGCAGGGCTGCACGGCGCCGCCCAGCAGCCGGCTCTGGCGCCGGGCGAAGCCTGCGGTGAACTGGGGCCCGGCCCCTGGCAGCGACAGGGCTGGAACCCCCAGCCCGGCCACCTGTTCGGTGGCGGTGCCGGCGGTGGCCAGAGCCACTTCGGCCCAGCCGGCCCAGCGCTCAAAACAGCCCGTTCCATACAGCAGCTCCAGGGGGCCGCTGCCCCAGCGGGCCGCCGCCCCCAGCCGTGCAGCCGCGGCGGTGAGCGGCAACGCCGGCTGCTCACAGTCGCTCAGCAGGCGCTGCCAGCAGGTGAGGTCGGGCTGGTGACCGCAGGCCAGCAGCACAGTTGTGGGTTCGTCCAGTCCTGCGGCAACCAGCCCGGCCAGCAGGCGCCGGGCATTCTGCAGCGCCTCGGGCATGCGGCTGCCTGGCAGCAGCAGCAGTCGCCGCCGGTCGCTCAGGTCAGCCGGCATGACCGCCGGCCCGAACCCATCCGCCATCGGGTTGCCGGCTGCCAGGGCTGCCACCTGGCGTCGGCGCAGGCCCCGGGCTGTCAGGCGGTCGCGCATGGCGACAAGCCGGCAGCGTTCAGCCCCCATCAGACCCCATTCCCAGGGGTCCCATTCACTGCCTTTGCAGCGGTGGTAGGCATCCGCCAGCGCGGTGCTGCCCCAGCCCGGAGGAGGTGGAGTCGTCCAGGTGTAATCGCTTTTCGGAGTGCCGAGAAAGCCATAGGGGCCTCCCCCGCTCCAGGCCAGAGCCAGCGGCAGCAGATCGCCCACGGCCAGGATCGGCCACCCTGCGCCGCCCCAGCGGCGCACCAGGCGCCATTGTTGCCAGCTCTGCTGCGGCAACCCCGCCGCCACATCCCGCAGCAGGCCTCGCAGGCTCTGGTTGCTGAAGCCGCCGCTCGGCAGGTGCAGGCGGGGGCCCATCAGCTCCACTGCGCCCTGCCTGGCGGCTGCTCCGTAGGCGTGGCCTTCCCCCACCAGTGGCAGCGCTGCGACCCGTAGCCCTGGCCTCAGACGCCGCAGGGCTTCGATCACCCGCAGGGCGATCAGATCTTCGCCGTGGCCGTTGCTCAGCACCAGCAGGCGATCCGGCATCCGGTGGCTGACTGATACGATCCGCTCAGCGGGAGTTTGCTCCCAGCCGGCGGCATGGCCAAGTGGTAAGGCAGAGGATTGCAAATCCTTTACCCCCAGTTCGAATCTGGGTGCCGCCTTTGCAGAGGGTTGAGCTGCCACCTTCGCAGAAGATTGAATTGCCACCTTCGCGGTTGTTCGATCTGGCATCTTGGGGGGCAGTTGCTCTGCCGCTGCTGCAGAGCCTCGGCCTGCCGGCGTCCGGCCGGATCGCAAGACCATCCCTCATTCGGGTGGGGGCTGGGGTAGCGGTTCCTGTTCACGGCGGCAGTTGGCCCTGAGCTGTCCAGCGACGCGGGCCAGTGGGTGCTCCGCCGGTGGTCGAGCCGCCTTTGAGGTCGGCGTCACAGCGCACCTGCATGCGCTCAATCAGACATTCTCCCTGGGCCAGTCGGGACTGAGGCAGGGTCTCCACCAGCCCCCGGTCGTCAAAGCCGGCCCAGGCCACCATCCGCACCCGCACCCGCAGTGGTGTGCGGGGTGCCTGGCAGCGGCCTTCGGCGTCGCAGCTCAGTGGAGGCTGGAGGGCGTGCAGATCGCCGGCGAACACCACCTCCTCGCTGCCGGGACGCTCGCGGCTGCCTGGCCCCACAAACCGCACACTCAGCAGTCCGGCCACCGGTTGCTCCAGGCGCAGGTGGGCACAGCTGCGCTCCGGTCGGCTGGCCGCCTCGAGACTGCACTGGCGCAGCCGACTTTCCCAGCGTCCGAATCCGGCCCCGTCGGCCTTCGCCGTTGCCAGCACACTCAAGCTGAGGCCGATCAGGCCGGCCGCGATCCATGCCTGACGCGTGAGCCGCTGGCCAGCAGCGCTGGGCCGGTGGCTGGGCCGGTCGCTGGGCAGTAGCAGGCTGGGCAGAACCATGAGCCCATCCTGGCGTGGCGGGCTTCAACCGGTCTGGATCAGTAGCCCGAGTCGGCGACGCAGGCCCCTTCGCAGCTGATGCCATTGGTTGCCGTGCGGCCGCAGTGCAGGCAGAGCACCGGGTCTGGCACCGCCTCAGCCTGAGGGAGCTGATCGGTGGGCGCCTGCTCTGCGGGTGCAGTTTCGCTGGAGCTGAATCGCGTGGCGACCATGGCCTGGGCGGTGCGGGGTCTGTATCCGGGGGTTGAGACAGTCAGCTGCAACAGGGGTTGAGACAGTCAGCTGCAACAGTGGTCCCCCGAGGAGTCGGACCTCCACCATGGCGCATCCAGGCATCGGCGTGGGCACCTGGGCCTGGGGCAATCAGCTGCTCTGGGGTTACGAGCCAGCTGCTGACGGCGTGCTTGAAGCCACTTTTCGCCAGGCAGCAGCATCGGGTCTGGGCCTGTTTGATACGGCTGATTCCTATGGAACGGGCCGCTACAACGGCCGCAGCGAAATGCTGCTCGGCCGCTTTGCGCTAGCCCTGCCGCCGCAGGAACGGGCCGGTCTCTGCCTGGCCACCAAGCTCGCCCCCTTCCCCTGGCGGCTGGGGCGCCATGGCTTCGATCGCGCCGTTGCAGCTTCAGAACAGCGCCTCGGCGGCCGGATCGATCGGGTGCAGCTGCACTGGAGCACCAGTCGTTACGCGCCCTGGCAGGAACTGCCCCTCCTGGATGGGCTGGCAGATCAGGTGAGCAGCGGTCGCATCGCTGAGCTGGGGCTCTCCAATGTGGGGCCCCGTCGTCTGCGTTGGCTGCATGCGTATCTCCACAGCCGTGGGGTGCGGATCTGCAGCCTGCAGGTGCAGTTGTCGCTGCTTTGCCGGGAACCCCTCAGGCCTGGCGGCGTGGCCGAAGCCTGCCGGGAACTCGGTATCGAGCTGATCGCCTACAGCCCGCTGGCCCTTGGTTTGCTGGCCCGCCGTGATCCTCTGGTCGACAGGCCCGCCTCCGGCCCCAGGCGCTGGTTGTTCGGCCGGCTCGGGCCCGGGCTCGAGCCGCTTCTGGCGTTGATGGCCGAGGTGGCACAGGGCCGGCAGGCCCCCCTGGCGGCGGTGGCGTTGAACTGGTGTCGGGCCCATGGGGCGATGCCGATTCCCGGGCTGCGCCGGCCTGACCAGGTGGCGGTTGCGGCTGCGGCCCTGCGCTGGCAACTCTCGCCTGAGGAGCGACAGGCCCTGGACCAGACGGCGGCGGCTGTGCCAGGGGGGATGCCGGCCAATCCCTTTCAGAGCGCCTGACCGCAGGGTCCGGCGCCGGGGTCAGCAGGCCTCAGGAGCGGGCGTGAGAACCACGGGCATCACCCGCGGCTGGGGAGCGACGGCCGCCAGCCCAGACTCGTCAGATCCCCCTGATTCATCCGCCGTCACCACCGGATCGCCAGCGCTGGGGCCGCAGGCGGCCAGGGCCTCCTGCAGCAAGGCATCGAAGGTGGAGCCGGGCAGCCGGTGGCGGGCCAGTTCCAGAAACGTGCGTGCCACCGATTCATCGGCGGCCTCCCGCAGCTTCGGGTTGTTGCGACGCAGTTCCTGCTCTTCCTCGATCGCCCGGATGAAGCGCTCGGTCACACCGCGCTTGGTGGCGGCCCTGATGCGGGTGTCCTGCTCCGGGGTGCTCAACTGCAGCTGGGATTCGAGTTCCGCCAACCGGCGGGTGATGCTGTCCAGCACATCCCGGGCTTCCTTGGCCACATGCGCCAACTGGCCATCGGAGAGCCTGGGCAGGTCGGCCACATACACCTTGCCGTGGTCCCGCAGAGTGAGAAAGGTGGGGCGCAGGGGGCGGTTGAGCTGCTCCCGCGGGCGCTGGGGGCGGATCGGGGGAACCGGGCCCGCCGAACTGCGGCGACGGGTGACCCGTTGACCGCCCGCGAGCGGGGGTTGGGGACGGTTATTAAGCATCGGTAGAACCTCGCGAACGGGGATGTGGATCAGCAACAGCGGTGACGCGGGCGGAAAGCATCGACTTCCGCACCGTTCCGATCCCCGGGGGGCCAGACGACTGTCCCCGGCCCGGGTGATGCCAGGCACCTTAAGCAGTCGCGATCGATTCATCGCCACGGATCCGGCTGGCTTGCAATGAATTGATCGGAGTCAGGGGCGCGGTTCGGATCAGCGGGGAAGGCCGGCCAGGGTCGCTCCCGGCGGCGGATCGCCACTGACGATCTCCCCGAGGTGCCACGCCTGATGGCCGCTGTCTTGACAGGCCGTCAGGGCCTCGTCCGCCGCCTCTGCTGGCACCACCACGCAGAACCCGATGCCGAGGTTGAAGGTGTTCCAGAGATCCGGCTCCGGGATCTGCCCTGTCTCCTGCAGCCAGCGAAACAGCGGCGGCCTGGCCCAGCTGTGCGGATCGATGGCGGCATGAACGCCGGCGGGCAGGCAGCGGGGCAGGTTCTCCGGTAACCCCCCACCGGTGATGTGGGCCATGCCGTGTAGGGCAATCCGCTGCTCCTGCAGCGTTCGCACCAAGGTTCCGTAGAGCAGGGTCGGCGTGAGCAGCGCGTCGATCACCGAGCGTCCATCGTCCGGCAGGGGGAGCTCCGGCTCAACGGCGTGATCGCTGAGAATGCGCCGCACCAGGCTGAAGCCGTTGCTGTGCACGCCGCTGCTGGCGACGGCCAGGATCCGGTCACCAGGCTTGATCCGGCGGCCATCGACCACGGCATCCGCCTCCACCACGGCCACGCAGAAGCCGGCCAGGTCGTAGCGCCCCGGTTCGTAGAAGCCCGGCATCTCCGCCGTTTCTCCACCGAGCAGGGAGCAGCCGCTCTGCCGGCAGCCTTCGGCGATACCCTCGACCACCTCCGCCATCGCCTCCGGGGCGAGCTTGCCGGTGGCGATGTAATCGAGGAAAAAGAGGGGTGCGGCACCACTGGTGATCACGTCGTTGACGCACATGGCCACCAGGTCGATACCGACGGCGTGGTGGCGCCGGTGGGCCTGGGCCAGTTCCAGCTTGGTGCCCACGCCGTCGCTGCCAGCGACCAACAGGGGTTGACGCAGGCCTTGGGGAAGCCGGCAGAAGCCGCCGAACCCCCCGAGCCCTCCCACCACTTCCGGTCGATGGGTCGACTCGACACTGCGGCGAATCCGTTCCACAAAGGCCCTGCCGGCCAACACATCCACGCCTGCCGTCCGGTAGTCCATGGTTCGTCGTTTCCTCGCGCTTGCTGATCGCCGCCACGATCCTCCGATGGCGGGGGCCCGGTCGGGCAAACCAGCGCGGTACGCCTGCCGCGTGCCAGCCGGACCGGAGGGGCGCAAGTGGACGGCGGCCGGATTGGCCCATGATTTCATCAGGCTGGCTTATTCCGTTGATTTGCGTGCCTGATGGCGGGTGGTGGGCCGCGGTTCGAGGGGGCTAGTGCTGGGGCGGGTTGTGGGCTCTGATCACCTCTGCTGATCAGAGTCGACTCTGGCGCGGGGGGCTGGGACTGCCCTGGTTTAGCCCTTAGGTTTGCGCCGTTGTTACTCATTGCCAGGAACTCAAACGGAGTTTTCGACTCCGACAGGGAATTGTCAGTCCATACGGTCTGCGGCCCCAACCATGCCAGTTGCAACGGTCTACGACCTGCGCTTCTTTGGCATAACCGGCCTGCAGGGTTTGATTTCAGCTCCTGAATCAACACCGATGGTTCCCATGTCCAGGTCTGACACCCTGCTCCGCTGTTTGCTGTTGATTTCAGGTTTGAGTCTGAGATCTGCACGTCAGCCGATCAGGATCGCCGGATCTGAGCGACTCGAACGCGACCGGCCCTTTCGGATCGGCCCCTCCCTCCCGGGATGGCCACCGAGGTTCCGAGTTCCGTCTGTTATGCGACGCACTCTTTCTCTCTGGGCGCTGGCCCTCACCGCTTCTGCCACTGGCCTGGCTGCCAACCCTGCTGAAGCGCGCATCGCTGCCGCAGCAGACCTCCAGGTCGCCGTGCGTGACATTCAGCTCACCCCTCCTGATTTCGGTGGCAAACCCGCCGTGATGCCGCTTCCCTTCACGCCGCCTGCAGCCCCGGCGACCAATCTCCGGCTCGCTTCGGTCAGTCAGGGAACAGCCAGTTGGTATGGCCCCGGTTTCTACGGCAATCGCACCGCCAGCGGCGAGGTCTTCCGTCCTGGCACCATGACTGCAGCCCACCGCAGCCTGCCGTTCGGCACCCGGGTGCGCGTCACGAACCTGAACAATGGTCGCTCCGCCGTGGTGCGGATCAATGACCGCGGACCCTTCCATGGCGGCCGTGTGATCGACCTGGCCCAGGGTGCCGCTCAGGAACTCGGCGTCACCTCAAGCGGGGTGGCCCCAGTGCGTCTTGAGGTGATCCGCTGATCCTTCGATCTGAAACCAGCTGATCGATTCAGACCCATCCGCCAGCATTGGCGGATGGGTTTTTTGCACGCCCCAGCCCCGCATCCATGCAGTTGCTCCACTCCCTTGCTGAGCTGGCGGCCTGGCGTCGGCACTGTCCTGGGCCCCTTCATTTCGTGCCCACCATGGGGTCGCTGCATCGTGGCCATCAGCAGCTGATTCAACGCGCTGCCCAGAGCCGGGGTGCTGGGCAGCCATCCGTGCTGGTCAGTGTCTACGTCAATCCGCTCCAGTTCGGTCCGACGGAGGATTTCGATCGCTACCCCCGTGACCTGGCGGCAGATGCCGCTCGGGCCGAATCTGCAGGAGCAGCCGCCCTGTTCGCGCCATCGCCAGCGGAGATACAGCCTGGTGGTGTGGAGGCGATCACCCGGGTGCTGCCCCCGGCCGCCCTGCAGCGCAGCCTGTGCGGGCCGGGCCGACCGGGTCACTTTGAGGGAGTCGCCACCGTGGTGGTGCGCCTGTTGATGCTGGTGCGTCCCGATCGCCTGTTGCTTGGCGAGAAAGACTGGCAGCAGCTGGTGATCCTGCGGCGTGTTCTGGCCGATCTGGGCCTCCCCGTGCCCGTTGAAGGCTGTGCCACTGTCCGCGAGGCTGACGGGCTGGCCTGCAGCTCCCGCAATCAATTCCTCACGGCACCGCAGAGGCGGCTCGCGGCGATCCTGCCGGCGGCACTGACCGCTGTGGCACGCGAATCGGACTGCCCGGGGCCCGGTCATGGTCCAGCCGCGGCGCTGCGCCAGCGGCTGGAGGCGGCCGGCTGTGTGGTGGAGTATGCCGAGCTCGTGGCGGCCCATAGCCTGGAGCCGTTGCCCGACCCCCGGGGACTGAGCCTGCTGGCGGCGGCTATCCGTTGCGGCAACACCCGCCTGATCGACCATGTTTTTTTGATGAGCCGCTCCCCGATCGTTGCTATTGATGGTCCGGCAGGCGCTGGGAAGAGCACCGTCACCCGTGCCTTTGCCAATCGCCTCGGACTGGTGTATCTCGACACCGGCGCGATGTACCGTGCCGTGACCTGGTGGGTGCTGCAGCAAGGCGTCGACCCGGCGGACCCGGCGGCGGTGGCCTCCTGTCTGCAACCGCTTGATCTCCAGCTGCGCTCAGCGGCCACTGGGGAGCAGCAGGTGCTGATCAATGGCCATGCGGTGACCGAAGCGATCCGTAGTCCGGCGGTCACCGAGCGGGTGTCGCAGGTGGCTGCCCACCCGTGCGTGCGCGACGCTCTGACGGCCCAGCAGCAGGCGATGGGTCACCGCGGCGGTCTGGTGGCGGAGGGCCGCGATGTCGGCACCGCGGTGTTTCCGGATGCTGAGCTGAAGGTGTTTCTGACTGCCACTGCGGCTGAGCGGGCGCGGCGCCGTGCCCGGGACCTGGCCGAGCGTGGTTTTGACGTGCCGCCGCTCGCGGAATTGGAGGCGCAGATCCTTGCGCGTGACAGCCAGGACTCGAGTCGCGCTGTCGCCCCCTTGCGGATGGCTGCCGACGCCACCGAACTGGTGACCGACGGCATGGCCATCGAAGCGGTGATTCAGGCCCTCATCGACCTGTTCCGTCAGCGCGTGCCCGAGGAGGCCTGGCCGGAGCCCCCGCAGACCTGAAGCTCAGGCCTGACTGCGCAGCAGTGCCTGCAACAACCCAGCGCAGGCATCCTCCAGCAGATCGAGCACCAGCTCGAAGCCCTGCTCCCCCCCGTAATAGGGGTCGGGAACCTCCCCGGGCGTGCCGCGCTGGCAGTAACGCACCAGGGGCTCCACCACAGCCAGACGGCTCGCGCCGCCCGCCTTGACGTGCTGGGCCAGGCGCTGCACGGCGGCCAGGTTGGCGGCATCCATCGTGAGGATGTGATCAAAGTGCTCCAGGTCTGCCGCATCCAGCTGGCGGGCGCGGCTGGTCAGATCCAGTCCGCGGCGGGCTGCTGCAGCCCGCATGCGCGGGTCGGCCCGTTTGCCTGTGTGCCAGCCGCCGGTGCCGGCGGAGTCAACGAGGAAGCGCTTCTCCAGTCCGGCTGCGCTGAGTTGGTGACGGAACACGCCCTCAGCGGCGGGGGAGCGGCAGATGTTGCCGAGGCAGACGAACAGCACCCGTTTCATTGGGCGTCCAGGCGATCAAGCGCCACCCTGGCCCGCAGCTGTACCACCGGTGGGTTGTCGTCGGCCGCTTCGCAGAGCGCAACCAGGCACTCCTCTAGCCGCTGCCAGGCGACGGATGCCGGCTCCAGTTGCCGGGCGAGGCTTTCCAGCGCCACGGCCACCGCGTAGCGCACCACCCATTCGCCGTCGCTGCCCGCAGCTAGCAAGGCGTTCAGGCAGCGTTGCTGCACAGCCAGCCTGATCGGCGGTTCCAGCGGATCCAGCCTCAGATTGCCAAGCCCCTTGGCTGCTGCCCGTCGCACACTGGCGGCCACGTCGCTGCCGAGGGCATCGATCAGCAGCTCCAGGCCGCGCACATCGCCGATGCCGGCAAGGGCCCGCACCGCCCAGGCACGGGCCCCGTAGTTGTCAGGGTCGAGTCTCAGCAACGGATCCACGGCCTCAGCGCCAAGGGCCACCAGTCCGTCCACAGCCGCCACAGCTGCCCCGGGGTTGTTGTACCCCAGCACCTCCACCAGAACCGGAGCGGCCCCCGGATCACCGCTGCTGGCCAGGGCTCTGGTGGCCAGCACCAGCGCCTCGCTGCTGCTGGCCTGACGCAGCTGATCGATCAGGGCGTTCAGTGGCACGGGAGATGGCATGGCCGGGTCCTGACTCACAGCAGTTCATCCATGCAGGCCAGCAGGGCATCCTCGGCGGGTGCTCCGCAGCCCTGTTCCACCAGGCCGCGCAAGGCGATCAGCTTGAGACTGTTTTCAGCGGGCGTGCGGCGGATCGATTCGAGGGCCGGTCGCCAGCCAGCGGCACCGAGATCCATCAGGGCAGCACGACGCACCTGCAACTGATGGTGATTCAGAAGCGACACCAGCAGGTCCCCCCAGCGGGGTTCCCCAGTCAACTGGAGCAGGGCGCGCGCCGCGGCGGAGCGAATCAGCGGACGTGCGTGGTCGATGAAGGGCTCCACAACAGCCAGCACCGCCGGGTCGGCGATCCCGATGTCGCCGAGGGCCTCCAGCAGTGCTTCACAGGGTTCCATCATGCGAGGGCTGTCTGGCCGGCTGGCCCCCGCCTGGTTCGGTCCACTGGCCAGCAGCTGGCAGATCGGTTTCAGCGCCGATTCGGCCCGCAGGTCTCCCAGGGCGCGGGCTGCCGCTTCCCGCAGTCCGTCGTCTGGATCACCAAGCACGGCCAGCAGATCGGGAATCGCGTCCGTGGCGGCCGGCGCCAGTTTGCCCAGTGCCCGTGCCGCATTCCGGGCCACGGCATTCTCCTCGATGCCAGCGCCGGGATCGCGTCCACGGCGCTGCCGCAGTGCGTCCCGCAGCAGGGGCACGGCCTCAGGGTGCTGGCTGCGCATCCGGCCCAGCCACCAGGCGGCGTAGTACTGCTGCGAGGGATCGGCGTTCTGGCGCAGTCGAGCAATCGCTTCGGATTCGTTGATCGGTTCGCCAGCACGGTGATCCGCAGGCGCTGCTGTGGGACGTGCCGTCATCGCGGGTGCTGAGAGGTGGCGCAATCCGAGCCATTGTTGATGATCGCAGGCCGCACGAGCAGCCAGCAGTCGTTGAGGCCAGGCATGAAAAAGCCTCCCCGAGGGGAGGCCGGATGGTTGCCGAGGCGGCGCAAGAAACGGGGTTAGCCGAATCAGACGAGGGCGCCGATGGCGTAGTCGATGTAGTTGTTGGCGATGGTGCCGGCGTCGCCGGAGATGCCGTGGTTGGCCTTGATGTAGTTCAGGGCCTCGACATACCAGGAGGGGGAGAGTTCGAAGGCGCGGTTGATCTCGTCGAGACCAGCGACCAGGTACTCGTCCATGGGGCCGGTGCCACCAGCCACGAGGCAGTAGGTGACCATGCGGAGGTAGTAGCCGATGTCACGGGCGCACTTGGCCTTGCCACGGGCGTCGGAGGCGTAGTTGGCCCCCTGCATCTGGGTGGTGTAGGGGAACTTGTTGTAGACGGCCTGGGCGGCGCCGTTCACGAGCTCATCAGCTTTGGCGGTGAGCACCTTGGCGGCCTCGAGGGCGTTCTTGGCGCGCTCGAAACGACCGAAAGCGGCGTTGAGCTCGGTGTTGGAGAGGAAGCGGCCCTGGGAATCAGCGGCGGCGACGGCTTCGGTGAGGGGGGTCTTCATGGAAGGGAAGAAAGAAGGTTGAACCGTGAATCAGGCTGATCAGCCGACGGCGGCGGCAGCGCGGTCGAAGTAGGTGCCCACTTCGCTCATCAGAGC
Organism: Cyanobium sp. NIES-981; assembly: GCA_945901765.1. Classification (GTDB taxonomy): domain Bacteria; phylum Cyanobacteriota; class Cyanobacteriia; order PCC-6307; family Cyanobiaceae; genus NIES-981. The sequence goes on along the minus strand of CAMDLO010000013.1, from coordinate 13,277 downwards.
GGAGCAGTCGCCGGGGGTGATGCCGTTGCGGTCGTTGGCGATGGCGATGGCGGCGTCCTTCATCTTGCGCACACCTTCAGCCACGGAAGCGCCAGGCACGCCGAGGGCCAGGTAGGTCTCACGCAGGCCGTTGAGGCAGCGATCTTCCAGCACGGAAGCGTCACCGGTGAAGGCGGCGTAGGTGATGTAGCGAAGAACGATCTCCATGTCGCGCAGGCAGGCAGCCATGCGACGGTGGGTGTAGGCGTTGCCGCCAGGAGCGATCAGCGCAGGCTGCCGATCGAACAGATCGCGAGCAGCGCTGGTGACGATCTTGGAAGCGTTGGAGGTGATGCGGTTCACGGCATCCATACGCTTGTTGCTCTCAGCCACCATGGCGGCGAGGGCATCGATTTGACCAGCGTTCAGGAATTCGCCGCGGGCATCGGCCTGGACGACCACCTTGGCAAACACGTCACACTCTGCGGAGAACGTTCTTGTCATGGGAGTCGTGAGTATCAAGGGGGCTGGTCGCGCTGTGAAGACAGGCAATCCTTTGCAAAGAAAGAGGCCCGTACTTGTTGCGCCCATTAAGTTGACGACGTGCTTTACCGGCACGACTGACCTCCTGATCGCCAACCATGACCATTGCCCTTGCCTCCCAGCTGCGTGAAGGCACCAAGAAAGCCCACACCATGGCCGAAAACACCGGCTTCGTGAGCTGCTTTCTCAAGGGCGTGGTGGACAAGGCCAGCTACCGCACCCTGGTGGCCGACCTCTACTTCGTGTATGACGCGATGGAGCAGGAAATCGGCAAGCTGCGAGCCGCCGGCCATCCGGTGGTGGGCCCGGTGGGCTTCCCTGAACTGAACCGGCGCGAGAGCCTGGAGCAGGACCTGGCCTTTTACTTCGGCGAAGGCTGGCGCAACAGCGTCAAGGCCACCCCGGCCGCCCAGGAGTATGTCGCTCGCATTCATCAGATCGCCCATGAGTCGCCCGAACTGCTGGTGGGCCACCACTACACCCGCTACATCGGCGACCTCTCCGGCGGCCAGATCCTTAAGGCCATCGCCCAGAAGGCGATGAACCTCGGCGAGCACGACGGCCTGCGCTTCTACGCGTTCGACGCCATTCCCGACGAAAAGGGCTTCAAGGCCAACTACCGCGCCACCCTTGACGCCCTGCCGATCGATCAGGCCACGGCCGATCGGATCGTGGCGGAGGCCAACCACGCCTTCCACCTGAACATGACGATGTTCCAGGAACTGGAGGGCAACCTGATTGCTGCCATCGGCAAGGTGCTGTTCGGCTTCCTCACCCGCCGCCAGCGCAGCGGCAGCACCAAGGCAGTGGTGGCCTGAGGGCGGGTGGGTCAGACACTGCTGATGCCGGTGAGCGCCAGCGGCACCGGCAGGCCTGCTTGCGCTGTCACGTCAAACCAGCAGTATCGGAGCCGCGCGTACTGCGGTCTCGGCTGCGCATCGGGAAACCTGAGACTCGGGTTAGCCCTTAGCTCCCGTACTCAACATCACCAGGGCTATCCAGAGCACGAGTCCGGTCAGCACGAAGCCGCCAGTCGCCACAAAATACCGCCAAGCGTTCTGCACAGCCGGGGTGGGCTGGTTGACCAGCCAAGCCGGACGCGGCCAGCCTGCCCAGCTGCCACTGCCGACCCCGGGAGCGCGAACGGCCATGGTGTCACGCCAGTAGGCGTCGTAGCGGGGGGCTTGCTGGTTGAAGGGGATTGTGCCCACCGACTGGCCAGCCAGCACCCGGGCGCGTTGATAGGGCACAAGGTCTTCCCCGAAGGTTTCCAGATATTCCGTTGAATCGATCAGAGCATCGATGAAGGCCGGCAGCCCTTGCTCCGCGATCACGATCGACCAGGCGATGCGTTCCTGCTGGCCGTGCACCGGTCGGCCCAGCACCCGGCCAACCACCTGTTCCACCACGCGGTAATTGCTATTGCAGCGGTAAAAGTCGTTGCGGAATTTCTCCGAGCGCAGCAGCTGGCGCACGAACTCGCGGGTGCTGATCTGGCCGGAGCGCAGCTGCGACTCGAGCATCGCATCGCGGTCGCGCTTGAAGGCGTGGAAGTACACCTGGCGATAGGCCTGCTCGATCAGGGCATCGGCGGCAGCTCCATCAAGCTGACTGGCCTGCCGACCAAACTGGCGAGAGGTCTCTTCGCTGGCTGCCAGAAAATTGCTGACCCTGGCGTTGTTGGTGAGAGGTTTGGTGGCCAGAACAGGCAGGGTCACTGGGCAGACAGAACGAAAACGAAAGAAAGTATTGACTGCTGCGATGGGCTCAGGCTTGGGGCAAGTAAAAACCATGAATAACTTAATCTTCCGTACCAGCTCGCGATTGATTGGGGGCTGAGGCGGGCACCGTGCTGGTGTCCCCTCCAGGACCAGCTTCCTGCAGGGCTGTTGCAGGACAGGCAGGCGATCCACAACTGCGCAGAGGCCGTGGGCCATTGCGGGGCTCCCATGGCGTCAGTCGAGAATGCGATCGACGCTCACCAACCTCGTGACAAGCCCGGCGGCCGGTGCCTCGATGCCGCCGGGCTTGAAGGTTGCCTGAAAAAACCATTGGCGCCCGTCCTGACTGCGCCGCTCGACCCTGAAGTCGCTGAGCCCCAGCGGCCCCAGTGCCAGGCTGAGAGCATCTCCACTGCAGCCGGGCACGTTGACCTGCATGGCCTCCAGGCCTGCGGCAGCAACGCGATAGGTGGGCATGAAAGCACCGCATCGGTGATCAACCCTCCCACGGGAGGGCCTTTTCAGCCTGTCCTGGCAAGACGGTTTTCAGCAGCACAGCGGCAGCGGCCTGGACTCCTATGCTTTACAAATATTCACTTGTTGAGTTGCCCGCTGTGACAACTTCCCCAGATTTGGCCTCCCTCTACCAGCTGCTGGCCAAGCAGGAGAGACCCGTCCTGCCCTCGGGCGAACGGCGTGCCATCCTCGGCTGCGGCTACGTGGGCGAGGAGGTGGCCAGGGCTTGGAAGCAGGAGGGTCACGCGCTGTGGGCTACCACCACCCGGCGTGAGCGCCTCGGCGAGTTGGCCGAGCTTGTGGAAACCCCGCTGATCTTTGACTCGACGGACCCCAGCACCAACCTTGACTTCACCGCTGATCTGGATGGCATTCTGGTTTCCTTCGCGCCCTCGAAGGGTTCCGAGGTTGATCTGGGCCAATACCGGAAAACCTTTCTCGGTGGTTTGCAACGACTCGTCGAGACGCTGGATCGACGCCCCCGCAACACACCTCTGCAGATCGTCCATCTGAGCAGCTGCGGCGTGTACGGCAACCGCCATGGTGCCCTCACCAACGAAACGGCCCCGATAAGCGATATACATCCGGTCAATCAGGTTCTGCTCCAAGCAGAAGAGATGATGGGATCCATCCGCTCTGACAAAACCAAGGTCTGCGTGCTTCGTCTGGGAGGCATCTACGGCCCCGGGCGTGACATCCCATCCATGCTGTTATCAGCGGCTGGTGGATTGGTGCAACGCAACGGCCAGAATGTTCCGTGCTGGATTCACCGCGATGACATTGTCCGGGGTGTTTGCTTCGCGTTCGATCAAGGCCTGGATGAGACCTATAATCTTGTTAACGATACACAACTGAGTGGCCAAGAGCTTACGGATCGCCTCTGCGAGAGAGCTGGCTTGCCTTTGGCCAAGTGGTTGACAATAGACACGACTGATCGGATTCTAAATGCGCGCGTTAGCAACGAAAAGCTGAAGCAAATTGGCTTCACCTTCAGTTATCCGTGCATGGTTGGTTGATATCGACGCTCTACCCAGCGACTCAGTTTGTAATTTGCATCGTAAGCGATAATGAGTTGGGCAAAACTCTTTGGATTTAGCAAGCAACCAAATTGGAGATTGAATTCACACTTTGGCATTTCATCGGGAAGGCTGCAAATCAAATTATCTGCAAACATGCCATTCACATCCTGTGAGCAAAAGGTGTTTGCATCGAATTCTGGTGCCCCTTTGGTTGATACAAACGCTCCATGCTGCACGCCCGGTCTCAGCTCCTGCTCGATCCCACGCCATCCTGCGACAGCCGACAATAAGGCGTCTACAGACTGCATCTGTTCACGGGCGGGATCGGGTCTTGCCCGTTGACAGCGAAACGGGTGGCTGCGATTGAATCCAGGATCATCCGGCCGTCACATTGGCGCTGATAGAGGGCAACAAGCATCGATCGGGAGCGGCCATTGAAAAAATTCACTTCATAGCCCGCTCGCGTTGTGTTCCCGCCAACCTCAAGGCTTGACTGGCCTGCGGTCTCCGGGAAATGCCAGCAGTGATGGCCGAGGTTGTAGTGGTGTCGATCCAGGGGGAATCGGCGTTCTCCACCCGGGGCAAATCGAAGACCTGTTCCATGCCACTCTCCTGTATCAGCATCAGAAAACCGAATGGCGTACAGCGATTCTGTAGGGCTGCACATGCCGTGGTTCAGATCCATGCCGTTGGCGATTCTGTCGTACCACGTCGTCGTCCCTAGCCAGTCACCATCGAAGCTGGCTCGCATTAACTCCCACTGCCGATCAGAACCTGATCTAGTCTGTTTGGATAAGCCCTCCTCGGTCATGAGATCATCCTTGATTTTTGACTGACCCATTTTGGCAGGCTGATGATCGCCTCAGATGAATGCTTGCCCCTCAACTCCCAGATGCAAGATGATTCCCTTTGGCAGTGGGCAGTGATTATCGTCATCTCTGCTGCAAAACCATGACTGCTTTTCCGAGGCTGATACCGTTCCATTGAGATCGCACTGTTGACCCCAGATCCGGTCATACCATGAAGGGATAGCTGGATCGGTAGGCCATGTCTAAGGTGTGCGGCAAGGTCGGCGTGCTGTTGCTGAACCTCGGCGGCCCTGAGCGCATCCAGGACGTCGGTCCCTTCCTCTACAACCTGTTCGCCGATCCGGAGATCATCCGGCTGCCGAACCCGGCCCTGCAGAAGCCCCTGGCCTGGCTGATCAGCAGCCTGCGGGCCGGCAAATCCCAGGCGGCCTATCGCTCGATCGGCGGCGGTTCGCCGCTGCGGCGCATCACCGAGCAGCAGGCCCGAGAACTGCAGAGCAGCCTCCGCCAGCGCGGCATCGAGGCCACCAGCTACGTGGCGATGCGCTACTGGCATCCGTTCACCGAGTCGGCCGTGGCCGACATCAAGGCCGACGGCATCGATCAGGTGGTGGTGCTGCCGCTCTACCCCCACTTCTCGATCAGCACCAGCGGCTCCAGCTTCCGCGAGCTGCAGCGCCTGCGCCAGGCCGATCCCGCCTTCGCACGCCTGCCGATCCGCTGCATCCGCAGCTACTACGACGACCCCGGCTACATCGGCGCCATGGTCGAGTTGATCGCCCGCGAGATCCGCGCCTGCCCTGAACCCGCCACGGCCCATGTGTTCTTCAGCGCCCACGGCGTCCCCAAGAGCTATGTGGAGGAGGCGGGCGATCCCTACCAGCAGGAGATCGAGGCTTGCGCCCGGCTGATCATGGAGCGGCTGGAGCGGGATCTCGGCCACGCCAACCCGTTCACCCTCGCCTATCAGAGCCGCGTCGGCCCGGTGGAGTGGCTGAAGCCCTACACCGATGACGCCCTGCATGAACTGGGGGAATCGGGGGTGAAGGACCTGGTGGTGGTGCCGATCAGTTTCGTGAGCGAGCACATCGAAACGCTCGAAGAGATCGACATCGAGTACCGCGAGATCGCCACCGAAGCAGGCATCACCAACTTCCGGCGCGTGCCGGCGCTGGACACCAGCCCCGCCTTCATCGATGGCCTCGCCCACCTGGTGCAACACGCCCTCGAAGGCCCGGAAGTGAACCTGGATCAGGCGGCGGCCCTGCCCACCAAGGTGAAGCTCTATCCCCAGGACAAGTGGGCCTGGGGCTGGAACAACAGCTCGGAGGTTTGGAATGGTCGCTTGGCGATGGTGGGTTTTTCCGCTTTCCTGCTGGAGCTGATCAGCGGACGGGGCCCCCTCCATACGCTCGGCCTGCTTTGATCTCGGACTATGCAGGGTAGTGACGATCCAGATCAAATAACACATCGTGGATATAAGCTTCGGTCCACTCGGCACCGTGGAAGCGGCTGAGCATTCCGCGCGCGGGATCCTTCTCTGCGCGATAGTGGGTGTAGCGCCGTTGGCCATCAAGCAGAAACCTTGAGCGCTCTTCTGCTACCGGTTGTGCTTCGCGCACTAGATCGACGTAGAGATTGAGGTACTCAGCAAAAGCATCGAATAGAGTGCTGCTAATTAGTGCATCTGAAGATTCACCCAGTGGCAGGCGAGCCCAGAGGAACGCTGGAGAGAAGTATGGCTCTGCTTCCGCAGGAATTGGCCCACCATGGGGCAAGAGTGGTTTCCAGCGCTCAAAGATGGGCAGCAAACGATTCCAGACAGGCTGTGTGTGAAGTGGATCCCCACGGTCGACCGGTTGCAAATCCAACGCCAGCAGGTGTCCGGAGGGCAGGGTCACCAGATCGGCGCCGAAGAACGGCAGGTCGTACCGGCAGCTGGGGTTGATCACCAGGTTGAGAACGGAAGCCGCTGCTCCAGCTTCCACACAGGCAGCCCTCACCTGGCGCAATTTCTCGGTTTGACACGCCCAGGTGGCGGTGTGGACTGCTACGGGTTGGGCCTTGGACCCAGTAGCTCCGGATTGCTCAAGAAATTGTTGGGGTATCGGGTAAGCGATGGGATTGAACTGCTGAAGCACCTTGACCGCATGCTCCAGGAAGGGCTGCCATCGCCAGTTCGAGAAATTGACGGGTTCAAGACTGTTGGAGCGGGAAGAGGTCATGGCTGACGGCTTGCGGGGAACAGGAACTCGTGCAGAAAACGATCAGACCAGGCCTTGCCAAAGTGGCTGGTGAAGAGTCCGTGGGCTGGATCGCGCTCAGCGCTATACACGTCGTAATCCTCCTGCAGGCTTTGAACCTTCTCAGCGGTGATCTGTGAAGTGCGATGGTCGGCTGCAGCGCTGAGTTGCCAGTAGCAGTCAAGAAAGAGTGTAAAAGCACTGGGCAGTGATCCCTGGGCCTGCTCAGCTCCCCCACGGCAAAAAAGCAGCCATGGTGAAAAATACTGATGAGGATCAAAGGAGCGCATCGCCTCGGCACCGTGTAGATCTGGGTAATGAGTGATTAGCTCGCGTAGCCCTTGATAATAACAATCCAGGTAGTCTTGATCTTGGACCAGTGGCTGAAAATCGAGCACGGCAACTAGTTTTCCGCGGGCACCAAACCAGAGAAGATCGATGCCCAGCAAAGGCTGATCATTGGAGAAATCGGGATAAGCCACAGAATTGAGCACCTGCAGGCTGTCACCGGCATCCAATCTGGTCACGCGCCAACGCCGAAATCCTGGCACCTGCCACAGCCAGCTTCGAATCACGCTCTGTTGCTTCTGAGATCGACATTCGGCCAGCCCATCGGGCGGTGGCAGGGGATGGCCCCCCGACGCTTCCAATCTGCTGGTCAGTTCCTGGAGAAAGGGATCAAACATCGTCGAGCGCAGCAGTTCAGTGGGTCAGGGACACGAGACGGGTGGCCAGGGCCTCGGCACTGGCTCGAACCGCTTGAAGATCCTCAACAGATGGGCAACGCAGCTCCGTGCAATAGGTGGTCATTGACACACCATCGAGGCACTGCACCGAACTCACCCGCATGCGCACCTGATCTGTCACAAACCAGCAGCGCTCCGTGCCCACATTGCTGTCGTAGCGGGTCGTCACGGTCATCACGCCATCAGGGGAAAAAGCGTATTCACTGAGCACCGGCTGTTTCTCCACGTAGCCCTTGTCCCGCACTAGGAATCCCCGGGATGGATCGCCTTCGATCGGGATGTCAATGACTACAGCGGCCTGGTCTTCGGTTCGGGCCAAGGGTTTGAGATTGCTCTCCCACCAGAAGCGAGCTCCTCCAGCGGCCAGGCCTGGGTCAATGTCGAGGGCCTGGCAGATCTGCTCCACGGCAGGATCAAAACAGCTGAAAGGCTCGATCACGAGGTTGGAATCGCCAGATTCGTCGTCCTGATGGTCGAGGTGATGGACAGCTCGACGAGTCAGCCAGACCCCACGACTGGCCTCCAGGAACTCACGCATGGATTGGGCAGGTGCCATGGTTGCAGAGGCAGCAGTGAATGGGAAAGGGCTAGGCCAGCTCAGCGATCTGGAGCTGGAGCTGGGCCAGAACCGACTCGATCCTCTGAAGCTCGGGATGCTGGGACAGGGTGAAGGCCACCTGCTGCTGCGGCATTTTCAGCTTCTGGCCCATGCCCGTGACGTCGCTCACAATCCGATCTCGGAACGCCATGAGCTGCTCAATGGCCTCCTGCAGCTCCTCGCGGCTCGGAGACGGCTCAGCAATGGCGTCGGCCGTGACCGGATCAAAACTGGCGCTGGACATGGTGGAAGCTCACTGGCGTGCCTCAGCTTATTGGCGAGCTGTCCATCAAACGCCAACCCCTGTGAGCACCGGAAGCCAATCCGGAACAAAAAATAAAGAAGCCGGTTTTCCCTGGCAATGGCGAGCGGCATCTCCGCCCACCGCCTCCCAGAACCACTGCGAGCACTAGGGCCAGAGAGTTTCGGCGACGGGAATGACGAAAGTTTGCGTGATGCATCGGATCGGGAAAGGGCTGGGGGGGATGGCCGTAGTTTTTGCAAGTGCTCAGGTGAAAAGAGCGGGAATCGCCAAGTCCTGGTCTTTCTCCACATCGGGGCCACCCGACGCTCCGCCTAAGCCTTCTCCTCTCGTTCCGACCCCCATGCTCGACGCCTTTTCACGCGCTGTCGTCAGCGCCGATGCCAAAACCGCGCCCATCGGTGGCGGTGAGTTGGCCGCTCTCCGTAACTACGTGGCTGAAGGCAACAAGCGTCTGGACGCTGTAAACGCCATCACCAGCAATGCCTCCTGCATCGTGTCCGATGCCGTGACCGGCATGATCTGCGAAAACACCGGCCTGATCCAGGCTGGCGGCAATTGCTATCCGAACCGCCGTATGGCTGCCTGCCTGCGTGATGGCGAGATCGTGCTGCGTTACATCAGCTATGCCCTGCTGGCCGGCGATGCCTCCGTGCTGGATGACCGCTGCCTGAACGGCCTGAAGGAAACCTACATCGCCCTCGGCGTACCCCTGCAATCGGCTGGTCGCGCTGTGGCCATCATGAAGGCCTCTTCCACGGCTCACATCAACGAGACCAACACCAGCGGCACCAATCCTGTTGAGACCCGTTTCCGCAAGATGGAAACCGTGAAGGGTGATTGCTCCGCCTTGGTTGCTGAAGCAGCCTCCTACTTTGATCGCGTGATCGGCGCGCTGAGCTGAGCCCACAAGGTATCAGCTTTGATCTTTTAACAATCCAAACTTCTCCTGCTGAGATCCACAATGAAATCTGTTGCAACCACTGTTGTGACCGCCGCTGATGCCGCTGGTCGCTTCCCCTCCCAGAACGACCTCGAGGCCGTTCAAGGCAACATCCAGCGTGCCGCTGCGCGCCTGGAAGCCGCTGAAAAGCTTGCCGAAGGTCTGGACAAGGTGACCAAGGAGGCAGGCGACGCATGCTTCAGCAAGTACCCCTACCTCAAGCAGGCCGGTGAGGCTGGCGAGAATCAGACCAAGGTGGACAAGTGCTACCGCGACATCGCGCATTACCTGCGTCTGATCAACTACTGCCTCGTGGTTGGCGGTACCGGCCCCCTGGATGAGTGGGGCATCGCAGGCGCTCGCGAGGTCTATCGCACCCTGCGTCTGCCAACGGCTGCCTACGTGGAAGCGCTGACCTTCACGCGCGACCGGGCATGCTCCCCTCGTGACATGAGCCCCCAGGCTCTGAACGAGTTCAAGTCCTACCTGGACTATGCCATCAATGCGCTCTCCTGAGCCTCATTTTTGATGATGACATCTGGGGGCCCCAAGGCCCCCTTTTTCATGTCTTGTTTCAGGCTTTCCATCGGCGGGTCGTGGCGGTCTAGGTTCCCCTTCCCAGCCTCAAAAGAGCGATTACTTCAATGCCACACCCCCCCGATCTCGATCAACTGTTTGCAGATCTTGCCCATCCCAACCCCTACATTCAAACGCGCGCCTTCACGGCTATGGTCGAACACTGGCCAGACGAAGCAATCCCGCGTTTGATCGCGCTCCTGGATCAGCCGGATGTCTCTCTGCGTCGAGCTTCTGTTCGGGGGCTTGGGGCCTTCGGTGCGCGCTCGATGCAGCCGATTGCTGAGTGCTTCAGCACCAGTAGCGATGACACGGTGAGGGCAAGTTGCATTAAAGCCTACGCCCAGTTGGCTTCCAACTACGCAGGTCAAGCGTTTACTGAGCAGGCCATGGCGGTTTTGCGTGAAGCCCTTGATGATCGCTCACCTGTGGTTGCGGTCGCAGCCGTCATGGCGTTAGGTCAGGTGGGTCGCCAAGCGGTGCCTCTCTTGCTGCAGGTGAGTCGCGGTAACAATCCAGCTCAAGGAGTTGCAGCGGTCAATGCGTTGGCACAGATCGATCATCCTGCTATTGAGCCAGCCTTACAGCAGCTGCTTGATGACCCGGCAACTGATGATTACGTGCGGGAGACTGTGAGCTCGGCCCTGATCAGGATCGAGGATCTAAAGGCCCGTAAATACGGTAGCTGACTTGGCTTGAGGATCAAGATCAGATCCTTTCGAGCTGGCTGATGGAAACTCGTAACACGGCCGACACATCTGATTCGTGCTCGCACTGGAGGTGCTCGCGCAGGGCTGGTAACGCGTCGCTTGCTTTTAGCTTCATCAGTGAAAGAGCTGCGTTCTTGCGCACCTGGCCCGCTTCGTCATTGAGGAGCGGGATGAGGTGTGGTGTTGCCCAACAAGAATCATGCAGCTTGCCGAGCAAGGTGGTTGCCTCGGCTCGCACATCGACATGCTGATCGCTGAGCGCACGAATCAGGAGATCTCTTGCGGATTCATCCCCCTGAGCCTGGATTTGATCGCCCAATGCAGCAATTGCGGCAGCTCTGATCTCCGCATGCTCGGAGCCTGCGGCCTCGCGCAAGGCCTCAGGGGCCCGCGCGCCAACAAAAGCAAGCCCCCAACTGGCCAAGCCCAGCTGCATTGAACTGCTTTTGGGGTTGATCAGGACACCCAGGAGTGCATCAACGGCTTCCGCGCCCAGTGCAGCCATAGCTCCCACGGCAGACCCCTGAACCACTGGGTCAGGGTCATGCAGGAGGGCGTTCAGCAGGACTGGTAAAGCCTGTGGATCTTCGATCAGCGTGAGGGTCTTGGCGGCAGCACGCCGCACCGTGACATTGTCGTGGCCTTCAAGGGCCTGGCAAAGGGCTGGCACGGCTGCTTTGCCAACGACACCGAGGCTTTCGGCGAAGGTGAGTCGCATCAGACCACGCCGGTCGCCCAGGCCCGCCACCATTCTTTCGATGCTGCCGCTGTTGGCATCAGGCACCTGTCCGCACCGGAGCTGGTGCTTGAGCTCCTCCGCCAGTTGGCTGGCTTCCTCTTCGCTCAGTTGGAGGGGTTGCCCGCTGATCGGCGAGCATTGGCTGTCATTCACGGTTGCTGGCTAGCGGGTGGAAGCATTATCAAGTTCCATTGGCGGCCGCCTAGGGTCGTTGTAACACACGGCATCGGCATGACCTGCTTCGTTCTGTCCCATAACCTCCAGGTACAAGAGCCGGGCGTACCACCCTTCAACGCGGTGGACCTTGCAGCAGGGTTGAAGGCGCACGCTTCTGCGATTGTTTCGGCAGAGCCGTTGGATCATCCCCATTGGCTCATTCGCATCGAATCGGATCTGGCACCTGCGGATCTGGCCCTTGACTTGATCCAGGCATGGCGGGGGTTTCGGCGGGCCTGCGGCCATACCGATGGGCATCAATTGCTGGCCCTTGGCGGGCGCAAGGACAGTCCCAGCTCAGCGGGTTCTCCCCTGACGCTGGGGGCCTGGGGTGTGGATGTGGTGGAAACGATGGACGGCCCAACGTTTTTGCGCGCTATCGGCTGGGAGGCCCTGAAGCAGGGGCGTCCTGCCGATGCCGTGTTCGCGATGCAAGGCTGATTAGGAGACGCGCGACCGACGCTGCCTCTTTCCAGCAACCCGAGGCTGTTTCTCCGTTGACACCGCTTCAGGGGGGGTCTGGGCTGGAGGAGCTTGAGTGCTTGTGGCCCCCTGCACGGACACATCCTGCACCCCTGCTCCTTGGTGATTGATGAGATCCAGTGTGCGGCTGAGTAGTTCGTAAGGAACGCACAACTGTTGTGGTGAATTCAGCCTTGCACCCTTGCCAAGGCTCAATTTGATCACATAGGAGTTGGTTAGAAAAGGCCCCATGCTGGCAGGAACAACGATGTCCCATGGTGCACCAACATCAAGCAGACCGCCAATATATGGAAAGTTCTTAACGAACGGCCTGCTTGGGTAACCTGACCTGCAATGGTACTAGGTGTGAATCTAGGGCCCGCCCTGCAGCGCCATCCGTGAGCCGTTTCGACAACATCCATCTTGGCCTCACCCAGCAGGAGGCTCTGCGGATTTTAGAACAGCCTCTTGAGGCACTTGAATCGGCCAGCGATTACTACATGGCGGCCTCCCACCTGATTAATTTTCCTGGAGACTCCACCGAGAAAGCCCTCCTGCAACTCCTTGCCGTTGATTCCGAAGAGCAGCCCATCCGTTTAGCCCAGCGTAAGGCGGTGGAGGTGCTTGGTCGTCTGAATGCACAACAAGCAATATCGGCTATCGGTTGTTGCCTCAAGAGTGAAGATCCCTACCTCGTTGAAAATAGTGCCTGGGCTCTTGAGCAATTGGGTTGTATGGATTCAATGTTGCATCAGGTGATGATCGATTGCCTGGCTGATCCTGCCCAGAATCGTCGGGTTTTGATCCAGAGCCTGGCTGGATTGAAGGTTCGCTCTGCCTTGGCAGCAATTGAAAGCCTCCAGAACGATTCCAATCCTGGTGTGCGCGGGGCAGCTCTGTGTGCCATTGCCCAGCTATCAGGTCAGCGTGATCAGCTACTGGCCCTTGAAGACCATCTCACTCTGCCAAATCAGATGGATCGCCAGTCTGCTATCCAGGATGTGATCAATGCTGGTGCTATTAATCTTCTCCCGAGTGTCCTCCAGGCACCGGTTTCCCCCGTATTTCGGATGCGTGCTCTCAAGGCTCTCTGGCCGGAGGGTGCAATGGAATGCGACGGGATGGCATTGACGGATGCACTTGATGCTCTCATGCGTGATGATCCAAGCGCTTTGGTGTTGGTGCATCGCTATGA
>CAMDLO010000012.1 GCA_945901765.1 Cyanobium sp. NIES-981 | reverse complement strand
CGGTGAGCCAGCCGCCCAGCGCCAGGTAGGCGGTGGGGAACAGCAGCAGGCCGGACCAGCCCACAAAGACAAAGCGGTCGCGCTTAAGCCAGTCATCGAGGACGTCGAACCATCCCCGCTGCGGCAGGCGCCCTGCAGCGATCGTCATGAGAGCGAGCTTCACGAAGCTTTACAAGCAGATCCTATGGGGCGGAATGCCGAACCGCGACGGGTCGATGGCGCATTGAGTACAACCACCTAGCGAACCGATTCGCCAGAGTGGCGTCCGTCCGCCAGCACGGCCCCTCCGATGTTCGTGATCGAGCTCTCCCTCAAGCTCAGCCCCATGCCGGTTGCAGTGCAGCGCAAGGACCTGGCTGATGCCCAGTCGCTCTATGAGAGCGTTCGGCAGGCCCTGGAGGGCAGCGGTCCACGCGTGCTGGAGCTCACGTGCGAGAAGGATCCAGACAAGCGGGTGAGCCTGCTCAGCAGTGAAGTGGTGGCCGTGCAGTTGTTCGAGAAAACCGCGAGCGGCTCCGGCAGCAAGCGGCCGGGCTTCAGCTTCGAGAGCTGAAACGGAACTGTTCTCTCCAGACCGCAGAGCAGGCCGTGTCCCTCGGAGCCTTTCCCCCCCCCCCACTGCCAGTGCTGGAGCTGGAGGGCATCCGGTTCAGCTGGCCCGGTGCCGGGGTTGCCCTGCAGGGCTGCGACCTGCTCATTCCAGGGCCGGGGTTGTGGATGCTCGTGGGCCGGAACGGCAGCGGCAAGAGTTCGCTGCTGAAGCTGATCGCCGGCCTGGTTGAGCCCGAAGCGGGCACGATCAGGCGCCGGGCGCGCTGCGCCATGGTTTTCCAGAATCCCGATCATCAGCTGTTGCTGCCCAGCTGCGGCAGCGAGCTGCTGCTGTCCATCGATCCCAGCCTGAACCAGCAGGAGCGGGAAACGTGCCTGCAGAGCGCCCTGGCGCAGGTGGGGTTGGCCGGTTTGGCAGAGCGACCGATCCACAGCCTCAGCGGCGGCCAGAAGCAGCGCCTGGCCATTGCCGCATCCCTGGCGCGGCAGAGCGCGCTGCTCTTGCTTGACGAACCCACCGCCCTGCTGGATCCGGAAAGCCAGCGGGAGGTGCTGGCGCTGATTCGGGGGCTCACCCATCAGCCGACCCAACCGCTCACTGCCCTGTGGATCACCCACCGCCTGGAGGAGCTGCAGCAGTGCGACGGTGCCGCGCTGATGCAAGACGGGCGGGTCGGGCCCTGGCAACCCGGGGCAGCCCTGGCGGCCAGCCTGCATAACGCCTGAGCCGATCTGCTTCAGCGGCCGCTTGCGATGGGGGGGAGCGGACCGGTATGGTTCAAACCCATCAGCGCCGTCAGGCCTGATCACGCCGTCACGGGCCGTGCCGCAGCTGTCAAGGCTGCGGGTTAATCCTGGATGCCAGCCAGCAACTGGTTGTCATTTGTGTCTACTGATGAGTCTGTTTTCACGGATTCATGAGTGGCATTCACGGACAAACAGGCCTGTGCACATGACGCTGGGAGGGCGCCCTGCCATCCCATAGGTTCACCCCATCGCGTCACCCCATTCCTCGGTAGCTCAGCGGTAGAGCGGTCGGCTGTTAACCGATTGGTCGCAGGTTCGAATCCCGCCCGGGGAGTTTCAGACAAGTCAGGTTCCAGATCAGCTCTCTCCAGCCAAACGGCTCAGGCCGGAGGCCTCGAGACACCTCGTTCTGGAGCAACGCTTCCGGGCCAGTGGTTCCCACCCTGGCGTCGCCAGATGGCAGCTGGGGGTCTCAACGGGTCCGGCAGCTTGATTCATGCGCCATGCCGACCTATGAACCTGAACTGCTGGAGTTGACCTGCTGGACAGCACCTGCTGGAGTTGAACTGCTGGACGGCACCTGCTGGAGATGACCTTCTTGACCTGACCCGTCGATCAGGCTGCAGCGATCTTGATCTGGGCTCAGAGCCGCCAGGGGGCATTGATCGCGCCATCTCTTCATCCAGACAGGCGCGAATGGGATTCACCGAGACTCCGTCAAGATTGCGCTTCGACGCCGCCCTGAGGCAGCCGAGAAGTCGCCCTGAGGCAGCCTGAGGGCGCTTGAGCTTGGCGCTGCCGGGATCAACCAGGGGGCTGGCTCCTGCAGGTCTCGGCTGGCGCTTGGCCCAGTGCCGGCTCGGCGACGGAAATACAACAGACAACTCGGAAGATTTCCTGAAGTTTTCCGACAATCCGACCTGACTCGAACCGCTCAGATCGTTGTCACCAGCTCAGATCAGCCGCACTTGCAGGCGCTCGCCCCTCAGGCGCACATCCGCTCGGATGGCCGCAATCCACCGAATGGTGGCCCAGGTCACAGCCACAGCCATGACAATGCAGACGTTCAGGCCTCATTCGGAATCGGATTCCCGGTCCGATCGTCCAGACGGGCTTCCTCCCCAGACGTTGGATCTCCACCGATTGATCGTCGCTGCCCCGTCTCAGTCCCTGAGATGCCCGGCTCCTCGCTGGCGCCGCTTGCCCCATATCCGTCCGCTGCCGTCGCCATGAAACCCTGCATCCTCCTGATCGAAGACGACAGCGACATGCGTGAGCTCGTTGCGGGCCACCTCATGCATGGCGGGTTCGATGTCCAACAGGCGGAAGACGGCATCCGCGGCCAGGCCCTGGCTCTGCAATACAGCCCCGATCTGATCCTGCTCGATCTGATGCTGCCGAAGGTGGATGGCCTCACCCTCTGCCAGCGGCTGCGCCGCGACGAGCGCACGGCCCGCATCCCGATCCTGATGCTCACCGCCCTGGGCGGAACCAAGGACAAAGTGAGTGGCTTCAACTCCGGAGCCGATGACTACCTCACCAAACCCTTTGACCTTGAAGAGCTCACGGTGCGGGTGAAGGCGCTGCTGCGCCGCAGCGACCATGCGCCGCTCTCAACCAAACACAACGAAATCCTCAGCTACGGGCCGCTCACCCTGGTTCCGGAGCGGTTCGAGGCCATCTGGTTCGATGCCCCCGTGCGCCTGACCCACCTGGAGTTCGAACTGCTGCACTGCCTGTTGCAACGCCACGGCCAGACGGTCTCCCCCTCCCTGATCCTCAAGGAGGTGTGGGGCTACGAGCCGGACGACGACATCGAGACCATCCGGGTGCATGTCCGTCATCTGCGCACCAAACTCGAGCCCGACCCCCGCAAACCCCGCTTCATCAAGACGGTGTACGGAGCCGGCTACTGCCTGGAATTGCCCAGCGGCGATCAGCTCGCTGATCTGATCCCGCTGGTCCAGCAGGCGCGCGAGCCCCAGGCCAGCTAACCGGCGTTCTGCAGGGCCGCCAGATCGAGCAGGGCTACTTCCCAGGCCAGCCGAGGCTGCACGAAAGCCAGCAACTGCTGCCGCAACTGCTCCAATCGCTGCAGCAACCCGGGCCGCATCAGCTTGCGCCACAGCCACACCTGCCACCAAGCCAGCAGCCAGAGCTGCTGTTCGGCATCCAGGCTCTCCGTGAGGTCGCGCGCCAGGCTGAGCACGGCGAGAGGGTCGCCTGCCGGCAATGTCTGGAGCCGCTCGACCAGCCCTGCCGGCAGCCCCTGCCACTGGCGCCGGTGCTCCAGCAGGGCCCCGGGGGAACCGGCAGCCAGCTCCAGCAGCTCGGGAGAATCCGGCGATGGCGGTGTCCCTTCAGCCTCGACCCTGGACAGCACCAGGGCCAGCTCGGCAGGTTCAAGGCGAGTGAAGGGAACCAGCTGGCAGCGGGAGCGGATGGTGGTCAGCAACTGCTGAGGGGCCGCCGAGATCAGCACCAGCAGCCCCTGGCCCGGCTCTTCCAGGGTCTTGAGCAGGGCATTGGCGGCGCCTTCGGCCATGGCCTCGGCACTCTCCAGCACCACCATGCAGCCGGGGGCCTCGACCGGCCGGCGGGCGAGAAAGCGCGTGACCTCGCGGATCTGATCAAGGCGCAACTGGGGTGGACTGCGCCGGCTCAGCCCCCGCGCCTCGGCCTGGGAGCGGGGCACGCGTTCCCCCTTGTCGAGGTAGGTCGGCTCAACCCAGAGCAGATCGGGATGATTGCCCTCGGCCAGGCGGCGCCGTTGCAGCGGGGATCCAGCCGGACCGGCCAGCACCCCCTCCAGGAAGCGCAGCGCCGTCAGCCGGCGCCCCACCCCCTCCGGGCCGGCCAGCAGATAGGCCGGAGCGAGCCGTTGCCGATCGAGCGCGGCACTGAGCAGCGTGCGGGCCAGGCGCTGCCCCACCAGGTCGGCGAACAGATCGCTCATCGCTCCCCATGCCAGGCCCGCAGAGCCGCCTGACAGGCGGCTGCCACCTGCGCCGGCGGGCCGTCGGCCGGCACCCGCACCCAGCCGCGCTGCTCAGCCAGGCAGGCGAACCCGCTGGCGACGGCCGCCAGAAACGCCTCGCCACCAGCCTCGATCCGATCCTTGGAACGGCCGCCGCGGCGCTCTTCACTGATTGCCAGAGGCAGATCCAGCCAGAGGGTGAGCCCGGGCTGCAGGCCACCGGTGGCCACCTGCTCCAACTGGTGGATCAAGTCGAGCGAAAGCCCCCGACCATGGCCCTGGTAGGCGGCCGTGGATCCGCTGAAGCGATCGCTGAGCACCCAGTGGCCGGCTGCCAGAGCCGGCCTGATCACCCGTTCAACGTGCTGGGCCCGGTCGGCGGCGTAGAGCAGCAGCTCGGCAGTGCTCACAGGAGCGGCATCACCGGGGGGATGGAGCAGCAGCTCCCGCAGGGCCCGGCCCAGGGGGGTGCCGCCTGGCTCCCGGGTCACCACCAGTTCCGCCTCGGCCGGAAGCAGCCCACTGCCGGGCAGCCAGGCAGCCAGGGACTGGAGCTGGGTGGTCTTGCCGCAGCCATCGATGCCCTCCAGCACGACGAAACAGCCCGGTGCATTCGCAGACCCCACGCCTCGCGCATCCCGTCAGGCCCCCATCCTGCAGCAGCAGGCCCACGCCCGAGTCAGCGAGGATGGAAGACCGAAGCCCCCTCTCCCGCCGGTGCCCCGCTCCCAACGCAACGACAACTTCATCGACAAGAGCTTCACGGTGATGGCCGACCTGATCCTCAAGGTGCTGCCCACCAACCGGCGCGCCAAGGAGGCCTTTGCCTATTACCGCGACGGCATGAGCGCCCAGGCCGACGGCGAGTACGCCGAGGCGCTGGAAAACTATCAGGAAGCCCTCAAACTGGAGGACGACCCGAACGACAAAGCCTTCATCCTCTACAACATGGCGCTTGTGTTCGCCTCCAACGGCGAGCATGCCAAAGCGCTTGATTACTACGGCCAGGCCCTGGATCTCAACGGCAAGATGCCCCAGGCGCTCAACAACATGGCGGTGATCCATCACCACCTCGGCTCGATCGCTGAAGAGCAGGGGGAAGCCGACGAAGCAGACCGCCAGTACGACCAGGCTGCCGACTTCTGGAGCAAGGCGATCCGCCTCGCCCCGAACAACTACATCGAAGCACAGAACTGGCTCAAGACCAGCGGCCGCGGCAATGTGGACGTCTACTTCTGAATTAACACTTCCGAAGCAAAGAATTCCGAAGCAAACGCTTCGGAATCAGAGTTTTTCTGAATCAGGGCCTGGCGGAACCATCCCACGCTGGGCACACTCAGCACGCTTAGCAAAGCGGGCACAGCGGCAAGAGTGGGGAGTCGAACGGCCTGAGCATTCAGGCCCTGGTGGCTCCATCACCCATGGAAGTCAGTAGAGCTCCGGCCTGCGGTCAGCCAGATAGTCGGTGTTCTCCGGGTGCAGGCTGCCGTACAGCCCTGGTACGCAGTCTGCGACCAGCAGGGTGGGTTCGGGCCGGGCCGCCACCAGCACGTCGCCATGCGGACCGCAGATGATGCTGTTGCCGAGGTAGGCCGCCTTTTCGACCCCCTCCACCGTTTCCACGCCGCAGCGGTTGCTGTAGGCGATGAAGCAGTTGTTCTGGATGGCGTTGGCCGGGATCAGGGAGCGGGAGACATCCGGATAGGCCTGGCTGGTGCGGCGGCCGCTGCTCAGCTCGGCCCAGAGATCAGCCGCGGTGGGGATCAGCACCAGCTTCGCTCCGGCCAGGGCCAGGCGCCGGCTCAGCTCGGGGAACTCCGCTTCATAGCAGTTGAGCAGACCGACACCGATGCCGTTCACCGCCTGCACCGTGAACGGCGGCCCCTCCTCCGGCTCCCTGTAGCCAGGGCTCCAGCAGCGCCGCTCGTCGGGCCCCCACAGGTGGGTCTTGCGATAGTTGCGCAGCAGCGTCCCATCGCCACCGAACAGGGCGATGGCGTCGTAGAAGCGCTCTTCCCCCGCCACCACAGCCCGCTCTGGATAGGGGCAGGCCATGGCGACGCCATGGCGGCGGGCACAGGCAGCGACGCGCTGCAGGCTGGGGCCGTCAACCGGTTCAGCCAGGGCGCGGGCCAGCTCTGGGGTGACGATGTAGCCGCTGAGATACAGCTCTGGAAACGCCAGCAGCTGGACCTGCAACGCGGCGGCACGCTCGGCCACGTGCTCCAGACGCGTGAGGTTCTCGCTCACCGCGGCGGGCGTGGCGGCGATGCCGCTGCCCTGCCAGAGGGCCAGACGCAGACCGGCACCGGCAGCCGGGGGCTCAGGCAGGGTGTAGCTCAGCAGGCGGTGGAGCGGCAGCACGGCGACAGGGGATGCACGAACAGTGAGCAGGTCGGGGCCGTGACGACGACAGGCCGGCACCGCGATTTAAATGCGGCCAACCTCCTTTCGACCGTGCTGCCCATGACGCGCCCGCATCCGGATCATGCCGAGCAGCTCGATCTGAGCGGACCGATCAGTCACAGGCTGCGCCTGCGCCAGCTGGAGTCGATGGAGATTCCCCGAAACCGCCTGAACGATCAGGGGCTGCCTGGTGATCTGGCCTATCAGCTGATTCACGACCACCTGATGCTGGATGGCAACGCCCGCCTCAACCTGGCCACCTTCGTGGGGACCTGGATGGAACCAGAGGCCAGGCGGCTGATGGAGGAGTGTGCCGACAAGAACATCATCGACAAGGACGAATATCCCCAGACAGCCGAGCTGGAGGAACGGTGCCTGCGCATCCTGGCCGACCTCTGGCATGCTCCCGATCCGCTCGCCGCGGTGGGAACCTCCACCACCGGCTCGAGCGAAGGCTGCATGCTCGGCGGCCTGGTGCTCAAGTGGCGCTGGCGGCAACGACGCCTGGCGGAGGGACTCGATGCCGGTCGACCCAACCTGGTGATGGGGGCCAACACCCAGATCTGCTGGGACAAGTTCTGCACCTACTTCGATGTGGAACCGCGTCTGGTGCCCCTGGAGGCCGACCGTCTGCACCTGAGCGCCGAGGAAGCGCTGCAGCGCTGCGATGCCAACACAATCGGGGTGGTGGGCATCGTCGGGAGCACCTTCGACGGCAGCTACGAACCGATCGATGCAATCGCCCGGGCGCTCGACGCCCTGCAGCAGCGCACCGGCCTCGACATCCCGATCCACGTGGATGGCGCCTCCGGCGGTTTCGTCGCCCCCTTCAACGCGCCGGAGTGGGCCTGGGATTTCCGGCTGCCCCGGGTGGTGTCGATCAACACCAGCGGCCACAAGTACGGCGGCGTGCTGCCCGGGGTGGGCTGGGTGCTGTGGCGCAGCGGCGAAGTCCTGCCCGAGGAGCTGCGCTTCAACGTGAATTACCTCGGCGGCACCATGCCGACGATCGGCATGAACTTTTCCCGGCCCGGCGCCCAGGTGGTGGCCCAGTACTTCAATTTCCTGCATCTGGGCCGGGAGGGCTACCGCCAGCGGATGGCCAGCCTGGAGGCGATCGCCTGCCGCCTGGCCGACCGTCTGGCCACCATGTCGCCCCTGCGGTTGGTGAGCCACCCGCGGGGACAGCTGCCGGTGTTCGCGATCGAATGTGATCCCGAGGTGACCAACTGGAACGTGTTTCACCTCTCGGCGCTGCTGCGCAGCCGGGGCTGGCAGGTCCCGGCCTACACCCTTCCGGCCAATCAGGAGCACCGCAGCGTGCTGCGGATCGTGGTGCGGGCCGGCTTCAGCAGCGACATGGCCGATCAGCTGCTCGCCGATCTGGAACGCAATCTGGCCTGGCTGGCCACGGCGCAGCAGCCGCTGCCGCCGGCAGCCGATGAGCCCAGCTTCCGCCACTGAGCGCGGGCACGGCTCACGGCTGATCTGCCGCCGGATTCACCCCCAGGGCCGCCACCAGGGCCGACGCCACCGTGCCGGCCTCCAGCAGCTCCAGCCCAAGCCCTGCCGCAGCCTTGGCCAGACCCGAGCCCCTGGGCAGCACGGCCCGGGTGAAGCCCAGACGGGCCGCTTCCTGCAGGCGCAGCTCCAGCTGGCCCACGGGCCGCAGCTGGCCGCCCAGCCCCAGCTCCCCCATCAGCACCGTGCCCGCCGGCAGGGTGAGGTCGCGGTAGCTGGCCACAACAGCGGCCGCCACCCCCAGATCAGCCGACGGCTCCTCCACCTCCAGGCCGCCAGCCACCGCCAGGTAGCAGTCGAAGCGCGAGAGGGGCAGGCCCAGGTGCTTCTCCAGCACCGCCAGGATCTGATGCAGGCGGTTCACGGCGATGCCGGTGGCACTGCGGCGCGGGCTCGCATAGCTGGTGGTGCTCACCAGGGCCTGCAGCTCCACCACCAGGGGCCGGGTGCCCTCACAGGCCACGATCGTGGCGGTGCCGCTGCTGGGCTCGCCGGCCCCGAGAAACAGCTCGCTGGGGTTGCTCACCTCCGCCAGGCCCCGGTCGCGCATCTCGAACACCCCCAGCTCGTGGGTGGCGCCGAAGCGGTTCTTCACGGCCCGCAGCAAGCGGTGGCTGGCGAAACGGTCGCCCTCGAAGGTGAGCACGGCGTCCACCAGGTGCTCCAGCACCTTCGGACCGGCGAGCATGCCCTCCTTCGTCACATGGCCGACCAGCAGCAAAGCCGTGTCCTGGCGCTTGGCGATGCGGGCGAGAGCGGCGGCACACTCGCGCACCTGGGCCACCGAGCCTGGGGCGCTGGCCAGCTCGGCGTCGTGCAGGGCCTGAATGCTGTCGATGATGGCCACTGCCGGCCGCAGGGCCTCCAGCTCCTGCAACACCAGTTCCAGATCCGTTTCGGCCAGCAGCTGAAAGTCGCCGCCGACCCCGGTCGCAGCCGACTCCCCACCGCCTTCGCCCTCTCCACCACGCTCCTCCATGCCGGCCAGCCGACGCCAGCGCAGCTTCACCTGCTGGGCCGATTCCTCGGCGCTTACGTAGAGCACGGCAGCCCGGCCTGCCATCGCCCGGGCGCTCTGGAGCAGCAAGGTGCTCTTGCCGATGCCGGGATCGCCGCCCAGCAGCACCAGGGAGCCCGGCACCAGGCCGCCCCCCAGCACCCGATCCAGCTCGCCGTAGCCACTGGCCAGGCGTTGCAGGGGCCGCTCCCCCACGGCGGCAATCGGCTGGGAGCGGCGCGGGGCGGGGGCGATCGCCGCGGCCGCCGGCCGGCGGCGGCGGCTGTCGGCAGGGGCTGCGGCAGCCTGTTCCACCAGGGTGTTCCAGCTGCCGCAGCTGCTGCAGCGACCGAAGAACTGACGGGTCTGGGCGCCGCAGCTGGTGCAGACGTACTGGGTGACAGGCCTGGCCA
The DNA here is from genome assembly GCA_945901765.1 of Cyanobium sp. NIES-981. Taxonomy (GTDB): domain Bacteria; phylum Cyanobacteriota; class Cyanobacteriia; order PCC-6307; family Cyanobiaceae; genus NIES-981. Next base: position 34,517 of record CAMDLO010000012.1, on the reverse strand, counting down.
AGTGAAGAACGGCAGAGAGAAAACAACGGGGGCCGGGGGGCGGCGACCCGACCCGACTTATGAAGAAAGGTGGCGTTGCATGAAACGTTCGCCCCTCAGACCTTTTCAGTAGGGACCAACTGTTGTAGGAGCCCTGCCACGGCGATGACGGCCTCCACCCTTTCCGCCACCCCGACCCCAGCCAAAGCCAAGGAAACGATCCTGGTCGTCGATGACGAAGCCAGCATCCGCCGCATCCTCGAGACCCGTCTGTCGATGATCGGCTATCGGGTGATCACGGCCTGCGATGGTCAGGAAGCGCTCGAAGCCTTCCACAACCACCACCCCGACCTGGTGGTGCTCGACGTGATGATGCCGAAGCTGGATGGCTACGGCGTCTGCCAGGAGCTGCGCAAGGAGTCGGACGTGCCGATCGTGATGCTCACAGCCCTGGGGGATGTGGCCGACCGGATCACAGGCCTGGAACTGGGGGCCGACGACTACGTGGTGAAGCCCTTCAGCCCGAAGGAGCTGGAGGCCCGCATCCGCTGTGTGCTGCGGCGGGTCGAGAAGGACGCCGTGGCCGGGATTCCCAACTCGGGCCTGATCGCGATCGGCGAGCTCCGCATCGACACCAACAAACGGCAGGTCTACCGGGGCGACGAGCGCATCCGGCTCACCGGCATGGAATTCAGCCTGCTGGAACTGCTGGTGAGCCGCAGCGGCGAGCCCTTCAGCCGGGGCGAGATCCTCAAGGAGGTATGGGGCTATACCCCGGAACGTCATGTGGACACCCGCGTGGTGGATGTCCATATCTCCCGTCTGCGCTCCAAACTGGAGGATGATCCAGCCAACCCCGAGCTGATCCTCACAGCCCGCGGCACCGGCTACCTGTTCCAACGCATCGTTGAACCCGTTGCAACCGAAGGAGCCTGACAAGCGCACCAAGCCGAACCGGGCGATCCGCCGCCTGGTGATCTGGTACAGGCGCAATGCGGCCGTGACGAGCCTGGTGGGAACGGCAACCTCAGCGGCCAGCACGGCCGGCAGCGTGGCGGGCGCCGCCACGTCAGCCGCCACCTACGCCGCCAATACGGTGCTGCAGCCACTGGTGTTCGACCCGCTGCGGCGCCTGCAACGGGGTCTGGGCGGCCCGGATGAGGACACTCCGATCAACGATGCCGATCGGCTCTGGGTGGCGGTCGATGGCATGGGAGGCGACCATGCGCCGGGGCCGATCCTTGAGGGCTGCCTGCTGGCGGTCGAACGGCTGCCCCTGCGCGTGCGGTTCGTAGCTGAGGCCGAGCGCCTGCAGGCGGCGATCACCGACCTGGAGCTCCAGGATGACCTGGACGCCGCTGTGGCCCGCGGGCTGATCCAGCTCGTCCCCAGTGGGCCATCGGTGGGCATGGATGAGGAAGCCACCGTGGTGCGCCGCAAACGCGACGCCAGCATCAACGTGGCGATGGATCTGGTGAAGCAGGGCCAGGCCACGGCTGTGTACTCCGCCGGGAACTCCGGCGCCGTGATGGCCTCAGCCATTTTCCGGCTGGGGCGCCTCAAGGGCATCGACCGCCCGGCCATCGGCGCTCTGTTCCCGACGCGCGATCCCGAGCAGCAGGTGCTGGTGCTCGATGTTGGGGCCAACATGGATTGCAAGCCGGAGTGGCTGCTGCAGTTCGCCCTGCTCGGCAACATCTACAGCCGGGACGTGCTGCAGGTGGCCAGGCCGCGGATCGGCCTGGTGAACATCGGCGAGGAGGAGTGCAAGGGCAACGACCTTTGCCTGCGCACCTACCCGCTGCTGGCCGCCGAGCCGCGCTTCCATTTCGCCGGCAACTGCGAAGGGCGCGACATCCTCTCCGGCGACTTCGATGTGGTGGTGTGCGACGGCTACACCGGCAATGTGCTGCTCAAGTTTCTCGAGAGCGTCGGCAGCGTGCTGCTCGATGTGATCAAGGTGGAGCTGCCCCGGGGTCGGCGCGGCAAGGTGGGCTCCGCCTTCCTGATCAACAACCTGCGCCGGATCAAGAAGCGACTCGACCATGCCGAACACGGCGGGGCGCTGCTGCTGGGCGTTGATGGCGTCTGCGTGATTGGCCATGGCAGCAGCAAGGCGCTGTCGGTGCTCAGCGCCCTGCGGCTGGCCCATTCCGCCGCCAACCATCACGTGATGGACGACCTGCATGCCCTCAGCGCGCCGACGGGTGATGCGGTCACCTGTGGTTGACTGAGCCAACCTGCGGGTTCCACCCCGTGCCGCCCGGCGTCTCGCTCAGCATCACCGCTCCGACCAGCGGGAGCGCCATCTCCCCCGGTCTGGGCCTGGCCCTGGTGGGTTGCGGCAGTGCGATGCCCAGCACCAGCCTCAGCAACAGCGACCTGAGCCGCCGGGTCGAGACGAGCGACGACTGGATCCGCAGCCGCACGGGCATCGGCGCCCGCCGGGTGGCCGGGGCCGACGAATCGCTCACCGTGCTCGCCAGCCGGGCTGCCCGGACCGCCCTGGATCATGCGGGCTGGAACCCGGCCGATGTGGACCTGATCCTGCTGGCCACCTCCAGCCCCGACGATCTGTTCGGCACGGCCCCCCGCATCCAGGCTGCGCTCGGCGCCACGGGGGCGGTGGCCTTCGACCTCACGGCCGCCTGCAGCGGCTTTCTGTTCGCCCTGATCACCGCCGGCCAGTACGTCGCCTCCGGCGCCGTGCGCCGCGCCCTGGTGATCGGCGCCGACCAGCTCAGCCGCTGGGTCGACTGGGACGACCGCCGCACCTGCGTGCTGTTCGGCGACGGGGCCGCCGCTGTGGCGGTGCAGGCCTGCCCGGCGGAGGAGTCTGGGTTGCTGGGGTTCAGGATGCGATCCGACGGCAGTCGCCACGCCTGTCTGACCCTGGCGCAGACCGAAGGTCGCGAGCCCCTGCTCGATGGGATCTCCGCGCAGAAGGGCGGCTTTGCGCCGATCCAGATGAACGGCCAGGAGGTCTACAAGTTCGCTGTGCGGGAAGTGCCCCAGATCCTGGCGGACCTGCTGGAGCACACCAACACGCAGGCCGGCCAGCTCGACTGGCTGCTGCTGCATCAGGCCAACCAGCGCATCCTCGACGCCGTGGCCGAACGGTTTGCGATGGCACCGGAACGGGTGCTCAGCAACCTGGCCCACTACGGCAACACCTCGGCCGCCACCATCCCGCTGATGCTCGATGAAGCGGTGCGGGACGGCCGGGTCAGGCCGGGGCACCTGCTGGCCAGCAGTGGATTCGGTGCAGGGCTGAGCTGGGGCGCGGCGCTGCTGCGCTGGAGCGGGCCGCGGCGGTGAACGGCGGGCCCGCCCGGGAGGGAGCGGTGGCTTCGCCGTAGCCTCCTGGCCGACAGATGCGCTGCAACGGCATGGCAATCGCCTGGGTGTTTCCTGGCCAGGGTTCCCAGAAAGCGGGAATGGCGGATGGGGTGCTGGAGCTGCCCGGCGCCGCTGCGCGCTTCGAACAGGCTTCCGCACTGCTGGGCCGCGACCTGCTGGCGATCTGCGCCGGGGCGGCCACGGGTGATCTGGCCGATCTGAACGACACCCGCAACACCCAGCCGGCCTTGTTCGTGGTGGAGAGCCTGCTGGTGGATGCTCTGCGCGCCCAGGGCAGGCAGGCTGATCTGGTGGCCGGCCACAGCCTCGGGGAACTGGTGGCGCTGTACGCCGCAGGCGTCTTTGATGCTGAGACCGGCCTGCAGCTGATGCGGACCCGCAGTGAGCTGATGGCCAGGGCCGGCGGCGGGGCGATGACCGCCGTGATGGGCTTCGATCGCGATCTGCTGGAGCGCCTGGTCGCCGAGACTGATGGGGTGGTGATCGCCAACGACAACAGCGCCGCCCAGGTGGTGCTCTCCGGCACGCCGGCGGCCGTGGCCGATGTGAGCGCCAGGCTCAGTTGCAAGCGCGCCGTGCCTCTGGCCGTGAGCGGCGCTTTCCACTCTCCCTGGATGGCGGAACCGGCCGCCGCCTTCGCCGCCGCCCTGGAGAGCGTGCCGTTCGCCGATGCCACCATCCCGGTGCTGAGCAACACCGATCCAAGGCCGGAAACCAGCGGCGCCGCCCTGAAGGAGCGCCTGAGCAAACAGATGTGCACCGGCGTGCGCTGGCGCGAAACCATGGACTGCCTCGCAGGCGCTGGCATCGACACAGCCGTGGAGATCGGTCCGGGCAGCGTGCTGAGCGGCCTGATCAAACGCAGCTGCGACGGCGTCGGCACCGCCCAGATCGGCAGCGCCGCGGATCTGGGCCTGTGAGCGACTCCGGCCTGCGACCCGGCCGCCGACCGGTGAACGCGATGAAACGGGTGCTCAGGCTCAGGCGCCGGGCCGAACCGCCAGCCCTGATCCGCACGCCGCGGCCCAGCCTCACCTATCGGCTGATCAGTTATCTGCTGGTGTTTCCGGTGTTCCGGCTGCTGTTCCGCGGCCGCACGGCCGGCAATGCCAATGTGCCGATGGAGGGTGCCCTGGTGGTGGTGGCCAACCATGGATCCCACATCGACCCGCCGCTCCTGGGCCATGCGCTGGGGCGACCTGTGGCCTTCATGGCGAAGGCCGAACTGTTCCGGGTGCCGCTGCTGGGCGCGATCATCCGAGCCTGCGGGGCCTATCCGGTGGCCCGTGGTGCCAGCGACCGGGAGGCGATCCGCACCGCCACCGACCGGCTTGAAGAAGGGTGGGCCACCGGCGTGTTCATCGACGGCACCCGCCAGCGCGACGGACGGGTGAACGCACCGATGCCCGGGGCGGCCCTGCTGGCGGCGCGGGCCGGGGTGCCGCTGCTGCCGGTGGCGATCATCAACAGCCACCGGGCCCTGGGTCCCGATCAGGCGGGCGTGCGCCTGGTGCCGGTGCACATCCGCATCGGCACGCCGATTCCGCCGCCGGCCTCACGGCGCCGGCCGGATCTCGATGCAGCGACCCGAGCCTGTCAGGAGCAGATCAACGCTCTGCTGGATCAGGGCCTGATCGGCCGGCCCCGTCTGGGCCCAGCCAGTCAGGCAGGTGTTCTGCCGCCCACCCCCGCAGATCACGGCCCGTGACCACCCACAGGCCTGCCCGCACCCCGTCGCCCCAGACCTTGCGCCGCCCCTCCGGCCTGCACTGATCCCGGCAATCCACCGGCACAGGTGTGAGGGCGATGCCCCTGCTGCCGGCCACGATCCGGCCCACCAGCAAGGCCCGGTCCATGTGATCGGTGCTGGTCACCAGCAGGGCATGACGGATGCGCGCACGGCGCAGATCGTCCACCAGCGACGTGAAATTGGAGAGGGTGTCCCGGGCTCGGTAATCCAGCTGCACCTGGCCGGGCGGCAGACCCTGATGCTGTTCAAACAGCCAGTGGGCGTATTCGGGATTGCTGCCGCCGCTCACCACCACGGGCAACCCGTACTGCCGAGCCAGGTCCGCCGCCCGGCGCTCCCGATCGAGATCACCCCCGAGCACCAGGATCAGCTGAGGCGGTGGCGGCGTCGGCCACCACCAGCCGCGGGACAGCCAGGTCAGGCCCGCGGCGGCGAACAGGAGCAGCAGCAACGGCGGGGAAAGCGGGCGCGATCGGCGGCGACGGGGCATGCGATCAGGCTCCGGCCACCGGCGAAGAGGCATAGATCGGCAACACCCGCTGCCAGGGAGCCGACCGGCCAGCCCGCTGAGCCATCTGCGCCAGGTCGAGCAGGGCGGCGACATCGGCCGCAGGATCCTGCGGCAGCGGCAGCTGGGGAGCCGGATCGCATGCCGTCAGGGCCTCGGCATCGGCATACAGCCGCGGAGCCAGGATCTCCCGGACGCCGCCAGGCTCTTCGGGATCGGGGCCGTACAGACCCGCCACCAGCCCCCGGCGCGGCAGCTCCTGCACCAGCCAGCTGGGGCCAGGCAGGTCGAGCCGGCGTGCCACCAGCTGCTGGCTGCCCACCCCATCGAGGGGCAACTGCAGCTGCTGGGCCAGGGTGCGGGCGAACACCACCGTGATCCGGGTGCTGGTGAAGCCGCCGGGCCCCACCGCTACAGCCAGGCGCTGCAGCCTGGGCCAGGCAGCGGCTGGACAGACCATCTCGACACAGCTGAGCAGCTGATTGGCCAGGGCGCGGCCGGGATCGAACACGGCGATCCGGTCCGCAGCAGCGTCAGCAAGCGGACGCCAGCCCACCGCAAGCACAGCACCGCTGCTGTGCAGAGCCAGCAACCCGGGCCCGACCGACCGCTCGCCCGGGGGCAGAGGATCGGCAGCCGGCTGGGCGGAATCGATGGAAGGAGCAGGCATCGGAGCAGCTGGGCAGGAGCAGCTGGGTTGGGGCAGCTGGGTTGGGACAGCTGGGTCATCCAGGCAGGGGCTCGCCCGGCCGCAGGCGCTGCCAGCGGCCGGAGTCGGCTCTGAAGCTCGCACAGGCCCGGACATCCCATTCCACCCCCACAGCGCCATCCGGCAGATCGAGCACCTGCACGTGGATCCGAGGCGCGTCGGGCGCGAAGTCGGGGTCAGAGCAGAGGTGGGGAACGCCGTGCTGCCGTTCCACAGCGTGGTAGGCCTGACAGCGGTCGACCCACTGGCAATCCACACAGATGCACATGCCGGCTGCGCCGCGCCAGAACGCCATTGTGACGGCCGATCAGGCCGGCGGTGCCCTGGAGGCCCTGCTCTGGCAACGGTTGGAGCCGGGCCGCTGGCCGCTGCCACCGCAGGCGTTCCCCGCCGATGCCGCCCTGGTGGGCGGCGCCGTGCGCGATGCCCTGCTCGGTCGGCTGGCGCCCTGCCCCGACCTCGATCTGGTGGTGAGCGGTGATGCCATCAACCTGGCGCGGGATCTGGCCCGACGCGGTGGCGGCAGCTGGGTGGTGCTCGATGCCGAGCGCGACATCGCCCGGGTGGTGCTGGCGGGCTGGACGATCGATCTGGCGCGGCGGGAGGGGCCCGATCTGAACAGCGACCTCGCCAGACGCGACTACAGCGCCAATGCGATCGCCCTGCCCCTGCATCCCGGGGCTCGGCTTCAGGACCCCACCGGCGGGATTGAGGCGCTGCGTCAGGGGCAGCTGGTGGCCGTGAGCGAAGCGAATCTGCTGGCGGATCCCCTGCGCCTGCTGCGGGGGGTGCGGCTGGCCTGGGAACTGGAGCTGAAGCTCGACAGCTGCAGCGAGGGCTGGCTGCGACTCCATGCCGCAGCCCTGGCGACCGTGGCCGGCGAACGGGTGCTGCACGAACTGGAACGGCTGGCGGCGGCCCCGGGCGGCCACCGGGGTCTGATCCAGGCCCTGACCATCGGCCTGCTTGCGTTCTGGCAGACCGACCCCGACGCGGTCGAGGCCCTGCAGGGCCTTGATCCCGACAGAGCTGAGCGCTGTGGCCTCACGCCGGCGGAAACGGCGACAGCCCTGCCCCAGGCCCGGCTGGCCAGCCTGCTGCCGCCCGAGGCGGTGCGGCTCCTGCGCGGCAGCCGCAGACTGGAACAGCGCTGCAACCGACTCCGGCAGTGGTGGCAGCGCCTGAGCAGCGCCAGCACGCCGGCACAGACCAGCCTGGGTGGCCTGGATCACCTGGACGAGGAACCGCGGCTGCAACTGCAACGGGAACTGGAGGCGGAGCTGCCGGCCCTGCTGCTGCGGCTGGAGCCGGCCGATGCCCGGGCCGCCATGGCGCGATGGCGCGATCCCGCCGATCCGCTCTTTCATCCGGTTCCGCCCCTGAATGGCGACGTGCTGCGCCGCAGCCTGGCCCTGGCAGCCGGTCCGGAGCTTGGAGCACTGCTGCAGCACCTCACCCGTGAACGGGCTTTCGGCCGGCTCCCTGGCCATGGCGCGCTGCTGGAGCGCAGCACTCTCGAGGCAGCCCGGCGCTGGCTTGCCACTCCCCGTGGTTAACTTCAACTGCAAAGGCGTGAGTTTGAGGTCTGTCCTCGCCAGCTGAAGTCTTTCCCCTCCCTTTCCCATCCCTTCCATGAGCGTTCGTCTCTACGTCGGCAACCTGCCGCAGTCGTTTGATGCCAAAGAGCTTGAGGCTCTGTTCACCGGCGTGGGTGAGGGAGTTCGCTTCAAGGCGGTCAACGACCGCGAGACCGGCGCCTGCCGGGGCTTCGGTTTTGCCAATGTGGACGACCAGAGCACGGCGGAGGCGGTGATCGCCCAGCTGCACGGCCGGGAGTTCGGCGGCAACGCCCTCCGCATCGAGATCTCCGAGCGCAAGGAGAGCCGCACGGCCGCCCCTGGCGAGCGTCGCGGCGGTGGCGGGGTGCCTCAGCGCCAGACGACGAACAAGGTGGTGCACGCCGACCAGGTGAACAGCGAAGCCCCCGACCCCCGCTGGGCCGGCGAACTGGCCAAACTCAAGCAGCTGCTCGACAACCAGAAGACCGCTGTCTGACCCCCAACCCGCCGGAAGCCTCCAGCTGAACCGCGTCAGCAGCCACACCCGGCTCTGGCAGGGCCACCGGATTGCGGAGCTGCAGGCCGGCAATCCGGCCGCTGCCGATCTGGTGGTGCTGATTCACGGCTTTGGTGCCTCCGGCCGCCACTGGCGCCACACCCTGCCGGCCCTGGCCCCCGACGCTGCCGTTGTTGCGGTCGACCTGCTGGGCTTCGGGGGCAGCGACAAGCCCCCCTCGTGGCTGAGCGGAGAGATCCCCGTAACTGGCAGCGTGCGCTACAGCTTCGATCTGTGGGCCGAGCAGGTGGCCGACCTGGTGCTCGAACTCTCCCCTGTCTCGGCGCAGGCCCGGCGGGTGCATCTGGTGGGAAACTCGATCGGCGCCATGGTGGCCCTCACCACAGCCCGCCTGCTGCGCCAACGGCGCCGACCGCCGGTGCAGGTGATCCTGATCGACTGTGCCCAGCGCCGTCTCGACGACCGCCGCCTGGCCGAGCAGCTGCCCACCGCCCGCCTGGGCCGGCCGCTGCTGAAAACCATGGTGCGCCAGCGCTGGCTGATCGCCCCCCTCTTCGCCCTGCTGGCCCGGCCGGCATTCATCCGGCGGGTGCTGCTCCAGGCCTATCCCAGCGGCGCCAATGTCGATGACGAGCTGGTGGAGCTGTTGCACGGTCCGAGCACCACAGCTGGCGCTGCGGAAAGCTTCCGGGGGTTCGTGAACCTGTTTCGCGACCATCTTGCCCCGGATCTGCTGAGGGAGCTGAGCAACCCTGCCGAGCCAGACGAAGCGGCGATTGCGGTGCGCATGATCTGGGGCGAGGCTGATCCCTGGGAAGCGGTGGCGGAGGCCCGACACTGGGCCGCCACGTTCAGCTGCATCCAGGCGCTTGAAGTGCTGCCGGGCGTGGGACACTGCCCCCACGACGAAGCGCCGCAGCTGGTAAATCCGATCCTGAGAAACTGGATTATGGGAACGTCGACCTCAGCGGGCCTGGGAGACGAGGAACGAGAACGGTAGATCAAGCAGCTTGGCTGCCTTCGGCACGTAGGCGCGACGGGTGAAGACGTCGTAGTCGTGCTGCTCAATCACGTCGAGGATGCCGCGATAGAGGCGCAACGAAGCCCAGACAGGCCAGCGGGCATCGGCGGCCAGCCAGCGCACGCCGGCTTCGGAGCGCGCAAACCAATCACGGGCCCGCTCCAGCTGAAAGCGCATCAGCGCTCGCCAGTTGTGATTGAGCACGCCAGCCATCAGCTCCTGTTCCGAGTAGCCGAACCGTTCCAGTTCATCCAGGGGCAAATAGATCCGGCCTCGACCGCGGTCCTCACCCACATCCCGCAGGATATTGGTGAGCTGATTGGCAATGCCCAGTGCCACAGCGGCGGCAGACGTGTCGGGGCGCTGGCTCCAGGGAGCGGAAATGTAGGCGCCATCGAGACCCATCACCTCCTGGGTCATCAGGCCCACGGTGCCGGCGACGCGGTAGCAATACAGCTCCAGCTCAGCAAAACTGGCGTAGCGGGTTTTGACCAGATCCATCCGCATCCCCTCGATCATGTCGAGATAGGGCTGGATGCTCTGGGGATAGCGATCCAGGGTGTCCCGCATCACCAGATCCAGTCCATCGCTCACCCGCCCGGCGAACAGGTGCCGGGTGCGACGCTCCCACGCGTCCAGCCGTTCAGCCAGCTCCTGGACAGGCCTGGCCTGGGCCTCCGGGCTGTCCATCAGTTCATCGGTGCGGCGGCACCAGACGTAGATCGCCCAGATGGCCCGGCGCTTGGCCGGGGGCATCAACAGGGTGCCGAGATAAAACGTCTTCGCCCACTCGGCCGTTTCCCGGCGGCAGGCTTCGTAAGCCTCGGCCAGGGAAGGGAGGACCACCGTCCCCGCGGGTGAATCGGCGAGAACCACGGTGCCGCTCAAGCCGCGGCCGCCAGGGCTTCAGTCTGAAGCTGCCCCCTGCTGCTGGCGAGGTCGATCGCCTGGGCGCACTGCTTGCCGCTGAGCACCGCCCCCTCCATCGAAGCCAGGTAGCGCTGCATGGTGTAGCAACCGGCGAGGAAGAAGTTGGCGATCGGGCTGGCCTGATCAGGCCTGAGCTGCTGGCAGCCAGGGACAGTCTTGTAGACCGACTGGGGGGTCTTCACCACAATCGCCTTGCGCAGCTGGGCCTGGTCGTCACCGGTGAAGTGCATCGGGAACAGGCGTTTGAGTTCCTCCATGGTGGCAGCGACGATGGCGTCGTCGGAGCGGCCGATCCAGTCCTTGGCCGGAGCAAACACCAGCTCCAGCATCGAGCGCTCTGGGTCTTCGTACTCCCGACACGTGTTGCTCATGTCGGCATACACGCTCAGCAGCGGACTGCGGCTGAACAGCAGGTGGTCGATCTCGGTGAGCTTGCGATCAAACCAGAGATGGATGTTGATCACCGGCACCCCATTGAGGCCATCCAGCTTCCTGAAATAGGGAATGTCCTTCCAGAGGTCGGGCAACAGCTTCTTGAAGGGGTCCACCGGCATGGCGCTCACGTAGGCGTCAGCCTTGAGGATGTAGCCCTCCTGGCCCTTGATGCCGCCGATGCGGAAACCGCTCACCGTGCCATCGGGATTGAGCTGGATGTCCCGCAACGGTGCATTGAGGTGGACCTCTCCACCCCGTTCGACCACGTAGTCGACGATGGGCTGGCAGAGGCGCTGCGGCGGGTTGCCGTCCAGAAAGGCCATCTTCGAGCCATCGCTTTCCTGCAGGAAGCGGTTCAGCGCCGTAAGCACCACGGTGCTCGAAATCTCATCGGGGTCAATGAAATTCAGCGCCTTGGCCATGGCGATGAACACCTCATCATTCACCCGCTCGGGGATGTTGTGCAGGCGCAGCCACTCGGTCCAGGAGTACTGGTCGCACTCTTCCACGTACTGCTGACCACGCAGCATTGCCGGCACCAGCCCCAGGCCGAAGGCAATCTTCTCGGGCCAGGTCAGCAGATCGTTGTTGCCGAGAATCGCCGCCACGCCGTTGAAGGGGGCAGGGATGTCGGGGAAATCGAAGCGGCTGTAGGTGCCGGGAGTCTCCTTCTGGTTGAAGATCATCGAGTGGCTCTTCCACTGCAGCCGGTCTTCGATGTCCAGCTCCTTGAACAGCTGGCGCATGTTGCGGTAGGCGCCAAAGAAGATGTGCAGACCTGTCTCGTACCAGTCGCCGTCCTCGTCCTGCCAGGCCGCCACCTTGCCGCCGAGCACGTCGCGAGCCTCCACCACCACCGGGGTGTGACCGGCGTCGCAGAGGTACTTGGCACAGGCCAGACCAGCCAGACCGGCCCCGGCGATGGCGACGCGCATCCTTGCTGACAATTCAAGCCGCAACCATACGGCCCACAGCGGGCCCCCTGAGGGGCCGGACGACCCCGGCCGACTACCTAGAGTCAGGCCACACCACCTCCAGATCCGTCGGGCGAGCCCATGGCCGAGTCCTCCCTTGAGACCGCAGTCGGCTCTGGTGCAGCAGCCGACACGGACACCGGCGCCGGATTCACGCTGCTGAAGTGCACGACCCGCCATGTGCGGCTGTTCACCGCCCGGCTGGAGCACGACAACCTGGTGGCCGATCCCGGCCAGCTCACCCTGGATCTGGATCCCGACAGCGAATTCCTCTGGGACGACGCGGTCCTCTCCCGGGTGCAGGAGCGCTTCAGGGCCCTGGTGCAGGCCCAGGCCGGCGCTGTTCTGAACGACTACAGCCTGCGCCGGATCGGCTCGGAGCTGGAAGGAGAGATTCGCCAGCTGCTGCAGGCCGGCGAGCTCCGCTACAACCCGGATTGCCGGGTGCAGAATTTCTCGATGGGGCTGCCCCGCACCCCGGATCTCCTGTGAAGCCCCTGTGACCCGAAGCAGCAGCCCCTACGGCAACACCCGCCGCAGCGCCCGCAGTGATCAGGGGTACCGCGACCGCCCGAGCGGCCGGTACGACGCCGCCGGTGCCTACGACGAGCCACGGGGCCGGAATGGGGGCGGTGGCGGGCCCGGGGGACCGGGCGGGCCGGGCGGGCCGCCCGTGCCGTTCAACGTCGCCACCCTTGCCGTGCTGGCGGGGGTGCTCGTGGTGGGGATCGGCATCGGCACCGGCATCTCCAGCACCACCCAGGGCAACCAGGGCAACATCGCCAGCTCTCAGCAGCTCGACATGGCCGTTCCCGATCCGGAATTCTGCCGGCAGTGGGGCGCCAGCGCCTTCGTGATGGATATCGAGCTCTACACCACCATGAACCCGAGCTCCAGCTTCGTCACCCAGCCCTCACTCAAACCGGGCTGCGTGATCCGCCGCGAGAACTGGAGCGTGCTGCAGAAGGAGGGGGCCATCACCGCCGAACAGATGCGCCAGTGCAAGCAGCGCATGAACACGTTCGCCTACATCGGCTCGATCAAGGACAAGCCGATCGTGCGCTGCGTGTACCAGACCGACACCAGCGAGAACAAGTTCATCACCAAGGGAGTGGCCGACGACACGGTGGGCATCACCCCGGAAGCCGATCAGTTCTGAGTGGCCCCCCGGCAGATCCGTTCCTCCCCTCAGCCAGCCGCCGGGGGGTCGGAGCCGTTCTGGGGCTGAAGCGGTCGCCTGAGTGGGCTGTCGGCGCTGGCGAACACCGGCAGCACCTCACGGCGGAAGGCATCGGCGGCCCGGGAGCAGTAGCGGGCCGGATGGGTGATCAGCTTGAGCTGGCGGCGCACCTGCAGATCGGCCACCTGGGGGCGATGCAGGCTGCCGGCCGAAAGCTCCCGTTCGATCGAGACCACCGGCAGGAAGGCGGCCCCCAGGCCACTCTGCACGGCGTTCTTGATCGCCTCGAAGGAATTGAGCTCCATCTCCACCTTCACCTTGGTGAGATCGAGGCCGGAGCGGGCCAGCAGCTGATCCACCATCTTGCGGGTGGTCGACTGGGCATCAAGACAGACGAAGCCAAGACGGTACAGGTCTTCCCGGGTGAGCTCCGGCAGGCGGGCCAGGGGATGCTTGACCGGGAGCACCAGGGCCAGCTCGTCGCTCGCATAGGGCACCACCTGCAGCAGTTCGTTCAGTTCGCTGGGCAGTTCGCCACCGATGATCGCCAGGTCCACCTGGCCGTTGGCCACGCTCCAGCCGGTGCGGCGGGTGCTGTGCACCTGCAGCTGCACGGCCACATCGGGGTATTTCTGCCGAAACAGACCGATCATCCGGGGCATCAGGTACGTGCCGGTGGTCTGGCTGGCGCCCACGATCAGGGAACCGCCGCGCAGGTTGTGGAGGTCCTCCAGGGCGCGGCAGGCCTCCTGGCACTGGCTGAGGATCCGGTCGCAGTAGCTGAGCAGCAGATGGCCGGCCTCGGTGAGCTGGGCCTTGCGGCCGCCCCGGTCGAACAGCGACACGCTCAGCTGCTTCTCCAGGTTCTGGATCTGCAGGCTCACCGCCGGCTGGGTGACGTACAGGCTGTCGGCGGCCTTCTTGAAGCTGCCCTCGCTGGCGATGGCCCGCAGGATGCGCAGCTGGTCGAGAGTGAAAGGCAGATCTGCCATGGGTCGACCCGGGGCCTGCGGCCCGACACTGCCAGCGGAACGAAACTCTAGGGGGGGCAGGCGGTCGCCAGAATCGAACGCTTCACAACGTTCCATCCTGCCCGTGCCAGCCGGCTCCCCCCTGCCCTCCGGGGTCCACCACAGCAGCGCCGTGATGCTCGCCCTGCTGCTGGCTTTCGCCGTAGTCCACAGCGGCGGCGCCTCCCTGCGGGTCTGGGGCGCCGAGCGCATCGGCGAGCGGGCCTGGCGGCTGCTGTTCGCTGCCCTGAGCATCCCCTCGGCGGTTGTGGTGATCGGCTATTTCCTGGCCCACCGCTATGACGGCATCCGTCTGTGGAACCTGCAGGAGCAGCCCTGGATCGTGCCGGTGGTCTGGACCGGCACCGCCATCAGCTTTCTGTTTCTCTATCCAGCCACCTACAACCTGCTGGAAATCCCGGCGGTGCTCAAGCCCCGGGTGCGGCTCTACGCCACCGGCATCATCCGCATCAGCCGCCACCCCCAGGCGGTGGGGCAGATCCTCTGGTGCGCCACCCACCTGCTCTGGATCGGCAGCAGCTTCATGGTGGCCACCTGCACCGGCCTGATCGCCCATCACCTGTTTGCCGTGTGGAACGGCGACCGCCGCCTGGCCAACCGCTTCGGGCCAGCCTTTGAGGAGCTGAAGGCCAGCACCTCGGTGATCCCCTTCCGCGCCGTGCTCGATGGCCGCCAGCCGCTGGTGCTGACGGAGTTCCTCAGGCCGGCCCAGCTGGGTATCGCCATCGCCATCGGGGGCTTCTGGTGGGCGCACCGCTACATCGGCGTGGGGGCGATCACCTTCTCCCGCACCAGCCTGGCCCACTGGCTGGGCTGAGAGAGCGACCTGCCTAGACTCGACGGGAGCCCAGTCCAAGGGAGCCCTGCCGGATGCCATCAGCCGCCGAACTTGCCTGGTTGATCCCGGTGTTGCCGCTGGCCGGGGCCTGCCTGGTGGGCCTGGGTCTGATCAGCTTCAACCGCACGATCAACCGGCTGCGCAAGCCGGTGGCCTGGCTGCTGATCAGCTGCGTGGGAGCCGCCGCCGTGCTCAGCTACGCGATCCTGGCTCAGCAGCTGGCAGGTGCCGGCGCCACCGAGGTGCTGTTCAACTGGGCCAGCGCCGGCACGTTCAACCTGCAGATGGGGTTCCGCGTCGACGCCCTGGGAGCGGTGATGCTGGCCCTGGTGACCACCATTGCCCTGCTGGTGATGGTGTATTCCGATGGCTACATGGCCCACGACAAGGGCTATGTGCGCTTCTTCACCTACCTGGCCCTGTTCAGCAGCTCGATGCTGGGGCTGGTGATCAGCCCCAACCTCCTGGAGATCTACGTGTTCTGGGAGCTGGTGGGCATGTGCTCGTACCTGCTGGTGGGCTTCTGGTATGAGCGCGACGGCGCTGCGAATGCAGCCCAGAAGGCCTTCGTGACCAACCGGGTGGGCGACTTCGGCCTGCTGCTGGGGATTCTGGGGCTGTTCTGGGCCACTGGCAGCTTCGGCTTCGAGGAGATCGGTGTCGGCCTGCAGCAGGCCGTGGCGGCTGGCACCGTCAGCAACGGGGTGGCCGTGATCCTCTGCCTGCTGGTGTTCATGGGCCCGATGGCGAAGTCGGCCCAGTTCCCGCTGCATGTGTGGCTGCCCGACGCCATGGAGGGTCCGACACCGATCTCGGCCCTGATCCATGCCGCAACGATGGTGGCGGCCGGGGTGTTTCTGGTGGCCCGGCTGCAGCCCCTGTTCGCGCCCTATGCCGCCGTTCAGCTCACCATCGCCGTGATCGGCACGATCACGCTCTTTCTGGGCGCCTCGATCGCCCTCACCCAGCAGGATCTCAAGAAAGGGCTGGCTTACAGCACCGTGAGCCAGCTCGGGTACATGATGCTGGCGATGGGCTGCGGCGCCCCAGTGGCCGGCATGTTCCACCTGGTGACCCATGCCTTCTTCAAGGCGATGCTGTTCCTGGGTTCCGGCTCGGTGATCCATGCCATGGAGGAGGTGGTGGGCCATGAGCCCGTGCTCGCCCAGGACATGCGCCTGATGGGCGGCCTGCGCCGCTACATGCCGATCACCTCCACCACCTTCCTGATCGGCTGTGTGGCGATCGCGGGTATTCCGCCCCTGGCCGGTTTCTGGAGCAAGGACGAAATCCTGGGCCAGGCCTTCAACAGCTTCCCCCTGCTGTGGGCGATGGGTTTCATCACCGCCGGCATGACCGCCTTCTACATGTTCCGGCTCTACTTCCTCACCTTCGAGGGGGAGTTCCGTGGTAACGACAAGGCGATGGCCGCCCAGTTGCTCGCCGCCGCCGGCAAGGGCAGCGGCGGCCACGGTGACGACCACGGCGACGACCACGGCCATGTCCATGCCGATCACCCCCATGAATCGGGCTGGCAGATGGCCATGCCGCTGGCGGTGCTCGCGGTGCCCTCGGTGCTCATCGGCCTGCTGGGCACCCCCTGGAACAGCCGGTTCGCCGCCCTGCTCGATCCCCATGAGGCAGCCGAGATGGCGGAACACTTCAGCTGGAGCGAATTCCTGCCCCTGGCGGGGGCCTCGGTGGCGATCTCAGTGGCCGGGATCACCGTGGCCGTGCTGGCCTACGCCCTTCACAAGCTCGACCTGGCCGCCCTGTTCGCCAACCGCTTCCCGGCGATCAACGCCTTCCTGGCCAACAAGTGGTACCTCGATGCCGTCAACGACAAGTTGTTCGTGCAGGGCAGCCGCAAGCTGGCCCGCTCGGTGCTGGAGGTGGACTCCAAGGTGGTCGACGGGGTGGTGAATCTCACCGGCCTGATGACCCTCGGCAGCGGCGAAGGGCTCAAGTACTTCGAAACCGGCCGGGCCCAGTTCTATGCCCTGATTGTGTTCGGAGGCGTGATCGCCCTGGTGGTGCTGTTCGGGGCCCTGGGCTGAGGCCCCCTCACGCCCGGATGGAGCTACTACGGACTGTGTGACTCCGCGCACCGCAGGCGGGTCGATCAGATCGCCATTTCTACACTCCGGGCAACGCTGAGCCTGCTGCTGTGGCCTTTCCCTGGCTGAGCGCCTCGATCCTGTTCCCGATCGCGGCCGCGCTGCTGATCCCGTTCGTACCCGATCAGGGCGACGGCCGACAGGTGCGCTGGTATGGCCTGGGCGTGGCCCTCACCACCTTCCTGCTCACTGTGGGGGGTTACCTCAACGGCTACGACCCAGCTGTGGAGGGGCTGCAGCTGGTGGAGCGGGTCCAGTGGCTGCCAAGCCTGGGTCTGGCCTGGTCAGTGGGAGCGGACGGGATCTCGATGCCCCTGATCCTGCTCACCAGCTTCATCACCGCCCTGGCAGCCCTGGCGGCCTGGCCAGTGAGCTTCAAGCCCAAGCTCTTCTACTTCCTGCTGCTGGCCATGGATGGTGGCCAGATCGCGGTGTTCGCCGTGCAGGACATGTTGCTGTTCTTCCTGGCCTGGGAACTGGAGCTGATCCCGGTGTACCTGCTCCTGGCCATCTGGGGAGGCAAGAAGCGCCAGTACGCCGCCACCAAATTCATTCTCTATACCGCCGGCAGCTCCCTGTTCATCCTGGTGGTGGGCCTGGCCATGGCCTTCTTCGGTGGCGGCACCCCCACCTTTGAGTACACGGCCCTGATGGCCAAGGACTTTCCGACCCGGTTCCAGGTGCTCGCTTACGCCGGCCTGTTGATCGCCTTCGGGGTGAAGCTGCCGATCGTGCCGCTGCACACCTGGCTCCCCGACGCCCATGGCGAGGCCACGGCACCGGTGCACATGCTGCTGGCAGGGATCCTGCTGAAGATGGGCGGTTACGCCCTGCTCCGCTTCAACGTGCAGCTGCTGCCGGAGGGCCACGCCCTGTTCGCGCCGTTGCTGGTTGTGCTGGGGGTGGTGAACATCATCTACGCCGCCCTCACCTCGTTTGCCCAGCGCAACCTCAAACGCAAGATCGCCTACAGCTCGATCAGTCACATGGGATTCGTGCTGATCGGCATCGGCAGCTTCAGCGCCCTCGGCACCAGCGGCGCGATGCTGCAGATGATCAGCCATGGCCTGATCGGCGCCAGCCTGTTCTTCCTGGTGGGGGCCACCTACGACCGGACCCACACCCTGCAGCTCGACGAGATGGGCGGCGTGGGCCAGAAGATGCGCAAGATGTTCGCCCTCTGGACCATCTGCTCGCTGGCCTCCCTCGCCCTGCCTGGCATGAGTGGCTTCGTGAGCGAGCTGATGGTGTTCACAGGCTTTGCCACCAGCGAGGCCTACACCCTCAGCTTCAGGGTGGTGATGGCGGTCCTGGCAGCCGTTGGCGTGATTCTCACGCCGATCTACCTGCTCTCGATGCTGCGCGAGATCTTCTTCGGCAAGGTGAACAGCCAACTGGCCGCCCATACCCACCTGGTGGACGCCGAACCGCGGGAGATCTACGTGATCAGCTGCCTGCTGGTGCCGATCATCGGCATCGGCCTCTACCCACGGCTGATGACCGACACCTACCGGGCCTCGATCGAAGCTCTGGTCGATCGGGAAACGGCCGCGATGAACCGGGTGATCTCCAGTCCCAACGGCAGCCTGATCCGCCAGCCAACTCTGCTGCAAGCCCCCTCCCTCAGCAGCTGATGCCGCTCACCAGGCCTACGCTCTGCGCGTTGAGGTCGTGCGCTCGTACTGAGAGCGTATCCATCGGATGAAACAGGTCAACTTCCTGCTGATCTTCAGTTTCGGCCTGGCGATGGTGATGTTCACCCTGGAGAACACCGCCGCCACCACCGTGCATGTCCTGCCGGGTCTCAGCGCCACCCTGCCTCTGGCAGCGCTCCTGCTGGTGGTCGGTGGCATCGGGGCCACAGCCGCCTGGGTGTTCGCCGTGTGGAGCGGTGTGGTGCGCCAGGTGGAGACCCTGCAGTCCGCCAGAGAGATGGAGGCGCAGCAGGTACGGATCCGTGAACTGGAAAACGACCTGCAGCGGTACCGCGCCACCGTGGATGCCCAGCTTGGTCTGCTGCCTGCTGCCGGGGAGAGTTCAGCCGCGACGCTGGAGGCCGGCTGATCTGCCGCCGGCCCTTGACCGAGGCGCCCGCAACCCGGACCCTGGAACCAGGATCACTGCTTCAGCGCCCTTGACCCAAGGAGGAGCCCGCCTCGCCATTCGCCTGCTGCAGGATGCGGCAGAGCGGGGCGAACTCGACCCGTGGGATGTCGATGTGATCGCCGTGGTGGACGGCTTCCTGGACCAGCTGCACCAGCGCATCGCCATGCCGAGGCTGGCGGCTGTGGGCGGCGGCAGCTACGAGCAGGATCTGGCCGAAACGAGCGAGGCCTTCCTCGCCGCAGCCGTGCTGGTGAGCCTGAAGGCTGAACTGCTGGAGGCCAGCACCCTGCCGGCGGCGCTCGAGGGCGAGGCGCACGGCGACGGCGAGGACGATGGACTGGAACTCTGGTATGACCAGGAAAGCCCGACGCTGCCCCGACGGCCGGAGCGTCAGCTGCAGCGCCGCCCGGTGGCCCCGCCGCCACTGCAACGACCGGTGACCCTGGGGGAACTGATCCGCCAGCTGGAAGACATCGCCGCCCGGCTGGAGGAGGAGGGACCGCAGGCGCGGCGACGCCCCAGACCACGGCGGCTGAGTGAGCTGGCCGCGATCGAGCAGGTGGCCAACCTGGCCCACCGGGAGAAACTGCCGGAAACCACCGCCGCCCTGAGCCGCTTCCTGCGCGACTGGCCACCGGCCGGCGCCTGGGTGGGCTTCGACACCCTGGTGGCCGCCTGGAGTGAAACCGTGCTGCTGGGGGAGGGCAGTGACAACCTGGACTGTGACCGGGTCGGCGTCTTCTGGGCGCTGCTGTTCCTCTGCCACCAGGGCAACCTGGAACTGGACCAACAGGGCGGACTGTTCGGCCCCCTCGCCCTGCGGCGGCCCAGCCCGCAGGAGAACGGAGAACAGGGGCTGAACATCCTGATCAGCACCCCGGGGTCAGCTGATCTGCCGGCCGTGCAGGCGCTGGCAGCCTGAGCTTGCGCGTAGGGTAGGTGGCCCGACAGATGTGAGAAAACGCCAATGAAGGCGATGATCCTGGCGGCCGGCAAGGGAACAAGGGTGCGACCGATCACGCACACCATCCCCAAGCCGATGATCCCCATTCTGCAGAAACCGGTGATGGAGTTTCTGCTGGAGCTGCTGCGGGAGCACGGCTTCACCGAAATCATGGTGAACGTGTCGCACCTTGCCGAAGAGATCGAAAACTATTTCCGAGATGGCCAGCGCTTCGGCGTTGAAATCGCCTACAGCTTTGAAGGCCGGATCGAAGATGGAGAGCTGATCGGCGATGCGCTGGGCTCGGCGGGAGGCCTCAAAAAAATACAGAACTTTCAGTCGTTCTTCGACGACACCTTTGTGGTGTTGTGCGGCGATGCCCTGATCGACCTGGATCTCACGGAAGCTGTGCGTCGCCACCGCGAGAAGGGAGCCCTGGCCAGCCTGATCACCAAGCGTGTGCCGATGGAGCAGGTGAGCAGTTACGGCGTGGTCGTGACCGAGCCCGATGGCCTGGTGCGCTCCTTCCAGGAGAAACCCAGCGTGGCCGAAGCGGCCAGCGACATGATCAACACGGGCATCTATATCTTTGAGCCTGAGGTGCTGAACCACATCCCCAGCGGCACCCCATTTGACATCGGCTCCGATCTGTTCCCCAAGCTGGTGGAGATCGGCGCGCCCTTCTACGCCCTGCCGATGGAGTTTGAATGGGTAGACATTGGCAAAGTTCCCGATTATTGGCAGGCGATCCGCAGCGTGCTGCAAGGCGAGGTGCGGCAGGTGCAGATCCCCGGCAAAGAAGTTCGCCCTGGCATTTTCACAGGCCTCAACGTTGCCGCCAACTGGGACAAAATCAACGTCAAAGGCCCCATCTACGTGGGTGGCATGACCCGGATTGAGGATGGCGCCACCATCATCGGCCCGGCGATGATTGGGCCGAGCTGCCATATCTGCGAAAACGCCACAATCGACAACTCCATCATTTTCGATTACTCACGCATTGGCCCCGGCGTGCGCCTGGTCGAGAAACTGGTGTTCGGGCGGTATTGCGTGGATCGCAACGGTGATCATTTCGACCTGCAGGAGGCCGCTCTGGACTGGCTGATCACCGATGCCCGCCGCCTGGACGTGGTCGAACCTTCGCCCCAGCAGAAAGCGCTGGCCGAATTGCTCGGCAGCGATCTCGCCCTCAGTCAGTCGGCCTGATCCGCCTCGAAGGGCGCCGCCACTGCCGGACTGAGCGGACCCAGACCCGCAAGGGCGAGCACCCGGGGGATCCGCTCCTCCGCCTTCACCGCCATCAGGTGCACCCCCTGGGCGATGCCGGCGTAGCAGGCCACCTGCTCAGCAGCGATGGCAACCCCTTCTGCAGCCGGGTCTCGCGCCTGCGCCAGACGGTCGATCAAGGCCTGGGGGATCTGGGCACCGGGCACCACCCGATTGATGAAGGCGGCATTACGGGCTGATTTCAGCAGGAACACCCCTGCCAGCACAGGCAGGTTGAGGGGGGCGGCCAGCTCCTCCACGAATCGACGCAGAGCCGCTGCGTCGCAGACCATCTGGGTCTGCACGAAGCGAGCACCGGCTTCCTGTTTACGCCGCAGCCGCGCGCGCAGCCCGCTCCAGCTTGGGGACTGGGGATCCGCCGCCGCCCCGGCAAACAGGGCCGTTGCACCATCAGGAAGGTCACCCCCCAGCGGATCCCGACCCTGGTTGAACTGGCTCACCAGCTTCAGCAGTCGCACCGATTCCAGCTCATTCACAGGCCGGGCCGAGGGCTGATCGCCGACCCCCACCGGATCACCCGTAAGACAGAGCACATTGCGCAGGCCCAGGGCATGGGCACCCAGCAAGTCCGCCTGCAGGGCGATGCGATTGCGATCACGACAGGCCATCTGCAGGACAGGCTCAAGCCCCTCGTCGAGCAGCAGCCGGCACATGGCCAGGCTGCTCATCCGCATCACGGCACGGCTGCCATCGGTGACATTGACCGCATGCACCCAGCCCTTCAGGCTGCGAGCCGCCGCCAGCGTGCGGGCCGGATCGCCGCCCCGGGGCGGCGTGACCTCGGCAGTGATGGCGGGTCGTCCGCTGGCGAGTGCTCCCTGAAGCAGCAAAACCGAGTCCCCTGAGCCCTTTGGGCCACCATCATGCACGCCACTGCATGCCTACACTTTGACGCAGGGGTTGTCGATCAGCGATACCTCAGCAGGCAGCTGCGGTTTGGTCCGCTGGCCACGTTTCCGATGACCCCCTCGTGGTGGACCACCACAACCCGAAGCAGGCATGACCAGGCAAGACTCACCCCTCAGCAGACCGCCCTACAGCCCGGCCCGCGAACGGGAGCTATCGGAGCGGGAGCTGGAGATCATCGGCCTTGTGGCTGAAGGCCTCACCAATCAGGAGATTGCCACCTCGCTCACGATCAGCAAGCGCACCGTGGATAACCACGTCAGCAATATCTTCACCAAAACAGGTGCGAAGAATCGGGTTGCATTGCTGAACTGGGCGATGGACCACGGCAAGGTTTGCCGCGATGGCTTCAACTGCTGTGCGCTGGAGTCGAGCCACGACTCCGGTCATCCGGCCTGAACACACCCCTCTTCAGCAGCCCGCCAGCGTTCCCTCAGCCTGCCTGGCCCCTCAGCCTTCCTGGCCAATCGACTCCATCGACTCGATGGAGTACTCGGCCTGCTCAAGGCCGAACAGTTCCGCGTAGGCCTGACAATCAACCGGATCCCGGCCCGTGAAACGGAGCATGCCGTCGCTGTCGTACAGCCCCACCAGGCCGCCCCACGCTGCTCCCACAAACCTGAAGAAATTCTTTCGATCTGAGATTACGACGGCGCCGGCGGGCTGTTCAAGCAACGGGCTCGTCAGGAATGGGATTCGGCACCGCCGCTGCCGTGGAGCAGCCGCAGCAACGGCTCTCGTTGCTGGCCAGGCCAGGCGCTGAACGGACTGGAGGCCAGGGCGGCATTGCTGAAGGCATGCTGGCCGGTGAGTTCCATCGCGCACCAAGCGGGCGGGCTGATCGGGCAATCGGCGCGTTCCAGTTCCACCTCGGCGATCACCAGGGGGGCATTGGCGCCGCTGAACACATCGACCACCCAGTCCCCCCCTGCGAGGCGGAGCAGATACCGGCACTTGTGCACGTGGCGCGGCGTGAGCGCGAGCAGGGACTCGGCGTCAGCCAGGGGGATGGGGTACTCGAATTCCTGACGCACCAGACCCTCGGGCCAGGCCGATGCATCGCCCGCCGCCGCGGCCTTGAGCGTGAGCCAGCTGCGAGCGGGCTGCTGCTGCTGCCGGCTGATCCGTACCCTCAGGGTGAGGCTGTCGTCCCCCTTGGTGAGATACCCCTGCTGGAGCTGCTGCTCGGAATGCACGTGGGTGCGCCAGGCCTCGCCAGCCACCAGAAAGCGCCGTTCGATTTCCAGGGGCACAGCCGACGAGCCGCAGAGACCTCGGTCAACCTATCGGTTCAATTGTGGGAGGGCTCGGCCGCGACCAGGCTGCCGGCCCAGTGCAGTTTGTGCGTGAGCGTGCGGTAGTACGAGGGGCTGTGCTCGAGCACCACCAGCAGGGCGCTGTGACGACTGCGCTGCACCACGGCCCGGTCGCCCGGCTCCAGGCTGGTGGCCTGGACGCCGTCCTGCCAGAGACGGACGCGGCGGCTCGATTCACCGAGAGGCCACACCGTGAGCCGGGCCCGCGGCGGCACCACCACCGCCCGGCTCGAGAGGCTCATCGGACAGATCGGATTGACGACGATGCCCTCCAGTCCAGGGTGCAGGATCGGCCCGCCCGCTGCCATCGCGTAGCCGGTGGACCCCGTGGGGGTGGCCATGATCAGGCCATCACCGGAGTACTGGTCCACCACCTCACCATCGATCTCCAGCTCCAGCACACAGGTGGAGGAGAGCTCATCGAGACCGGGGCGGAAATAGAAATCGTTGAGTGCCAGGTGGGGGTCAACGGCCAGGTCAGACGCCACACCGTCGCCCCGATCGATGCGCGCCTCGAGCATCATCCGCTTCTCCAGGGCGAAGCGGTCCTCGCGCAGCCGCTGCCAGAGGCTGACCTGTCCTGGCGTTGTGGTCTCCTGTTGCAGCAGGCGTCGGTCGTGGGTGAGAAAGCCCAGATGCCCCCCCACGTTGAAGCTGAGCAGGGGCACGCCCAGGGGGGCCAGATGACGGGCAGCCCCGAGCACGGTGCCGTCGCCGCCCAGGGCCAGGGCCAGATCGGGCAGTTCCGGTTCACTGGCCAGCAGACCGGGATAGGGATCGCGAGCCAGGCCGCTGGTGGCGGTGACCACCGTCACCCCCTGGTCACGCAGCTCGGCAGCACAACGTCTGGCCTGGCGCTGGGCCGCCTGACTGCCGGAGCGTGCGATCAACCAGACCCGCTCCAGGCGCATGACTCAGATCCCTACCAGCGCAGCAGGTTGAAACGCTCCATGTCGACGGTATCGCGGTTGCGATAGAGCGACAGAAGGATCGCCAGGCCGACTGCGGCTTCGGCAGCTGCGACGGTGATCACGAAGATGGCAAAAACCTGGCCGCGGATCAGCTGTCCATCGAGATAGCTGGAGAAAGCCATCAGGTTGATGTTCACGGCATTGAGCATCAATTCAATGCTCATCAGCACGCGCACGGCATTGCGGCTGTTGATCAACCCCCACACCCCCGTGCAGAACAACAGGGCCGCCAGCACCAGGTAGGCCTGGAGCGGTACGCCATTGCTGAGCTGGAACGGGGCGGGATCCATGGCTGGTGAGGGGGTGGGGACTCGGGATCGGCAGGCAGGCGCAGAGCGACTGGAGCGGCTGGGTCAGGGCGTGGAGCGATCGAGCAGCAACGGTGTGCGGGCCTTCTCGATCAAGCCCTGGTCCACCGCTTCGCCGGTGCCGATGTCACAGCTGAGAACGTCGCGACGGGCCAGCACAATGGCACCGATCATCGCCATCAGCAACAACACTGAGGCCAGCTCGAAAGGCAGCAGATAATCGGAGAACAGGTGCTCACCGATCCGGATCGTCGCCTCCTCCCCAACGGGCAGGGGCCCGGGCAGGGCCCAGGGCGTGGTGAAGGCAACGCGCAGCAGCAGGGCGAACAGACCACCGCAGACCAGGCCTGACAGCAGACGCCGCACGCCGAGGCCGGGAATGGCGCTCAGATCCTCACGCTTGTTGACCAGCATGATCGCAAAGAGGATGAGCACGTTCACCGCGCCCACGTAGACGAGCACCTGGGCGGCGGCCACGAAACTGGCATTCAGCAACAGGTAGAGACCCGCCACCGACAGGAACACCCCCCCGAGCAGGAAGGCGGAATAGACGATGTTGGGCAGCAGCACCACGCCAAGGGCGCCGAGCACAAGGGCTGCCGCGAGGGCGACGAAGCAGATCAGCTGGGTGGTGATGGCGATGGTCATCAGACCTGCTCCTGGGCGTTGGGGCTGGCGGCGCTGTCGGAGCTGCCGGCGGCGGTGGCTTTCGGCAGGGTCTCGAGCACCTGCTCGGGCAGTCTGCCGACCCGGGGAGCCGACTCCGGCACCCCATGGGGATCCATGACGCCCTTGGGCAGATAGACCAGCTCCCGCAGCGGCACCACGGAGGGATCGGTGGTGACGCTGGTGGGCAAACGGCCAAGGGCGACGTTGTCGAAGTTGAGGCTATGGCGATCAAAGGCCGCCAGCTCGTATTCCTCGGTCATCGACAGACAGTTGGTGGGGCAGTACTCCACGCAGTTGCCGCAGAAGATGCAGACCCCGAAATCGATCGAGTAGTTGCGCAGCTCCTTCTTCTTGGTGGCCTTGTTCATCACCCAGTCGACCACCGGCAGGTTGATCGGGCAAACCCGCACGCACACCTCACAGGCGATGCACTTATCGAACTCGTAGTGGATCCGGCCGCGATAGCGCTCCGAGGGAATCAGCTTTTCATAGGGATACTGCACCGTCACCGGCCGGCGGCGCAGGTGGTCGAAGGTGACCGCCAGGCCCTGGGTGAGGTAGTTGGCCGCACCCACCGCGTCGCGGGTGTAGTCGCCTACTTTCTTGAGAAACCCGAACATGGAACTGGCTCAGTGGAGAGACGGAAGGAGCGGGAAACGGGGCGGAGAGGCGCGGAGGGAGCCCACGCCTGTTCATGATGACGGGTAGCTCAGGCGAGTGTCCGCCCGAGGATCAACCGCCGAAGAAGGCCGGAAAGGCCAGTTTCAGCCCCGCGGTGACCAGCAGGTTCACCAGGGCGATCGGCAGCAGGAACTTCCAACCCAGATCGAGCAGCTGGTCGATCCGCACCCGCGGTGTGGTCCAGCGCAGCAGAATCGCCAGAAACACCAGCAGGTAGGCCTTGAGCACGGTCATGACGATGCCCACGGAGGCGGTGATCACCTGCACCAAGGGCGCGTCGATCGGCTGACCCAGCCAACCGGCCAACCATTCCACCGGCAAGGGAAACCCCCAGCCCCCCAGGTAGAGCACTGACACCAGCAGGGCAGACAGGACCAGGTTTATGTAACTACCCAGGTAGAAGAGGGCGAACTTCATGCCCGAATACTCGGTCTGGTAGCCGGCCACCAGCTCTTCCTCGGCCTCGGGCAGGTCGAAGGGCAGACGCTCGCATTCGGCCAGGGCACAGATCCAGAAGATGACGAAGCCCACCGGCTGGCGCCAGATGTTCCAGCTGAGAATGCCAGCGCCGGTCTGCTGATCGACGATGTCGACCGTACTGAGCGAATTGCTCATCATCACCACCGCCAGCACAGCCAGGGCCAGGGGAATCTCGTAGCTGATCGACTGGGCCGCTGCCCGCAGGCCCCCCAGCAGCGAATACTTGTTGTTGGAGGCGTAACCGCTCATCAGCAGGCCGATCGGCTGGATGCTGCTCAGGGAGATCCAGAGAAAGATGCCCACGCCCACGTTGCTGATCAGCAGGTGCTGGCCGAAGGGCACCACCAGCCAGCTGAGGATCACCGGGATCAGCACCAGCACCGGCCCGAGGGTGAATAGCAAACCATCGGCCCGAGCCGGGATGATGTCTTCCTTGAACACCAGCTTCAGGCCGTCGGCGATCGGCTGGAGGATGCCGAGGGCGCCGGCATATTCCGGACCGATGCGCTGCTGCACGGCGGCGGAGATCTTGCGCTCCAGCCACACATTCACCAGCACGCCGACCACCGCGGCGACCAGCACAAGCACCATGGGCAGGGGCAGCCAGACCAGGTGGGCCGCCCCGGCGCTCAGGCCCATGCCCTGCAGGGTCGTTTCCACGCTCGCCTGCAGATCCAGGCCTGAACCGGCCCCGGGGGCCGTGGTGCTCAGCATGACGGCATCTCAGATGGGGGAAACTTAGCGGGCCTCGAGCGGCTGCCAGTCGCGGTGGGCGCAACCGGTATAGATCTGGGAGGGCCGGAAGATCCGGTTCGCCCCCAGCTGTTCCTTCCAGTGGGCCAGCCAGCCGGCGGTGCGGGCGATCGCGAAGATCGGCGTGAACAGGTCGCAGGGGATGCCGAGCTTGCGATACACCAGGCCCGAATAGAAATCGACATTCGGGTAGATGCCCTTCGGACCGAGCCGGGTGGCCGCGATCTCCTCAAGGCGACGGGCCAGGTCGTACATCGGATCGTGGCCGAACCGCTCGAACAGCTCCTCCGCCAGGCGCTGCAGGATCACGGCGCGGGGATCCTTGACCTTGTATTCCCGGTGGCCGAAACCCATGATTTTCTGGCGGTTGGCGATCGCCCGGTCGAGCCACAGCTCCACCCGATCCTCGCTGCCGATCTCCTCGAGCATGGTCAGCACGTCCTCGTTGGCACCGCCATGCAGAGGGCCCGCCAGGGTGCCGACGGCCGACGCCACAACGGCGTAGGGGTCGGTGAGGGTGCTGGCGGTGACGCGGGCGCTGAAGGTGCTGGCGTTGAGGCTGTGCTCGGCATGCAGGATCAGGCAGGCATCCAGGATCCGGGCTGCCAGCGGATCGGGCTCCCGCTCGGTGAGCATGTAGAGGAAGTTGGCCGCATAGGGCAGATCGTCGCGGGGCTGGATCGGATCCTGGCCCTTGCGGATCAGCTGGAAGGCCGCCACCATCGTTGGGATCTTGGCCAGCAGGCGCACCACCGCCCCGTAGATGTATTCGGGGTTATCCAGGGCGCGGCGGGAATAGAAGAGCCCGAGCGAAGCGGCGCTGGCCTGCAGCGCATCCATCGGATGCCCCTGGGAGGGGAAGCTTTTCATCATGTCGCGAATGCGGAAGCTCACCCGCCGGTGCATCTGCACCTCCTGCTCGAACTGCTCCAGCTGATCAGCGGTGGGCAGCTCGCCCCATACCAGCAGAAAGGCCGTCTCGAGAAAGGAGCTGCGGGCCGCCAGGGTGGCGGCGTCGTACCCGCGGTAGGTGAGCTGGCCGAGGTGGCCATCGATGTCGCAGATGGCCGACTGGGTGGCCGGCACCCCCTCCAGCCCGGGACGGTACAGCGACTGATCCGGCCCGGCAGCGGCGGAACCGCTGCGGCCCGGCCTGCTGTCGGAACCACGTTCAACCATGCCCACGGTCAGTTCTGCGTTGAACTTACGGCTGCCCGCCGCCGCCGCGCCGTAGCGCTAGTTGCCGGTGAGAAGCTGGGCAGGACCGATCAGCAGCCGCAGCTGACCGCTGGGTCCTGGAGCCTGCGGCTCGATCAGCAGCAGGGCGATGCCCGCTTTTTTCAGCACCAGGCTGCCTGGGGTAGCGCCGATCAACGCCGCCGCCAGGTTGCCGAGGTCGGGCTCGTGGCCCACCAGGCCCAGGCGGTGCACCCCCGGCGGCCAGCGCAGCAGGGGCCAGGGATCCCCAGCCGGTGCCAGTGCCTCGGAGACACTGAAATCCGGCGCCAGGGCGGCGGCCACCGCCAGCTCGGCGGTCTGGCGGGCACGCACCAGCGGGCTGGTGATGAGGAGCTCACAGCCCAGGTCGAGGCGGCGCAACCGCGCAAGCACCGCCGCCGTGCGGCTGATGCCCGCCGGGGTGAGCGCCCGAACCGCATCGGGCTGGTCGGGGCCGCGCTCCTCGGCGATCCCATGCCGCAGCAGAAGCAGTTCCGCCACGTTGATCAGGCTCCGAAAGCCAGTCGCAGCCGCAGGCGCAACGCCTGGGCCCGC
Source organism: Cyanobium sp. NIES-981 (assembly GCA_945901765.1). Lineage (GTDB taxonomy): Bacteria > Cyanobacteriota > Cyanobacteriia > PCC-6307 > Cyanobiaceae > NIES-981. Next base: position 5,416 of record CAMDLO010000012.1, on the reverse strand, counting down.
AACGGTGACCGCAGCTCAGACTGTGGGTCTGACTGTGGGTCTGACTGCAGCTCTGACAGCGGATCTGACAGCAGGTCTGACTGCAGGTCTGACAGAAGCCCTGGCTGCGGCTGCGACTCCTGCAGGGACTTCGGCAGAGACTCCGGCTCCACCGCCAGGGCGACGGCCTGCACGGTCTCAGCCAGCGGCTGGCCCGCCAGCGCCGAGAGCAGCCGCCAGCCCGCCCAGCGTTGCAGCAGAGCCTGGGCGCGCTCCCCCACCCCCGCCCAGCGCAGGGCCGCCTCAGGCATGGCCAGGGCTTCGAAACGGGCCCGCAGGGCCCGGGGCTGGCCACGGCCGCGTTGCTGGCGGCCCAGGGCCTCCAGCGAATCCGACCACCAGGCCCAGCCATCCTGCTCGCTGCGGGCGGCCGCCAGGGTCGCCTCCAGACGCCCCCCGGCAGCGCCCACCCGCAGGCGGGTCCAGACCTCCACCGGGTGACCATCGAACTCGAGCGGCGCCGCCACCAGCCCCTGCTGCAGCAGGGAAGGGGCCAGACCCGCAGGATCGCCCGGGGCGGGCCTGGTGCCGAGCAGCCGTCCATCAGCCCCCTCGCGCCAGAGCAGAACCCCCGGCGCCTGCTGCAGCAGCAGGGCCGGCAGCGGGGCATCGGCCGCGCCGATCCGCTGAAGCTGGAGCAGGGCCTGGCGCCAGGGCTCGGGCCACTGCGCTGGATTCCGCAGGAGAGCGATGCTGTCAGCCTCACCATGCAAGGCCTCCAGCAGAGCCTCCCCCTCGTCAGCGGCTCCTGGCAGCGACGGCAGGGGCTCCGCCGCAGCCGTGACGGTCTGCAGCCAGCCTTCCAACACCAGCTCCCGCCCTTCCGGGCGAAGTGCCGCCACCAGCGCACCGCCGGCAGGCAGCGGCTGGGCCAGCCAGGTCTGCAGCGCCTCGAGGCGACCGGTCAGCAGGGCCACCCCGTCCCCCAGCCGGCTCAGGCGCTCCACCAGGCGGGGGTCGGCTGCCTGGTTGAGCTCATCGATCTGGGAGACATCGAGAGCCTGCTCCAGCGCGCCGCGGCCCGAGGCCAGCAGAACCAGATCGTCATCGATCAGGGCTGTCGCCAGCGGCAGGGGCTCCTGGCCGCGCAGGGCGCCGCGGCCGCTGATCAGACCCATGCCTCGGTAACTGCTGATCTGCAGTTCGGTGCCCGCCAGGCTGCGGGTCTGCCAGAAGCGCTGCAGGAAGCGCCGGGCGCCGTCGCCGTCGCGGCTGGCGAGGGCCAGCACCCAGCCGGCCGGCGCGGCCTGGCCGTCCGCCAGCAGCCAGACAGCCGTGTCGGAGCCGAGCCAGTCGGCCAGCTCACCATCGTAGTCGAGGCCCGCCGCTGCGAAGGCCCCATCCCGAAGCCGGGCGAGGGTGTCGCCGGCCTGGCGTCGCCTGGAGGCCGGAGCGACGGCCCGCGCGTAGGCCAGCGGTGCTTCAGGGTCGCTGAGCAGATAGAAGCTGAAGGCAGCGTCCCGCGGCACGAAACGGGCGGCCCGGGGCAAGGCGAGCCGCCGGTGCTGAAGCTGCAGGGGTGAGCGCTGCCACACGAGCCACCAGGCTCCGGCGCCGAGACCGAACAACAGCACCGTCACCGCCAGCACCACCGCCAGAAATCGGCGGGCTTTCATGCGCCCCAAGCAGGATGGGCCCATCCTGCACCGAACCTCTCCCCGTGAACACGCCCCGGCAGATCAGCGCCGCCGCCCTGCAGCAACGGCTGCTCGCGGGCGAGGCCATCCAGCTGGTGGACGTGCGCGAAGACGGGGAGCTGGCCCTGGCCCGGATAGCCCATCCGGTGGTGCACCTCCCCCTGAGCCGTTTTCAAGACTGGGGCCCGACTCTCAACGCGCGCCTGCCCCGCGACCGCCCTGTGGCCGTGCTCTGCCACGCCGGCATCCGCAGCTGGCAATTCGGCTGCTGGCTGATCGAGCAGCAGGGTTACGGCGACGTGTGGAACCTGCAGGGGGGCATCGAGGCCTGGAGTATCGAGGTGGACCCGACGGTGCCGCGGTACTGACAGGGCGCTGGGCTCCCGGATGGCGCGAATCGGGGATTGAGCGGCTGCGGCGCACTGGATCGGCCGACCCTGAGCGCCGACCCAGAGCGCCGACCGGCACAGCGCCCAGCGCAAGGGGATCTCCGTACCATTGCGCCTGACTCTTCAGCCGCCTCCGCTGTCCAGGTCCGACCCGGCAACGCCACTCCCCCGCCGCCAGCAGGAAGTGCTGCAGTTGGCCGTGCGTCACTACGTGGACACGATGGAACCGGTGGGCAGCCAGACCCTGGTGCGGCGCTTCGACCTGCCTGCCAGTCCTGCCACCGTGCGCTCCGCCATGGGCGCCCTGGAGCAGCGTGGGCTGCTGACCCAGCCCCACACCTCCGCCGGCCGCATCCCCAGCCAGCGGGGCTACCGGGTGTATGTGGATGCCTTGCTGCCGGCCCCCGGTGCCGTGGCTCTGCAACTGGACCGGGAGCTGACCGGCCTCAGCCTGCAATGGGCCGCCCTCGACGACCTGCTGCTCCATCTCAGCCGGCGCCTGGCTGACCTCACCGGCCTGCTCAGCCTGATCACCAGGCCCCAGCCGGTGCAGCCCCGCCCGCGCCTGCAGGCCCTGCGCCTGGTGCCGAGCGGCGATCGGCTGCTGGTGTTCCTGGTGGAAGACGCAGCCACGGCCCGCAGCCTGAACCTGCGTCTGCCCATGCCGGGGCGGGGCGAGGTGGAAGCCCTGGAGCAATGGGTGCGCGAACAGCTGGAGCGCGGCCCGATCGACTGGACCAGCCTGCCCACCCAGCTCAACGCCTGTGGGGCCGTGCTGCGCCAGGGTCTGGCCAGCCATGGCCGTCTGCAGGGGGGCGGCCCTGGCAAGGGGGCCGTGGCCTCCGGGCTGGCCGGTCTGCTGGCCCAGCCGGAGTTCAGTCAGACCGCGAGCCTGCGGCCACTGGTGGAGCTGGTGGAGGACAACCCACGCCAGTTGCTGCAGCAGGGCGGCATCTGGATCGGCGCCGAGCATCCCCACCGGGCCCTGCACGCCTGTGCGCTGGTGCAGGCCGATTACCGCAGCGGTGACGGCGGCGTGGGCCAGGTGGCCCTGATCGGGCCGATGCGCATGGCCTACGCCACCGCCCGAGCGGCGGTGCGCTCGGTGGCGAGCGTGCTGGAGCGGCTGCTGGGGTGAGCGAGCGGCCGACCTGGGCAGCCCCCTTCAGCCCCCCTTTAAAGCAGAGGGGTGATGCCCAGGTCCCGACTGAGGGAGCGGAATTGGCGCACCAGGTCCTGCACCTGGGCGTTCTGGTCACGGGTGAGGTCGGCCACGGCCTGGCGGCTGAACGGCTGAATCGCCAGCCCGCGGGCCGCCAGCACCGCCTTGACACCCCGGGGAAAGGCCAGGGATCCGAGCAGCAGGGCATCGGTGTCGCCGATCCAGCGGCAGAGGGGCTGCAGCGAGGAGCGCCGCTTGGGGTCAGCCCAACTGCGGCAGAGATGGGCGAGCAGCTCCGGGAAACAGGCGGCGCAGAAATCGAGCACTCCGGCGGCGCCGGCCTGCAGCACGGCAAACAGATCGGCAGTATTGGCCTCCAGGATCAAGAACCCCCTTGGCACGGCGGCCACCAGCGCGGCCATCCGCTGCGGGGCCCCTTGCGTGGTTTTGAGCAACTGAAAGCTTCCCTGCGCCGCCAGGGCGGCGAGCAGCGGCGCGGGCAGGGTGCGATGGAACGGGTTGATCGATTCGTACAGACCCAGCGGGCCCGGGATACCCCGACCCACCTCCAGCAACAGACGCTCCGCCTCCGCCTCCGTGCTGCCCGCACCGGCCAGCAATCCGGGGATCACCACCGGCAGACCGGCTCCCGCCTGGTGCAGATCGGCGGCGCCCCGCCGACACGACTCCACGCTACGGCCCACGCTCAGACTGGCCCACGTTCGCGACGGTCCGAACACCGCACTGGCGGAGCGCACCAGCCGCAGGGCTTCCGGCCAGGTGATCGAGAGCATCTCGCCGGTGGAGCCGACCGCCAGCACCGCGTCGGCGCCGGCCTGCCGGTAGAAGCGCAGCAGCTGGCGATGGGCCGCCAGATCCAGCTCAAGGGAGCTGCTGAAGGGGGTGGGCAGCGGCACCGCGAAGGCTGGCCGGCGGGAGAGCACAAGGCGGCCGCCCCCCATGGCGCGCTGGGCCATGGCAGGCAGAAGGGTGGCCCCGATCAGACCGGAGAGGGCACCCTGCACCAACTCCCGGCGTGACAGGCGCATGTGCATCGGACGGGAGACCACGCTGGTGACGACGACGTACCCCGATCCTGACCAGTCCACCAGCGCACCACCAGAGACGGCGACGCAATCACAACGGTGTGAGACAGAGCATGGCCTGACCCCGGCAGGCCACCACGATGGAGTGGCTGTGTGAGCACCATGCACACCTGGCTCGCCTTGCTTGCTGCAGGCACCGTCTGCGGCTTTCTGAACGCGGCAGCCTCCAGCGGTTCGGCCATCAGCCTGCCCCTGCTGCTGGCACTGGGTCTGCCCCCGGCGGTGGCCAACGGCACCAACCGCCTGCCGGTGCTGGTGGGCCTGGCGACGGCGTTCTGGCGTTTTCAGCGGGCGGGGGCCATCCCCTGGGCTTTCACCCTGAAGCTGATTCCGACCTTTGTCCTGAGCGCCCTGGCCGGTGCCTCCCTGGCTGGGGTGCTGCCGATGGAGCACATCCGCCTGCTGGTGCACATTGCCCTGCTGCTGGCCCTGGCGCTTGTGCTGCTGAAGCCCCAGCGCCTGCTGGTGGGCGGGCAATCCGCCGATGCGCTGCCGATCACGCCCCGGCTGCACCTGCTGATGGCCGGGGTTGGCTTCTGGACCGGCCTGATCGTGCTCGATGCGGCCACCTACCTGCTGGTGAGCCTGGTGCTGGTGGGCGGGGTGGCCCTGCAACAAGCCAACGCCATCAAGTCGGTGCTGATCGGCCTGGCCTCCCTGGTCTCGCTGGCGGTGTTCGTCAGGAGCGGGGAGGTGGACTGGGCTGCCGCCCCGCCCCTGATGCTGGGCAGCGCCCTGGGCGGCTGGCTGGGAGCTTCCCTGGCCCTGGGCCCCAGGGCCAGGCAATGGATCGTGCGGCTGCTGATCGTCGCGCTCGTCAGCGAAGTGGCCTGGATGCTCGTGGGGCTGAGCAGGGGTTGAGCAGGAGTGGCAGGCGTAACCCTGCAAACCCCATTGGCGTGCTCCAGCCAGCTGCCGGCTACCGCCGCTGCGCCCCACCGCCTGCCAGCATCCGGGTCCAGATCGCGCGCTGCCAGATGGCGATCAATGGCTGATTCCGCAGCACCTTCCGATGATCCCGACAGGGGAGATCCACGTGAATGAAAGCGGGGTGGAACCAGCAGGCCCTGGCGAGCGGCAGGC
>CAMDLO010000011.1 GCA_945901765.1 Cyanobium sp. NIES-981 | reverse complement strand
TCAATCACGTCGTGATGCGTTTTTTTAGGCCTAAGAAAAGGAACTGAGCGGTGAAGAACGAGGTTGTCAATGCCTATTTCCCCATTATATCCATATCCACTATAGTCAGAAAATTGTTCGGAAGCTCCAATTGCATGCGAAAGTGTTTTTGCTATCAGCACACTGCCACTGCTTTCGGGGCCACAGACAATCCAGCATGTTTTTGAACTGTTAACCGGTATTGAAGCCAACCTAGCCAGGGGGCCTGAACGACTACCGATCCCAACTGATTGCGCCAACAAGCGCTTCAATCGACGAGCCTGACGGCTGACATAGCTAGAAGAATCTGAAAAACTATGAAGACGCAAGTCTTTTTCAACTTTAGCTGCAAGGTAATCTCTTTCACTATTGAGTATGTTCACAATCGCGTCAAGTGAATTTTGGAACCAATATTTTTTAGGCACCGTGTATTTACTTAGACTTGGCCCTTCTAGGCTAGCATGGGACCGAACCGGCCTGGACAATTGGGATTATCTCAAGCGATCAATCGAAGACTCGAGGACCTTCGCCCAAGCAGTGAATTCAAGAATATTGTTTCTTCAATTCAGGATTACGGGCTAAAACTTGATAGCTCCCTTTGCTTGATCACGAACTACAGCGAAGCAGTTAGTCAGCTTGCACAAACCCCTGTTTGGGTGAGCTATGGCGGAATTCGCACAGCGTCCACATTTGGCTATAATACTTTACGGATTCTTGCTGGTGCTGTTGCCCAAAATGTTATTTGCGCCTGGGAAAGGGAGCTGGCATCACCAAAATCTATCTTGAATCTGGTTGAGGCCAGCGGCCGTGACACGGTTGGAATCATGAAGATTCACCGCTTTGAGAGTGATGTACCGAGCTTGCTTGAGGAGGAGAAAGCAAAGGCTATTGTAACAGTCAGAGACTATCCTAGTGTAGCCAAGTCTTGGTGGCGAATGGTGAACAATAGTCAAGCAAGTACATTTTATCGCCCAGATCGTCAACCGGAAGATGCCGTTCGCATTATCCGCAGAGAAATCGGGGTCGAAAGGAAGAAGCGCAAATTAACAAATGTTTTGTTTGTCCGCGAAGATCTTATCAGAACTGATACCAAAGCAGCAACCAACCGAATCGCCCGATTTCTTGGCCTACAACTTGCGCCAAGATCATGGCTTGGCTTACAGAAAACCTTGGGCTTTGAGGCCATGCTCGATCGCGCCAACAAGGTTAAACAGCAAGATTACTTACATGACAAAACCAGCTTTTTACATCCTGGTCACGTGCGCCAAAGCAACGATCAAATTCCAGGCGAAGACATCGTTGAGGAGCTCGTGTGGAAACACTTTAAGGACGACCTTTCAAAAGACGGCTACCTTAAGCTGTAGTGTCAGCTAATCAGACCAGCAACCCCATCCAAGCCACCGATGGATCAACAACGGATCCAGCCTTATTTAGAAGCAAATCATTTACAGCAGCTGGCCCATCGCTACCAGGAACTCGTTAAGTTTGGCGAGCAGCGATTGGCCGACTGGCGAAACGAATGCGATGCAATCAACGCCAGGCTTGCCAACAACAAAGGAGTCACTTTTGTTGAATCAGCCAACCCAAACTCAAAGGATTCAGATGATTCCTTCCTACACGAGCAACTCCAAGACGCGACAGAGGATTTGCGCCTGAGCAAGCTTCAACTCGAACAGATACAGGAAGAACTTGAGTTTTACTTTTATCGCTGCCGCGACAAAGAGCGTGAATGCGATGAGAAAGCTGTCGAAATCAGCAAGCTCGCCCAGCAACAAGCTTGGCTGGTAGACCAGATAACAAAACAATCAACCCTGCTGACTCGAATGATGCAAGTTTTGGCAAGATTAAACGCGCAATAGCATGGTTTCGCTCAATCTCAGCCCAAATCAACTTCTGCCGATTGAGGCCCTGATCAAAACTGATTCAATGAAATGAGGAATGCGATGAGCATCGAGCCCTGCGTATCAGTCTTGATGCCGTGCATGAATCCAGGACGTTTCCTGGAGGAAGCCATCGCTTCTGTGCTGATGCAGCCGCAATGCCTGGAACTGCTGATTGCCGATGGCGGTTCAACGGATGGCAGCCTGCCATTCATTCAGGCGCAGGCGTCCCTCGACAAACGTGTTCGGTTGCTCCTCGGCCCGGATCAGGGGCCGGGTGATGCCCTGAATAAGGCGTTCAATGCAGCACGGGGTACCTTCATCGGCTGGCTCAATGCTGATGACCTGTTTCATCCAGCTGCTCTGGAACGTGCCGTTCAGTCGCTCAGATCACACCCTGAATGGTTGATGGTTTACGGGGAGGGTGAGGAATGGAATGGCACAACAGGCAGTCGACTTCGGTATCCGACCCTCCCTGCTGATGCTGGCCTGCAGGGGTTCCGCAGCCACTGCTTCATCTGCCAGCCCACCGTGGTGTTCCGACGGAGCATGGGCATTCTGCTGGGCCCCTTCAACACATCATTGCGAACGGCATTCGATCTTGAGTTCTGGCTCAGAGCCTTCACGGCCTTCCCTGACCGTATCGGCTATCTGCCTCACCAACAGGCCATCACCCGCCTTCACGCGCACACCCTCACCAGCTCGCAGCGCCGCACGGTGGCGCTGGAGGCCACCCTGTTGCTCAGCCAGTACCTCGGCATCGCCCCCGCATCGCGTCTGCACAATTACGCCCTTGAGCTGCAGCTCGGCATCGCCAGGCTGCCCCCGGGGCAACCCCTGCTGGATCACCTGGACGCGCTGTTTCGCGAAGCCGAATGCCTGGTGGATCCGCAGGACTACGCCCAGTTGCGCCAGGTCTGGCTGCTGGATCCCGCCACGGCACCCAGCCTGGTGGCCGCTGAAGCCGCAGCAGCAGCCAGCGGCTGGCAGCGATCCCTGCCTGGCCGCTTGCTGCAGGCATTACGGCCCCAACTGCATCTGAAGGCTCCCGCACCGCCAGCGGGTCCCCATCGCCGCCTGGTGGATGCCATCAAGAGCGAAGCCCATGCGTTCCCGCTGCTGCAGGCCTTGCTGGGCCAACCCGCCGAAGCGGCCCAGCCCCAGCTGACGTTTGAACAGCGCCCCTTTGGAGTGAATCTGATCGGTCATGCCTTCGATGTCTTCGGCATCGGCGAAGACATCCGCATGGCCGCCCGCTCCCTGCAGGCGGCCGATGTGCCCTGCTGTGTCATCGATCACCCAGCCGGCAATGGAGCGGCGCGAACGGATCGCAGCCTGGAAGGCCTGCTGCACGCGGGTGCGCAGGGCGGACCCTACGCCTTCAACCTGATCTGCATGGCAGCACCGGTGCAGGCCCGCTGGTTGCTGGAGCAGGACTTCACAGCCCTGCGTGAGCGGTACACGCTGGTGAGCTGGCCCTGGGAAACCGAACGCTGGCCTGAGGCCTGGGCGCCTCTGCTGGAGGTGGCCGATGAACTCTGGCCCTCCAGTCAGTTCACGGCCCGGGCCCTGCGGCCCCACGCGGGAGCGCATCGCCCGCTTCGCTGGATGCCGATGGCGGCGGAAATTCCCAATCGGGTTCACGTCACCACCCCTGAACAGCGGCTTGCCACCCGTCAGAGCCACGGCCTGCCGGAAGAGGCCGTGATCTTTGCCTTTGGCTTTGATTTCAACTCCACCGCAACGCGCAAGAACCCCATGGGCGTTCTGGAGGCGTTTCAGCGAGCCTTCCCGCCGGATCCATGTGACGACACAGCGGCCCGCGTCGCCCTGATGATCAAAACCTTTCCTCCCCGGCGCTCCAGAGCTGAGTATCACTGGTTGCAGGCTCGCGTCGCCGAGGACCCCCGCATCCATCTGGTGGTTGGTCACCTGGAACGGGAGGAGCTGGTGAAGCTCTACGGCTGCTGTGATGTCTTTGTCTCACTGCATCGCTCCGAGGGATTCGGTCGTGGACTGGCCGAGGCTTTGCAACTTGGGCTGGACGTGATCGCCACCGACTTCGGCGGCAACACCGACTTCTGCACCGGGCCGCTCGCCCATCCAGTGCACTTCCGCCGCGTGCCGATCCCGCGGGGTGCCTACCCCTGTGCCGATGGCCATCACTGGGCCGAGCCTGATCTTGATGATGCCGTCAGACTGATCCGCCAGGTGGCGCAGCAACGCCTCAATCAACCCTGGCGCAGAGAAGCCGCATCGACCTATCGCGATCGCTTTGCCTGTGAGGCGGTGGGTCAGCGTTACAGAAACCGCCTGCAGGAGCTGTGGAGTGATCGCCAGCAGATCGCCATGCGGTTACGGTGGCGCAACACATGCTCACCGCTGTCGCTGTGAGCGCTTTGAAATAGCCAAACCCCTGGCCATGAAGCAGCACATCTTTTTACATATCGGTCATCCCAAAACCGGATCCTCAGCCTTCCAGAGCTGCCTGGCCCGCTCCCATGACGCTCTTAAAGACAAGGGCTTTCTCTATCCTTATCACGATAGCTTCACTCGCGCGTCACGCCGACAAGTCAGCTCAGGAAACATTTCAATAGGCCCCGAAGATCATAATTGGCTGACCACAACAGTTCTCCCCATTCTAGAAAATAACCACCACTATCATACGGTCATATTCTCCAATGAAAATCTGATTCACAGGATCGTCGATTTCACATCTACCGTCAGATCGCTGCCAGCCCACTGGCAGTTTCATGTTCTACTGGCCGTGCGCGACCCCATCGAACAGCTCAGTTCTGTTTATCAACAGCTGGTCAAGCGCCATGGTTACTGCAAGGGCTACGAAGAGTTTCTATCCGAGCACGAGTATCGCTGCAACGCAACCGCCAAAGCAGCAGCAGCCATCGCGGCCTTTGAAGCCCTGGAAATTCGCTACTCACTCTTTAATTACTCAGCATTGAAAACCAGCGTCATTGATGCCCTGATTCAAGCCATTGGCATTGACGCGAACATTATCGATCGCTCACTTCCGGCTCCAGTCAACAGGTCGCTGAGCGCAGCCGAGCTCCAACTGATGCTGTTTGTGAATGCCATCCACGGCCGCTCCGTTGGCAGATTACTTGCGGATTCACTGGTCAACAAGCTGCCGGATGTAACTCCTGTCGCCCTGGCCATGCAACCGGGCTCAAAGTTAAAGGTGGAAAGCGAAAATCGACAGCATGTTGATTTCATCAACGAGAGACTCGCAACCGAAGCTCAACTTTTGCTAACCGAAAAGCCTGGCTTCACCGGAGATCTGCATTGGAATTTGTGCGACGAACAATTGCAGCTGAGCCGTGAAATCCTGACCGCACTTCCCACTGAAAACAACAACCCTACAGCCAGCGAAGCTTGGCAGCGAGACGCACAGCGACTGATGGCAGTTGTGAGCCGCTTGCTGCAAGCCCAGCAGACAACTCCAACAATGCATCAGCCTGAACAGCGAAACAATCGTTTCTGACCATGGCCAATCGACTGATTCTTCATATCGGTACAGAAAAAACCGGCAGCACCGCCATCCAACGCTTTCTAAGGGCCAATCGCGAATCGCTATCCAAGCAGGGCTATGCCGTTCCCGAATCGCTCGGGGCGATCGAGCATCGTCGCTTTCCTCTATTCTTCTATTCTCCTGAACAGCGAGATGACCTCACGATCCTCGAGGCACTCGACAGCGACACAGACGGAGATCGTGCTGCCAGGATCGCCCGCTGGCAGCACGACTTTGATCAGGAGCTGGTCCGTCATTCAGACCAGACATGGCTGATATCAAGCGAACACATTCACTCGCGAATCCTGCGAAACAACAGTGCGATGGCGCAATTACTGGCCTTCACAAAAGCACGCTTTGACAACATTCTAATTATTGCCTATCTGCGGGAACCGTTAAGCGCAGCTTTATCCTTATGGTCAACAGCCGTTCTGAATGGGGCAGCCGAGGCCGACTTACCGATGCCAGACAATCCCTACTGGGATCACCTCTGCTGCCACCGCTTTACTGCCGAACAACTGGCCAGCTGGTTCCCGGGGCAGTTTCAGCTGCGCCTGTTCACTCCGGAGGACTGGAAAGATGCTGACATCATCCAGGATTTTTCAGCAGCGGCTGGCTTTGCGCTTCCAGCCGACTACCGTGCCGCGCCTCAGCGTGCGAACACTTCATTATCCTGGCTCTCGCTCTCTCTGATTGCACGGCTCAATCGCCAGGAGCGGCCCAGTCGCGACCTGGTGAGAGCGATTCGCGATTCGTTTGATCACCTTTCCCCACCAGCAGCCAGAGCGTGGCAGAAACGGGTCTACAGGCAGGCGTATACCGCTTCAAACGAATGGGTACGCCAGCGCTACTTCCCCACCCGGTCGACCCTGTTCTGATCTTGACCGAAATCAGGCTCCGGCGAAGGCATCATCAGAATTGCCCGACCAGCACCGATTCCCTCACGTTCAAAGGGCTCCGCGTCCGGTCGGTGCCCTTTGTAGAGCACACCATCAGCCTGATAAACGGTGCGGTCATCCGGCTGAATCCGCCCCTGCCAACGCTGCACGAAATGGTGGCGGCTCCAGCGACTGTGGCCGAAACGTCCGGGGGCCCTGGCCTCGGCGTGCACCACGGTTGTGGCGGCTGTGGATAGGCAATACTCACGCTCCGGAAGCTGCAGCAGCCTCAGGCACAGATCCACATCTTCCTGGCTGTTGATGAACTGGCAATCCAGACCGCCCACCCGCAACAGATCGGCGAAGCGGAAGGCCAGGCACGCTCCGGTCAATGCCTGCAGCCGGTGCTGGCGTCGGGTGCAGTCCCATGCCGAAGCCAGGCCGGCATACAACGGGTAGCCGAGTGTCTGCTCACCGGAAAACACCACCCCCAGGCTCTGCACCCGTCCATCCGGCTTCACCAGTCGAGGTTGCACAGCTGCGACCGCTGGCTGCCGCAGCGGCTCCACCAGGGCGTCCAGCCAGCCATCCGCCACCCGACAGTCGTTGTTGAGCAGCACGATCAGCTCACCCCGACCGGCCATGGCACCCAGATTGCAACCCAAGGCGAACTGGGTGTTTTCCCCGGGCCACACCGCCTGAATCCTGCAGTCCTCGGTCTGATGCCGGGCCAACACCTGACGTGTGGCCGGGGTGGCGTCATTCATCACCGCCATCACCTGCCAGGGGCTCCGCACCGCGGCCGCGCGAACCCCGGCCAGGCAGCGATCCAGTTCGGCCGGATCGCCGTAGACCGGGATGACGATGGTGCTGAGCTGCCGTTGCCTGGGCAGCCCCTGCTGCAGGGCCCGGCCCAGCAACCGTTGATTCCAGCCTTGAAAGCGATGGGCCAGCAACGGACTGGCCTGGGCCGGTGCCAGGCTTTCCAGCAGAGCCAGCTGCGCGCCGGCCAGCGGCAGCGGCTGGCAGGCACCATCTCCGCAAGCGGTAGCCAGGCCTTCACCCAGCTGCCGGCAGATCTGCGCCAACACCGGCCCATCGCCTGGATCGTCAATCAGGGTGCCGCCCTGACGCCGCTGCACGGTTGGATCGGGAGTGAGCACCGCATCAAACTGCTGGCAGAGCTGGAGCGCCAGTCCGGCCCAGGCGGCATCGCGAAGATCGAGGGGTGATGGCAGCCCGCCCCAGATGCGCTTGAGCGTGTCCAGGCTGATCGAGGCGCGCGGCAGGCCCGAGGCCGGGTCCCGGTCGTCCAGGGTGACGACCACGCAGGCCCCCCAGAAGAGCTTGCACAACAGCCCGGCCACCACCGCCGGCAGAGTCGGCTCACAGAGATGCACAAGATCGGCGGGCCGTTTCAGGCAGCGCTGCCACAGGCTCGCCAGCACCGCTCCAGCCTCTGGCGGCACCAGATCCAGCGACTCCACCCCATGGCCCAGCCGGGCGTGGATCCGACTCCTGGCCTCTGCCCGAGCCAGGGAGGCCGGGTCCGAGCCGGTCTGCACCACCAGAACGGCGAGGGCTGTCTGTCCCTGGCTGAGGGCAGCGCAGCGGTGCCGCCGGTGCTGCAGCCGGGCCCGTTCCAGGGCGGCCGCGAAATGCACCCCCAGCCGCGGCTCGTCCCACAGACCCTGCCCAAGTGCTGCGATCGCGGCTGTCCAGTGGCCGGCCTTGCCGCAATCGGCACCCCGGCGCATCCACAAATGGGCACGCTCCGGCATGACGGACGAACGGTCTGGGGACTTCATGGCGTCCCCGCATCGGTCCCAGCTGCGGCCAGCAGCTGGGCCACCCGCGCCTCAAAGCTGTGATGGCGCCGGGTCTGGCGTGCCACCGCCATCAGCAGCTGCCGCTGCTCCTGCAGGGCGAGGGCCCGCTCCAGACTGCGCTGGGGCGTATCGGTGCCGGGCCGATGGCAGATCACCGCGGCGGCCAGCTCCGCCGGACAGCCGGGCGCCACATCGGTGATCAGCGGCACACCGCAGGCCAGCACATCGAAGCAGCGGTTGTTCAGATAGCCGTAGGCCGCCATGGCGCTGTGATGGTCGTTGAGCACGGCGAGCGCACCGCTGTAGAGCGCAGGCAGGCAGGCATTGGGAATCCCTGGGGCAACCGGCCTCAGCCCAACGCTCTCCCAGCCCTGCCCGATCAACTGCAGCGGCAGTGCCGCCGCCGCGAAGTCCGCCACGATCGGCCGCACCTGGCCCCTGGTGCTGCCGACGAACAACAGCTGACCTGAGAGGTCAGGCTGCTGCTGGCGATGGGGAGCGAAGGCCGTGGCCTGCAGCAGGAGCAGACAGGGTCGGCCGCTCAACCTGGCGATGCGGGGCAGGTCCTGGGGGCTGGCCACCGCGATCCGGTCGTAGCTCTGCCACTCCTCAGGCGTGGGATCGAGGGGCCAGCTGATCTGCCACAACAGGCGAGTCCCATAGCCGGCCCGCTCCAGCCAGCTGAGGGCAGGGGCGAATTTGCCGCGGATCACCAGCAGATCGCCCCCCCCAGCTGGCGGCGGTGCCGCCTCGTAGGTGTCGCGAAACAGCAACCGCGAGCGCACTCCGGCCCGCTGCAGTGCGGCCTGCAGCCCCCGGGCGAAGTGATAGTCACCCCAGGCCGGCAGGCCGGCGGGATCGGAAGGGGCGGCGATCAGCACATCAAGGTGCCGCATCGAGAACTGCCGGTTGCCGCCGTATCCTCTCTGCACCCGGAACCGATGGGTGGGGGAGGTCACCGCAGCGGCGATCCACGCCGAGCTCAACCTGCGTCGCCTGGTACGGGGTCGCTACGCCCTCGCCGGGGTTGCCGGGTACGGGTTTGAGCGCGGCGCCCATCGGGCCACCCTGCTGCGGCTCAACGGAGAGATCGCAGATCAGGCCTGGCTGCAGCTCGACCCGGCGGCCAGCCTGCCGGCGGATCCCCTGGTGCTACTGCTGCCGCTGGCATGGGCGGCCGGCAACCCGGCTGCGGAGCGGTTCTGCCGGGATGGCGACACCGTTCGGGGCATGCCGCAGCCCATACCGCGCACCAGCGTCGCGGCAGCAGACGCCCAGCTGCCCGCCTCGCCTCTGGCCCAGTGGCTGGCAGCGGACGTCGAGACCGGCCTCTGCGATGGGGAGATCGACCCCGCCGAAGCCCTGCGCCAGCTCCAGCAGCGGCGTCTGAGCTGGCGCCTGCTGGCCGCGGTGGAACCCCGGCCGACGGGCTTCGAAGCCTGGCCGCTGCGGGCCTGGATCGACGCTGCCGCCGGCGCGCCCGAGGAGCTGGGGCACAGGCTGGTGGCCCTGCTGCATCTGTTGCCCTCCGATCAGGCCCCCGCCTTCCTGGCCGTGCTCGAACCGCTGCTGGTGACGGGTGTCTCCGATCCGGATCCCGAGCACAGCCTGACCTGCGGACGCCTGCTCGAGGCTCTGGTGGGGGGGCTGAACAGCCGGGATCCGGCCTGGCTGGCCTGCAGCTCACGGCTGCGCGCCGCCGGCATCGCGGCCGCCCGGCGCTGCAGCGATCCAGCCCGGCGCGGCCTGTCGCTGATGCGGCTGCTGCAAACGAGCGGGGCGGAGGCCAGCGACCTGCTGCTGGACCTGGCCGGCTGCATCGATGGCCTGGTGCGGTGCATCGCTGCGGCCCAGGCGAGCGGCGACCTGGCTGCCAAACGCACCGGGCAACAGGACCTGCAGGGCATCGTGCGCAGCGGACAGCGCAACCTGGATCTCCTGCGGCAGCTGGTGCTGCGGCTGGATCCCCAGAGCTGCTACCGGCTGCCGATCCTGCTGCCGCCCTCTGGCTGTCTGGTCTGGATCAAGGCCGTGCTGCTGCTGACCAGCGATCAGCTGGCTGAAACCGACAGCACCATGCGCAAGGCGCTGGTGGCGCTGTTCGAGCGCTGCCTGCCGCGGATCTGGTGGCAGCGGGAGCTGCTGATGAACCTGCTCCAGGATCTGCGGCGCTTCGAGCTGGATCCCGCCTGGCTGCGCGAGGGCTCCCCCCTGCTGGCCTCCCTCACCCTGTTGCACGGCCGGGCCCAGATCCCCGCCACCCCTCCGCTCCAGGCGGAACTGCTGGCCAGCCAGCTCACCTTGCTGCTGCGGCTGGGCACCTGCGGCGAAGAGCGCGGCCCGCTGCTGCGCAGCGCCAACAGCACAGCCAAGCCGGCACTGCTGCGCCTGCTCGACGGCGACGATGAGCAGGCGATCGTGCAGGCCGCTGCGGCCGGGCTCCCCAGCCGCAGCCTGGCCCTGCTGCGGCTGCTGGCGGAGGCCCGCGGGGTGCCGGCGCTGGTGCCGCCTCACCTGAACGGCGTTGGCATTGCCGACAGCTTTGAGGCCATCCTCCGCAGCTGGCAGACCGAAACCTGGCAGCACAGCGAGGCCCGGCCGGACCCACTCACCCTGCCGGTGACGGTGCTGATCACCACCCACGCGCCCCGCCTCGATCTGCTGCGCTGCGCGCTGCAGGCGCTGGCCCTGCAGAGTGCGCCGCCCCAGGAGGTGCTGCTGATCGATGACGGATCTCCGCCGGAGGCTGCTGCGGCGCTGCAGCAGCTGCTGGCCGAACTGGCCAGGGCCCTGCCCGAGCTGCCGATTCGCCTGCACCGGGAGGACTGCAATCGGGGCCAGTACGCCTGCCGAAACCTCGGACTTGAGCTGATGACGACTGAGGTGCTGGCCATCCAGGACGATGACGACCTCTCCCACCCCCTGCGACTGGCCCGTCAGTGGCAGGCGCTGACGAGCGGGGCGGTGGCGGTCTACTGCGGCCACCTGCGCCTGGCCGAGGCGACGGGTCTGCCCCAGCCCGACGGCCCCGCGGGCGCCTTCATCGGCGATGGCATCGCCACCCTGATGCTGCGCCGCGCCACGGCCCTGGCGCTCGGCGGCTTCTATCCGGTGCGCTCCCGCGGTGATGTGGAATTCCGTGAACGGCTGCGCCGCCGTTTCGGTGCCGCCAACCTGGCACAGCTTGCAGCGCCGCTCTACCTGATGCGTGGGTCGGCCGGCACCGTTTCATCCGGATTCGAGTACGGCTGCAGCCTTGGCCTGCAGCAATGGCGCGAACTGATCGATCGCCAGTGGCTGGTATGAGCAGCCTGCCACCGGTGCTGATCGGGCTCACATCGATCCGGGGTCGGGAGCGGGCGCTGGAGCGCACCCTCGACAGCCTGCTGGCACAGAAGCTGCCTGCCGATGGCCGACCGGTGGAACTGCAGTTGTTTCTCTCGAAAGAGCCCTACCTGCTCGACCGGGGCTTCCCGAGCCTGCCGCCCGGCCTGAAGCGACGCCTGCTGCGCGCCCGACTCAGGCCGGGGCTGCGCTTCACCCTGCGCTGGGTGGCCAACACCGGCCCTTACCGCAAGCTGCTGCCGCTGATCGAGGGGCTCAGCGCCGAGCAGCGCGCCAGCGACCCCTGGCTGATCACCGCCGACGATGACACCCTCTACCCCCACGACTGGCTGGTGCGGCTGCTCGCCGCCCAGGCGCACCACGATGGCGTGGTGGCCTTCCGGGGCAGGCGCATGGCCCTGGCCGATGGCGCGATCCTGCCCTACCGGAGCTGGCAGGTGGCCGGTGCCGAGCTGCGCGAGCCCAGTCTGCTCACCGTGCCCACCGGCAAGGACGGCATCTGCTATCGCCTCAGCCAGCTGGACAGCCGGGTGATGGACCTGACCACAGCCCTGCGGATCGCGGGCCACGCCGATGATCTGTGGTTCAAGGTGCACACCCTGCTCACGGCCACCCCGGCCGTGCTGCTCCACGACACCCTGGCCCTGCAGTTTCCGGAACTGGATGGCCAGGGCCGGCCCGTCGGCCGGGCCACGGGCCGCCGCCACCACACCCCCACTCTCTACCTGTCGGTGAACAAACATGGGGGGAACGATGCGGTGCTGCGGCGCTGCCTCGCCTACGGGGCGGAGCTCGCCGGGCTGGAGTCACCGCTGGCCCTGCTGAACCCCTGGCCCTGAGGCCTGTCCATCCCTGCTGCTGCCGTGACCACCGCCTCGATCCCCGTGGAGCTCTGGGCTCCGCTCCAGCCGATCCCGCAGCTGCTGCAGGACCTCTGTGCCGCCCGGCTGGAGCCGGTGCTGCTGCCCGAACCGGATCCGACCAGCCATGTGCCGCTGCTGGTGGTCTATCCCGATCCGCTCAGCTGGCTGACATGCCTGCGCCCGTGGGATGGCAGCCCCCCACCGTCTGCAGCGCAACTGTTTCCCCAACTGGCTCATCTGGAGCAGCTGGAGCGGAGCGGACGCCCCTGGCGGCTGGTCAACGGCAGCTGTGTGTCGGCGTCCGCCCTGGTGGCCTGGTGCGTTGATCCCGAGGCCGCGGCCCCACCGGCGGCATGTCAGCCGCGCTTCCTGCCGGTGCCATCGCTGGCCGGCGTGCTGGCCCGGGAGCTGATCGGCCAGCACCCTGGCTGGCTGGAGGCCTACCGCCAGCTGGAGCATCACCCCCGGGCCGCCGCCCTCGATGGCCGCCCCCCCGACGACCACTGCCTGGAGCGTCTGACCCAGGCCTGGGACGGTTCAGCAGCACTGGAGACCTGGCAGGAGCAGCAACAGCTGCAGCACGATCTCAGCGACCTGCTGGAAGCCGGCGAGCGCCTCGCTGCCCTGCAATCGGAGAACGACAGGCTGCAGAGCCTGCGCGAGCAGCTGATTGAGCACGAAGCGACGGTGGCCTCACTGCGACAGGAGCTGCAGGACTGCCGCACCGCCGCTGATCAACAGCAGCAGCAGCTTGGCCGCCGCTGCGATGACCTGAGCCTCAGCCTCTCTGCAGCCGACCAGGATCGCGAGGCCCTGATCCAACGGCTGGAACTGCTGGAGGGGCTGGTGGCCCGTGCTGCCTCAGCGAGCCGGCGGCTGCAGGGCCTGCTGCCCCGGCTGCTGGCCTAAGCGCTCAGGCCGCCGCCAGCTGGCGGAGAGCGCGGAACACGGCCTCCACATCAAAGCTGTTGGAGCGCTGGAAGGCTGGATCGTCGCCAGCGGAGAGGTCCGCATCCACGCCACAATCCACATAGGTGTCCCCGAAACCGGTGGCCAGCTCCAGGTTCACCCAGCTGCTGCTCAGGCACTGGGGCCCTGCCACGAACAGCACCTGCCGGGCCAGCTGTTCCCCAGGGGCAAACAGCTTCAGATGCATCGACGACTGGGGGAAACCCGCCACCACGGCGTAATCGCGATACAGCTGCAGCTTCTCTGGGTTGGTCAGCTCTTCCGGGCAGATCACATCGACGTGCTTCAGCTCGGCCAGCCGTTCCACCAGGGCCGGCTCCTGAGTGAAGCGGGTGCTGCCGCCCTGGAGCTTGTGGCGCGACAGATAGGCCACACCCCGTCCGCCCCCACGCCGCTTGGCCAACGTCTCGAACAGCGGGGCACGCAGGCCCGCCAGACAGGCTGCCCGCAGATCCTGACTCACGAAGGCCCGATCGTTGTAGATCGCGGCGGCGGAGATCAGCTGGCGTGCACGGATGGGCTGGCGAATCAGCATCACGCGCTTGCGAATGCCCAGGCAGCGCAACCATTGCCGCACGAAACCCAGGCCGGTGACAGGCCGGCGCCTCGGGGTGATGTCGTGAAACCAGATCGGCAGATCGCTCTGGCGGTGCTCGCGCAGCAGCTGGTAGGCCCGACCGGTCTCCATCAACAGGTGGCCGTAGTGGTTGTAGAGGGTGCCGCCGTACAGCATCAGGGGCAGCTCCAGCACCGGCTGGCGCGGCTGGGCACAGGCCTCCAGCCGCGACGGCGGGTGGCAGATGCGGCGCTCGCCACGCCGGTCGCTCAAATCCGGCACATGCTCGCCCTGACCATCGAACACGCCATAGGCACGGCGGCGCCACCACTCCGCCGCTGGCGCCAGGGGATAGGGGGGCAGCACCAGCGCGTCCTGGAGCTGAATCAGCGGACGTGCAGGCCTCACCTCCACCCGGCCCCAGAGGGAGGGATGGTCAGCGGGCACCCTGGCCAGCGGCTTCAGCATCGGGCCTAGTCACGCGCGAAGGCCAGCATCATCCCCGATTGATCAAGCGCGCCATCGCCGATCGTCAACAACAGACAAATATACCGAGACAAAATGATCAATCAGCCAAAAGCTGACGACCTGAACAGCACAAATCACAGCAGACATTCCAGACACAGGCAAACCATCAACGGCTCTTAAAACCACATGTCGCAATTACACTCTGCTTGCAAAGCCTGCTCTCGCGAGAGTGAAGCCCGAATGGAAGCGGGCTAGGATCAATGGCTCAGCCTGGCGGTGAACGCGTGCCACACCAGCCTCAAAACCAGCCTCAATACCAGTCTCAACGGTGGGCACAACCGTTGTCCAAGCTCCTGCCACCTACCGATTCAGCACAGGCGGGGCAGCTCCGGTTGTCATCCCGGAGCAACACTGCACAAGCCAGTCCTGCTGCATGACCCGATCCCACATGGTGACCGCGCCAACGCCGTTCTCACCGGCGGGATCCACCGTTCCCATCGCCCTGGCGGAGGTGCCGGACAACCACCCGTGCCTGTGGGGCCGGCTTGAGCTGCTGCCAGCCGCGCCCCTGCTGGAGGAGCCGGATGCCCAGCTTCTGCCCACCCGCCGCACCGGCCAGGCCCAGCACTGGTGGACCAGCCGCAAGCAGGGGGCGATCGACCGACAGGGCCAACCCATCACGGCGATCAACGACGTGCGTGGCGCCCGCCCGATCTATGCCCTGCCGGACGATTTTTCCGACATCAGGCCCGGCAAGGTGCGGCGCCGACCTGTCGTGCTCTACGGGGGCACGGTGTTCGAGCATTTCGGCCACCTGCTGCTCGATCTCAACCGGCTCTATCGGCTGCTGCAACTGTTCCGACGCAGCCGCGAGCCGATCTGGGTGCACTATCCGGCCCTCGGCGAGGCGGGCACGATCGAGAATCCCCTGGTGAAAGCCTGGTTCGACTGTCTGGGCATCCGCAAGCGGGTGCGGGTGCTGCGCTGCACGCTCAACTGCGATCGGCTGGTGTCATCACCGGCGCTGTACCGCGACCGCTGCTACGTGACGGCAGACTTCCCCCGCGCCGCCCAGAGGGCTCTGAGTGGCAAGCTGCAGCGCCGCCTGCTGGCCCTGGAACCTGATGCGGCGCCGATCGCCTACCTTTCGCGCCACAAGCTGAGCAGCGGCACCACCCGCTTCGACGGTGAGCTGGAGGTGGTGGAGGCCCTGCGCAAGCTCCCCAATGTGGCGGTGATCTGCCCGGAGGAGCTGTCGATCGAGGCGAAGCTCGGCCTCTACCGCCGGCACCGGATGATCACCGGGTTCGTGCAGGCGGCGATGGTGCTCAAGTACTTCGTGCCCACCACCCGACCAGGCGATCTGGCCAGGCAGCTGATGCTGGTGGCCGGGCGCAACAGCCTCAACAGCAACTGGGTGAACATGGAGCGGGCTTTCGGTTTCGGCGACCAGGTGCTCGATTGCACCCATCCAGCCGGCGGCCGGGAGGGAGAGGAGCTGATCGAACTCGGCAGCCCCCGACAGGCGGAGGGATTCCAGCGGCTGAACCGCTTCAACGCAGGGCTGGTGATCGACCAGCTCCGCGCCCTGAGCGAGCGTTGACCATGCCCCCTGCCACCGGCATCGAACGGCTGGATGCCATCCCGAAGGATCACCCTTGCCTGTGGGGAGAGCTGGAGGTGCGCGACGCGCAGGAGGCGGACCTGCGGAGCTGGAACGACGTCACCGTGCTGCCGACCCACACACGCCGGGGCGAGCCGCGCTGGTGGCGGCGAGGCAGCTATGGCGTGTTCGATGCGGCCGGGCGGCATGTGCGCACGCTCAGCGACATGCGTGGTGAGCGCCACTGCTGCCACCCCAGGCCCAGGCTCGCCGACAACCCCTTCAACAGCGATCGGGTCGAGCGGCACGATGTCGTCCTCTACGGGGGCACCCTCTACGCCGCCTTCGGCCATCTGGTCCTCGACAGCGGCCGGGCCTACCAGTTGCTGCGGGAGCACCGCCAGAACGATCTGCCGATCTGGTTTCACGATGCCACTCCCCACCGGCACCCTGGCTCGATTCTGAAGCTGGGACTGGTGCAGGCCTGGCTCAAGCAGCTGGGCCTGCGCAAGCGGGCCAGACTGATCCGACGGCCACTGGTGGCCCGTGAACTGATCTCCAGCGGAGCGCTGTATAACGACCGGGGCTACGCCAGCCGGGCGCTGCGGCCCGCCTGTGCCGCAGCCCTCAAGCCCCGGCTGCGCAACCGGCTCCTGGCCCTCCCGCCCCCCCAACGGCGCCTGGTGTATCTCTCGCGCCACAAGCTCCAGGGCGGCAGCACCCTCTACCCCCAGGAGGCCGAACTGGTCGAGCAGCTGGCCGGGATGCGGCACGTGGACGTGATCTGCCCGGAAGATCTGAGCTTTGAAGAAAAGCTCGGCCTCTACCGGCGCTACGCCGTGATCGCGGGCTTCCCCCAGGCCTGCATGGGCCTGAAGCTGTTCGTGCCCGGTGAGCAGCTGGCCCGGCAGGTGATGTTTGTGTCCGGCCCACGCAGCCTCAGCAGCACCTGGATCAACATCGATCGGGCCGTCGGCTGGGGCGATGCCTACGTGCACTGCGATGCGGGCTTCGCACCGATCGTGGCCGATGACCCCTCCCAACCCTTCCAGCGCACCAACCCCTTCGATCCGCAGCCGGTGCTGCAGGCGATCCGCCACCTCACCAGCTCCTGAGCGCGAACCGAGCGATGCCCATCCACCTGCACATCGGCACCCACAAAACCGGCACCACCGCCATCCAGCGGCAGTTGCAGCGCAACCGGGAGGCGCTGAAGCAACGGGGCATCTGGTACCCGAGTGAAGCGGAGCTGCTGCCCGGAGGGAGCCACGGCATCCCCCACCGCAATATCGCCCGTTCGCTCAACAGCACGGCCGCACCGAAGCCCTATGACCGGCCCAGCCTGCGCCTGATGGCGCAGGCGATCCTGCGAGGCGCCAGGAATTACGACCACACAATCATCAGCAGTGAAGCGTTCTGGCGGATCGGTTTCCCGACCCAGCCCGAACACTGCAGCCCCGAGAAGCTCTGGCAGCGGAAGCTGGCCAATGTGGCCTCGATTCGCCAGCTGTTCGCCGACGGGGAGGTGCGGGTGCATGCCGTGCTGCGGGAGCGCAGCGCCTACATCCAGAGCAGCTACAGCGAATTCGTGCTGGCCACGCTCTACAAAGACGACATTTATGCCTATCTCCGTGCCTACGGTCACGGCTGGGATTATCTGCAGCAGCTGCAGGCCTGGTCGGCTCATTTCCCGGTGACCGCACACTCCTATGAGACGCTTTGTACCGGCAACCAGCTACCCCTGGAATTCCTGCGGGCGCTATGTGGCGCGGATCTGCCTGATGACATCCTGGCCGCCGATCCAAACCCGTTCGCGAACGTTTCAGACCCACTGGCCTGCATCAGCTTCAAGCGGTTTCTCAACCAACAACCGATCAGGCTCGAAAAACGCGACAGGCTCTATCGCAAATACCGCAGGATCTTTCGCCAGGCCGCCAAGCGCCCCAGACCAAGCCAGACCATTCAACATCTTGCCGCCCTCAACAGCTGGCTCCCGACTGCCGAACTGCGCAGCCTGCAGCGCGACCTGGCGCAGAACGATCGTGCAATCCGTGCAGCCTTCTGCACCGATCTGGTCTCCGGCCCAGCGAAACGTTTCTGGCCATTGCCATGGCAGCACGACCGCCGGCAGCCCCTCAGCGCTGCCGAGCACGCCAACGTGGTCGGGTGGATGCTGGCCCGCCAACCGCTCAAGCCAGGCTGGTTGCTGGAGCCGGAGGCAGACCAGCGATGACCAGCCTCGATCTGATCACCCCCTGCCGCAATCGGGCGGAGCATCTGCTGCGCAGCCTGCCCAGCTGGCTGGCCTGTCCCCGGGTGGATCGAATTCTGATCGTGGATTTCAGCGCCAGTCCGCCACTGCTGCCCCAGCTGGCCGGCTTCGACCTGACTCGCGTGACTGTGATCCGGGTGGAGGATGAACCAATCTGGCGGCTCGGTCGCGCTCAGAACGTGGCCCTGCGCTACTCCCGCAGCGATCTGATCCTCAACATCAACGCCGACATCGAAGTGGTGGCGATCGACCCCTATCTGGAGGCGATGGAGGGCAACCCACGTCTTTACTACAGAGGCTTCAGCAAACGGGGCACATCCTCCGGAAGCTGTCTGTTCCGGCGCCGCCAGGGTCAGCGCTGCGGCGGCTGGCATGACCACATGTCCGGCTGGGGGGGGGACGATCTCGATTTCTATGAGCGGATGCGGCGCCGCGGCCAACGGGCTGCTCTGTTTGATGCGGCCAGCTTTCGGGAAATTCGACAGCGGATGGAGAGCAAGAACAGCGATGAAGCGCCCCGACTCGACAGCCAACTGCTGCAGAACCAACCGGATCTGGTCTGCCAGCCGCGCTTCACCGGAGTGCGGAACACCCTGCTGAGTGTGCTGCGGCAGCAGAACCGGCAACGGGCCTTTCGCTATCGGTTCCATGCGGATCCCGACCAGCCGCACCTGGTTCAGGCCCGGCTCAGAGGACGCTCACGCCTGGAGCTGGCCATCGGCCAGTACAGCGTCGAGCTGGCCAACATCCTCACCATCCATCACTACCGACCAGACCTTCATCCCAGCGAAGTCATGGCGACCCCGACTTACGCGGAGATCGTGGAACGGCACGCGCTGCCGCCGGCGCGCAATCGCCAGCAGCGACGCCAACTGCTGGCAGAGCTGCCGCAACGCCTGAACCAGCTGCGCAGCCTGGCCGATCAGCTGGGAGTGCCAACCCTGCCGCACTGAACACCATGGCCAGTTCGCTCTGGATTCTTGACGACGATGCCGAGCTCGGCGCCCTGCTTCAGCAACGGTTCGGTGAGCAGGGCTGGCTGGTGCGCCACCTGAGCCATCCACGGCAGCTGGATGCGGCCCTGGCCACGGCCGTGCCGGATCTGCTGGTGCTGGATGAGCTGCTGCCAAGCCAGCGGGGCACCGATGTGCTCATGCATCTGCGCCAGCGCCATCCTCAGCTGCCGGTGCTGATGCTGTCGGCCCTGGGGGCGCCGAGCCACCGTGTGGCGGGGCTGGAGGCCGGCGCCAATGATTATCTCGGCAAACCCTTCCTGTTCCGCGAGCTGCAGCTGCGGGTGGAGCGGCTGCTCCAGACAACCGCCACCACAGCCGAAATCGCGCCCGCAGCCAACCCGGCGCCGGTGAATCCGCAGATGTGGCAGCTGGCCGGGCTGGTGCTTGATCCCGAACGCCTGTGGCTGGGCCGGCCGGGGGGCAACGGGATGGAGCTGTCGCGGGGGGAGCTGGCCCTGCTGCAGCTGCTCTGCAACAGGGCCGGTTCCGTGGTGAGCCGCCAGGAGCTGGGGCAGGCGAGCGGCAGCCTGGTGGATGTGCAGACAAGCCGCAGCATCGATGTGCGTCTGTCGCGGCTGCGGCGGCTGCTGGAGGAGCTGCAGCCCGGTGTGGCGATGATCGAAACCGTGCGGGGCCAGGGTTACCGGCTGGTGGCACCGGCTGAACCCCTGGGATCTGAAGCCGACCATGCCGGGCAGACAGCCCGCCAGGAGGGCCGCTGACCGTGGCACCGCCTGGGCCCCGTCTGGCAAGTCGCGACTGGCTGCTGCTGTTGTCGTGCCTCTCGGTCGGCGGAGTTGTGGGCTACCTGGCCCTGCTGCTGGGAATGCGCCTGCTGCTGGAGCCGCGCATCGTTGAGGAGTCGGCCCTGCGGCTCAGCAAACAGGTGGAACTGGTGGAGCAGGTGCTGCAGCAGGTGGACCCCGAGGAGCTGCCGGCGGGCGTTCTGGTGCGTGATCAACTGCCTGCGGCGGTGAGCTTGCCACGGCCCCTGAGCCGGTTCGACCGGCTTGTGAGCGACGCGATGCGGCGCGAGTTCCACCTGAAGCGGGAGTTGCGGCGCGACCAACCCCCTCTGCAGGACGTGTGGGGAGGCCACTGGGTGCGGCTGCAGCTGTCACCAGCCGGCACCCCACGCCGCCTCTGGCTCTATCAGTCCGAGCGCCTCAGCAACAGCCTCTGGTACCTGCCCCTGCTGCGCATCCTCACGCTCCTGATCGGCGTGCTGGGTGGTCTGGTGCTGTTTCTGCGCTGGCAGATCGAACGACCGCTGGCGCGGCTGCTGCGCCAGCTCGACGGACAGGGAGGGTCGCAGTCCCTGCCCCTGCTGCCTGAGCTGGGGATTGCGCCGATCCGCCTGCTGAGCCAACTGATCAACAGGCTGCTGGAGCGCATCAACGCCACCGCCCGCGCCCGGCGACAGCTGTTGCAGGGACTCACCCACGATCTGGGCGGGCCGCACGGGCGGCTGATGCTGCGCACCGAGCTGCTGTGCGAGCGGCTGGGGGGGGAATGCCGCCAGCTGGCGATGGCCATGGCACTGGATCTGGAGCGTCTGCGCAGCCTCACCGATCAACTGGCCCTGCTGGGGGAGCAGGAGCTGCCGGCCGAATCGCGCCAGATCTGCGCCCTCGATGACCTCTGCGGCCGGATCGCCGCCAGCCAGCCGCCCGGGATGGTGCACCTGCGCGTACCGCGCCTGCTGGTGCGCCTGGATCCCGAGGGGCTGGAACGGGCCCTGAACAACCTGATCGACAACGCTCTGGAGTACGGGGCGCCGCCGGTGGAACTGAGCGCCTGCCGCCACGGCCAGGAGCTGCTGCTGCGGGTCGACGACCATGGTCCCGGCATCCCCACCAACACGCTGCTGGCCATGCCAGGCCCCAGCCGCAGCACCGATCGCCACCGGCAGCGCCACCGGGGCCTGGGCCTGGCGATCGTTGAACGGTTCTGCCTGGATCACCAGGGGCGGCTGGCCCTGCTGGAGGCTCCGGGCGGGGGGCTGCGGGCCGAACTGCGCCTGCCCGCGCTGCCGGAGCCGACGACCACAAGACCCTTTTCGTAAATCCGTTTACGCACAGACGTAAATCTGTTTACATCGCCAGATCCGTTGGCCCCCGGGCCGCTGCGTGATCCAGCCATGACCCTGCTCTGCTGCCGCCACTGCGGCTCCTCGCTGCATCACGAGGTGATCGACCTGGGCCATCAACCCCCCAGCAACGCCTATCTCGGCGCCGATCAGCTGGGCGGACCAGAGATCACATACCCGTTGAAGGTGTACCTCTGCACCAGCTGCTGGTTGATGCAGCTGCCGGCCCACACCCCTGCCGAAACGCTGTTTGGCGCGGATTACGCCTACATCTCCAGCGTCTCCACCAGCTGGTGCGCCCATGCCGAACGCTTTGTGGCCGCAGCGGTCGAGCGCCTCAGCCTCGATCCCGACTCCATGGTGGTGGAGCTGGCCAGCAATGACGGCTACCTACTCCGTCACGTGCTGGAGCGGGGCATTCCCTGCCTCGGCATCGAACCCACCCGGTCCACCGCCCAGCTGGCCAGAGAACGGAGCATCCCCACCCTGGAGCGCTTCTTCAGCCTGGCCCTCGCCGAGGAGCTGATCGACAGCGCCGGGCCCGTGGCCGGCGGCGCCGACCTGGTGGTGGCCAACAACGTGCTGGCCCACGTGCCGGATATCAACGACTTCCTGGCCGGCATCGCCCGGCTGCTCAAGCCCACGGGCCAGGCCTCGATCGAATGTCCCCACCTGCTGCAACTGCTGGCAGGCAACCAGTTCGACACCATCTACCACGAGCACTACAGCTATCTGAGCCTGGCCGTGCTGCAACGCATCGCCACCAGCGTGGGGCTGCGCGTGGTGGATGTGGAGGAACTGCCCACCCATGGAGGCAGCCTGCGCGTTTGGCTGACCCGCAGTGGCGCCGGGACGCCAACCGCCCGGGTGGCAGCGGTGCTGGCCGCAGAGCAGGCCGCGGGTCTGGAAACCACTCAGGCCTACCAGGGCTTCCAGAAGCGGGCCGAAGCCGCCAAACACGAATTGCTCGACTTCCTGCTCCGGGCGGGGCGGAAGGGGCAGCAGATCTGCGGTTACGGCGCTGCCGCCAAAGGCAACACCCTGCTCAATTACGCCGGCGTGAAGCGTGATCTGCTTGCGGCTGTTGCCGACCGAGCCAAGAGCAAGATCGGCAAGTTTCTGCCAGCCAGCCATATCCCGGTGCTGTCGCCCGAGCAGTTGGCGGCCCGTCAGCCCGATGCCCTGCTGGTGCTTCCCTGGAATATCGCCACTGAAGTGCAGCAGCAATGGCGCGAGGCCGGTTGCGGAGATCAACCCTTCTACAGGGCCATCCCCACGCTTGAACTCCTGCCCTGACATCAGGCGCCCTGATGGGGCCCTGGGGAGTGGGGAGACTGGGCTGAAGCCCGCCAGGCCAGGCAGCCACAGCAGCCCAGGGCAGCCGAGACCCAGGGGGAGTAAAGCGATTTACACTGCCGGACAACCTGATGTCCGTCAGGCAATTTCTGCCCGTCGATGCTGTTTGAACCTCTGGCCATCGCGGGAGCATTCCTGATCCGCCCCGAGCCCATCGGCGATGACCGCGGCTGGTTCGCCCGTGGCTTCTGCCAACGGGAGTTCAACGAACACGGGGTCGACTTTGCAGTGCGCCAGGCCAATCGTTCCTTCAACGCCCGGGCGGGCACCCTGCGGGGCTTCCACGGCCAGTACCCGCCCCATGCCGAGCAGAAGCTGCTGCGCTGCGTCCAGGGGTCGCTGGTCGATGCGCTGGTCGACCTGCGGCCCGAATCGCCCACCTTCCTGGAGTCGGTGCTGGTGGAGCTGAGTGCCGAGAACCAGATCAGCCTGCTGATCCCGGAACGCTGCTGCCATGCCCTGCAGACGCAGACCGATGCCACCGAGATTCTTTACCTGGTGAGCGCCTTCTACGCCCCGGAGGCCGAATTCGGCCTCCGCTGGAACGATCCCCGGCTCGCCATCCCCTGGCCCCTGCCGGTGAGCGAGATCTCCGCCAAAGATGCCAGCTGGCCGCTGCTGGGCGAAAGCGAACCAACCATCCGCTCCCGCATGGCCATAGCCGGAGGCCTGAGCCGATGATCCTCGTCGACACGGCCCTGAAGCAGCGGGAGCTGGAAGGGCGCCCCGTGCGGATCGGCGTGATCGGTGCCGGAGCGATGGCACGGCCCACGGTGGCCCTGATCACCAACCAGGTGCCCGGCATGGTTGTGGCGGCGATCGCCAACCGCACGCTGCAACGCGCCGCCTCCGCCTATGCAGATGCCGGCCGGCCCGGTGCCATCGCGGTGGACAACCTGGCGGCACTGGATCAGGCGATTGCCTCCAACCTTCCCGCCATCACCGATGACCCCGCGCTCCTGGCCCAGTCGGCCGGCATCGATTGCCTGATCGACATGACCGGTGCGATCAACCACGGTGCAGCGGTGGCTCTCGAAGCCATTCGCCAGGGCAAGCCTCTGGTGCTGATGAACGCCGAGGTGGATGCCACCATCGGTCCTCTCCTGCACGACAAGGCCCGACAGGCGGGGGTGCTGCTGAGCTGCTGCGACGGCGACCAGCCTGGGGTGCAGCTCAACCTCTGGCGCAAGGTGAAAGGCATGGGCCTGATCCCGCGCGTGCTCGGCAACATCAAGGGTCTGCAGGACGAGTACCGCAACCCCACCACCCAGCAAGGGTTCGCAGACCGATGGAATCAGGACGTGACGATGGTGACCTCGTTTGCCGATGGTTCCAAAGTGAATTTCGAGCAATGCATCGTCGCCAACGCCACCGGCTTCCAGGTGGCCCGCCGCGGCATGGGCAGGATGGAACATCGCGCGCCGGTGGAGCAGCTCACCAGCCACTACGACCTGTCGCAGTTGCGCGAACTGGGCGGTGTGGTGGATTACGTGGTTGGAGCCCAGCCGCTCCCAGGGGTGTACTGCCTGGCAGAACTGGCCGACACACGTCATGCCCCTTTGCTGGCGGCCAAGGGATTGGGGGATGGGCCGCTCTACTGCTTCTATGAGCCGTATCACCTCGTTCACCTCGATACACCGATGAGCCTGGCCCGGGCCGTGCTGTTCGGCGATGCGGTGGGGCAGCCGCTCGCCGGACCTGTGGTTGAAGTGGTGGCCATCGCCAAACGGGATCTCCAGGCCGGCGAAATCCTGGATTCCTACGGGCGCTACATGACCTACGGCCAGGCGGAGAACGCCAGGATGGTGCGAGCCGAAGGGCTGGTGCCCGAAGGCCTGGTGGAAGGATGCCGCCTCCTGCGTGCCGTCCCCAAAGACCAGCCGATCCGCTGGGTTGATGTGGAAGCCCCCAGCCACGAGCTGGGCCATCAGCTCTACGCCGAGCAGCAGATCAGGTGGGGTAGCGTCTAACCATCTTCTGGTGGCGCATGATCCTTGTCGACACAGCCCTGCGCCAACGCGAAAGCGAGGGGCGCCCGGTGCGCGTCGGCCTGGTCGGCGCCGGTGCCATGGCCCGGGGGTTTGTGGCCCAGGTGACTGCCCTGGTGCCGGGGATGGAGGTGGTGGCGATCGCCAATCGCACGTTGCAGCGCGCCGCCGATGCCTATGCCTTCTCGGGCCGGGACGGAGCCGTTGCGGTCGACAGCCTGGCGGCCCTGGATCAGGCCATCGCCGCCGGCCGGCCGGCGATCACCGATGACCCTGATCTGCTGGCCGGCTCCGCGGGGATCGACTGCCTGATCGACATGACCGGGGCTGTCAATTTCGGCGCAGCCCTGGCCCTGGCGGCGATTCAGCAGGGGAAGCCTCTAGTGCTGATGAACGCCGAGGTGGATGCCACCATCGGCCCGATCCTGCACGAGAAAGCCCGCCAGGCAGGGGTGCTGCTGAGCTGCTGCGACGGCGACCAGCCGGGAGTCGAGCTGAACCTCTGGCGCTATGTGCAGGGCCTTGGCCTGACACCGAGGCTGCTTGGCAACATCAAGGGCCTGCAGGACGAATCGCGCACACCCACCACCCAGCAAGGCTTCGCCGAGCAGTGGAACCAGGACGTGACGATGGTGACCTCGTTTGCGGATGGCTCCAAGGTGAACTTTGAGCAGGCGATCGTGGCCAACGCCACCGGCTTCACGGTGCTGCAACGCGGCATGAGCCGGCGCGAGCACCGGGGGCATGTCGATGAGCTCACCAGCGTCTACGACCTCGAGCAGCTGCGGGCGCTCGGTGGTGTGGTGGATTTCGTGATCGGCGCCCGCCCTTCACCCGGCGTGTTCTGCCTGGCGGAGATGCCGGATGCCCGGCACGTGTCCTATCTGGAGCTCTACAAACTGGGCACCGGGCCCCTGTACAGCTTTTACCAGCCATACCACCTCTGTTATCTGGAGGCACCGATCAGCGTCGCCCGCGCCGTGCTGTTCGGCGATGCGGTGGGACAACCGCTGGGCGGGCCTGTGGTGGAGGTGGTGGCCGTCGCCAAGCGTGATCTGAAGGCCGGTGAAACCCTCGACTCCTTCGGCCGCTACATGACCTACGGCCAGGCCGAGAAGGCCGAAGTGGTGCGCGCCGAGGGCCTGCTTCCCCAGGGGCTGGCGGAAGGATGCCGGCTGCTGCGCCCCATTGCCCAGGGGCAGACCATCCGCTGGCGTGATGTGCAGGCCCCCGCCGAGCAGCTCGCCCACCGTCTCTACGCCGAGCAACAGGACCGCTGGGGAGGCGGCGGAAACAGCCCGTCGCCCTGAGCCGCAGACAGACCCTCCCGCACGGGACCCCACGGGCAGGCCGATGGTTCAGGAGGCCAGGTAGCGATCCAGGTCGGCCAGGCAGCACAGCAGCGGCGATGCTCCCTCGGCAACCTGCCGGTACCACATGGCGGTGCGGGCGACGGTGGTGGCGAAATCCCAGCGCGGCTGCCAATCCAGCCGATCTGCCGCCTTGTCGATCACCAGATGCAGCAAGCCGGCCTCGTGGGGTGCAGCGGGATCACTCAGATCGCTCCACTCACCCTGCCAGTGCTGGTGCAGGGCTGCCACCAGTTCGACAACGGGTCGGTTGGCTTCCCGCAAGGGCCCGAAATTCCAGGCTTCTGCATGGAGCTGAGGTTGCTGGCACAACCGCTCAGCCAGCCGCAGGTAGCCCGAGAGAGGCTCAAGCACATGCTGCCAGGGGCGGGTGGCGCCGGGGTTGCGCAGCGTCAGCGGCACCGCCCGGGCGCAGGAGCGCATCGCATCCGGAACGATGCGGTCTTCTGCCCAGTCGCCACCGCCGATCACATTGCCGGCCCGGGCGGTGGCGATGGCGAGGTGGGGGGTCTGGTGGGGGGCCGACCCACAGAAGCTGGCGCGCCAGGAGGCGATCGCCAGCTCCGCCGCCGCCTTGCTGGCGCTGTAGGGATCGTGACCGCCGAGGCGATCGGTCTCCCGGTAGCCATAACACCACTCCCTGTTCTCATACACCTTGTCGGTGGTGACCATCACCACCGCACAGGGATGGCTCAGGGGCCGGAGCGCCTCCAGCAGGTGCAGGCTCCCCTGCACGTTGGTGGCCCAGGTGCCCAGTGGATCGTTGTAGCTGCGCCGCACCAGGGGCTGGGCGGCCAGATGCAGCACCACCTCGGGATCCACCAGAGCCACCAGCTCCTGCAGGGCTCTGGCATCGCGGATGTCGAGGCGATGGTCGGCGAGGCTTCCCGGCAGCGGGCCAGCCGCGCGATCGCAGCGGGCCAGCGCCAGAGATGTGTAGAGATCGGGGCTGGTTTCCGGATCGAGGGCGACAGCACTCACCTGAGCACCAAGCCGCAGGAGCCAGAGCGTCAGCCAGCTTCCCTTGAAACCGGTGTGGCCGGTGATCAGCACGCGCCGACCGGCCCAGAAGCCGGCGTCAGGATTGCGATCCGATGAAGCCGGCATCAGCCCCAGCGCTTCCATGGAGCGGCACCGCTCTCCCAGAGCGCTTCCAGGCGGCTGCGCTCCCGCAGGGTATCCATCGACTGCCAGAAGCCCTGATGGCGATAAGCACTGAGTTGTCCACGTCGCGCCAGCTCTGCGAGCACGTCGGCCTCAAACAGGCAGGCATCCGAATGAATCAGGTCGCAGACCGATGGCTCCAGCACCAGAAAACCACCGTTGATCCAGGCCTGCTCCCCGTCGGCCTTCTCCTGAAAGTTGCCGACACGATCGCCCTCAAGATGGAGCGCCCCGTAGCGACCCGGCGGCTGAACGGCGGTGAGGGTGGCCTGCAGGCCCTGCTCTCGGTGGTGGGCGATCAACGCCGCCAGATCGACATCGGAGACACCATCCCCGTAGGTGAAGCAGAAGGGCTCATCGCCCAGGAAGGCACGCACCCGACCGAGCCTTCCACCAGTTTCGGTCTTGTCACCGGTATCGATCAGCGTCACCTTCCAGGGCTCAGTCGTGCGCTGATGCACCTCCATGTGATTGCCGACATCCATGTGAAAAGTGACGTCACTGGTGTGCAGAAAATAATTGGCAAAATACTCTTTGATCATATAGCCCTTATAGCCGCAGCAAATAATAAAGTCATTAATCCCAAATGAGCTATAGATCTTCAGGATGTGCCAGAGAATCGGCATACCGCCAACCTCGACCAAGGGCTTGGGCCTGACCACGGTTTCCTCGGCGAGACGGGTGCCGCGGCCACCAGCAAGAATGACAGCTTTCAAGGTTGCCCGCCAAGCGATAACTGGGGGCGACCTTAGCAGAATCAATAAAGGTCAAGCGCCTGCGGGCCCGCACTGCGCTGTGACCAATCAAACAACGCGGCTACACCCAATCACGCCTTGATGGATCACCGGAAGAGGACAAGTACGACCCTTGGCGACCTTCAAAGCAACCAGCTGTCCGCTGGCTTGCCCATGTACGCAAGCATGCGCTGGGCATCGGGACCAACCTCAGCGAGCACGCTTTGACGCAGACGGGGGGTCCACTGAGGCGAGGCAACCAGTTCGCGCCCCTTATCGCCTGCCTCATTCACCCTGGGAAGAGTGCCATTATCCAGCAGTAGATCGAGATGCTGATCATCTGTCGAGGCGCCAAGGAAATGCAGCAATCGAGCCAGAGTGGCACGGGGATCGCTGATCAGATCTTCAAACGTGAGGCAATGGATCTGGCTATCGGGGAAAAACGCTCGAAAAGCCTGGATACGCTCGTAGTAGAGAGAACATCCCACCACCAACTTACGCAGGTGCCGCGAATCCATCAACCCATCAAAAGAACGGGTGCGGCTCTGGCGACCTCGCCGATGGCGCCAGTGAGACACAATTCTTTCCAGGGGATCACGCACCACATAAACCAGCTTCAGATCCGGCAGGTAGCGATGCATCAGTTCCGGGGTGTGCCGATAGCTGCTGAGCGCGCTCGCATACATGGTGCTGCCCTCGCCTCGCAGGCGGAATGAGCGCCCTTCCCGGAACAGGCGCCCGTACCAACTCCAACCGTTGTCATACCGACGCCCAAAAAATTTGGGCTCCTTCGGCCGGCAGATGAAGAAATCAGGATGCCTTGGCAGAATCGTGGTGAGTGTGGTTGTAGCCGATTTGGCGGCACCGATGATGATGAAATTGGGCAACCGGCGGCCCAGCTGATCCACCTCGGCGCGGTGATCCCCTCTCAGCCCCGCATCGATGGCTTTGCGCAGTTGGCGGTTGAGGCCCAAGGGCAGCTCCTGAGGAATGAATCGGTGGCAAATGCTACGCCAGCTTGCCAAGGTTGCGCTCACGGTTGCATCACCTGGAAATGGCTCTCCAGCGGCGGCGAAAATGAACTGAGCTCACCGGCAGCCAAACGCTCCAGATTCTGATCCCCGTAGAAGAGTTCCACATCCTGCCGGTAGCGCCGCAGGACCAGATCAACCCGATGAGGATGGCTGAAATGGCCACTCAGATCGCTGTGATCACTCCGGCGCACGTTCTTGGTCGGCAACTTGCCAAGGGCGGGCAATCCAGCCTGTCGCATGCGCCGGCGCAACAGCTGCCAGTGGTCTGCCATCGCTTCCATCCGCCCAACGAAGCGTGGAACACACACGCCCTCCAGGCACAGAATCGCAGATTGCGGGAGAAGATGCACGTCAAGATCGGCATCATCGGTATCAACAAGAACCTCCAGAAACCGCTCAAACGGCATGTACCGCTCCAAGCCCATCTTTTGCATGGCAGTAGAGAGATGATCGTTCTCCACCAGCTTGTTGTTGTATGCCGAAACCAAGCGATCAAAAGGATTGCGTACGAAGCTAAAGATGAAATGACTGCTGCGCCGCTCCCGTGCAGCCTGGGCATCGATCATCCGGGTTTCACCGTGGGTGCCCCGACGCCACATCGCATCGGCCGTGGTGCGGTAGCCCTCCTCCGGCGGTTGCTCCAGCAAGCGGGTGAGGGCGGCTTTGACGGATGAATTAGCGACCTTGGGCACCCGTGCATAGATCAGCGGGATCCGTTCAAACAGGATGTAATGCTCCGACGCAGTCGCCTGAGGGTTGCTGTTCAGGGCAATCATGCGGCGAGAAGGGTACGCCCCTCCAGCGAGAGCTGGTGCTGCTCCAAGCGCTCCAGGGCCAGCCAGGCCCCTTCACCATTGTTTTTATGGCCTTGCCAGATCTCAGGGATGAACGAGGCTTCAGGCGCAAGCTGGGCGAGGAGCTGAAACACGTCCGGCCAGTCCACACCGCCCTCGTCGATCTGCAGACCCTCCCCATCCACACCCTCGGCGTCGGCCAGATGGAGATGGGCTGTATAGGGCAGGATCCGCTTGAGAAAGGTGGAAAAGGGTGTCTGCAGATGATTACAGGCCAGCTTGGAGTGTGAAACATCCAGGCATACACGCATGCCCTGCTCGCGGCAGAAGCGTTCAATGCTCTCAGCATCAACGAACAGATTGTGATAGCGCTGGCCACCAAAATGCCAGGGGTAAGGAGGCATGGTCTGGGGAATCAGCTCAACCCCTTCACAACGCAGGTCAGCCAGGCTCTGCTGCAACCGCTCCAGCAGGGGCTCCCGTTCCGCGGGGGTGAGATGACGGTTGGCCGAAAACCCACCCACATTGGTGACCAGCAACACATCTGCACTGCCAGCGAATCGCCCGGCCAGACGGGCGGACAGATCAATCACACGCTGCAACTCAACCACCGAGTGACGGCGGTAGTCGCCATCAAGACTGCAGAGATCAAGGGTGTGGTCGCCGGCAAACAGTTCGGGCGCATGCACCACCAGGCCCAAAGGCACGTGCTCGGGCAACACTGCATCGACATCCACCTCCACATCCTTGTAGCTGAGGTGAATCTCCACCAGATCAAGATTGCTGACCGTACGGAATGCATCCAGATCGTGATACCGCACAGGCACTCCGAATCGGTTGCGGAAGTTGTAGGGACGTGGCCTGGCCGCTGGCTGTTTCAGATCGGACTCAAAGAACACGTCCCCCTCGGCCTTGGCACAGCTGAGGCTGCGGCCGATCAGGTCATCGAGCCGGTATGGCTGCAGCCCCTGGCCCGGACTCTGGATGCGCACCATCTCGCGACTGATCGTGGTGCCAGCGGGGATCGGGCAGGCGGCGACCAGGCTCTTGGCCAGCACCTCGCGGTTCATCAACTCGCCCTGGCTGAGGCTGCGGGCTGCCTCGGAACCCATCGATTCCTGCACCGCCCGGATACCGGCCACCATGGCGGCGAATTCATCGGGGAGCAGGCTCACCTTGTGGTCGTTGCCCTCCATGCCGCGATCGAGGGTGATGTGCTTCTCGATCACACTGGCGCCCAGGGCCACAGCGGCGATCGGCACGGCTGTGCCCCGCTCATGGCCGGAATAGCCCACCGGCGCCTCCGCCAGCTCCGCCAGCCGCCGCAGGTAGCGCAGGTTCACATCCTTGAAAGGGGTGGGATAGGTGGAGTTGCAGTGGAGCAGGGCAAAGGCGGCTCCCAGCTGGCGCAGGTGGCGGATCCCGGCGCTGATCTCCTGCTCGGTGGCCATGCCGGTGGAAGCGATCAGCGGCTTGCCGGTAGCGGCGATGGCGCTGAGCAGATCGTGGTTGGTGAAATCGGCTGAGGCCACCTTGAACCCGGCCATCCCCCAGCGATCCAGCTTGGCCAGGCTGGTTTCATCCCAGGGGGTGCACAGCGGGATCAGACCGCAACGATCGGTGTGCTCGAAACAGCGGTAAAGGTCGTCGTCGCTGAGCTGGAAACGCTCCAGCAGATCGAGGGTGTACTGGGTACCGAGATCAGAGGCCATGTCGTTGCTGTCGCCCGCGTTGACATACAACTGGCCCAGATCGCGCATCTGGAACTTGGCGCAATCCGCGCCGGCGGTAGCGGCCGCATCGATCAGGCGCAGGGCCAGCTCCAGGCTGCCGTTGTGGTTGTTGCCGATCTCCGCGATCACGAAAGCCGGCTCACCTGCAGCGATCAAGCGGCTGCCCAGCTGCAGGCGAGGCTGCCCGGCCCGTGCCACCGCCACCACCCGGCCATGGTCATCGAGCAGGGGAATCACCTGCACCTTCTGGGAGAACAGGCCAGCCAGATCAGCCGCAGCGGCGGACTCCGGTGCCGCGACGCAATCAGGATTCATCGCGCAGGTGACCGGCTGCTCCAGTTCGATCACACTGCTGGCCGCGATCCAGCGCCGGAAGTCGCCATCGCTGAGCACACCCTGCAGGATGCCCCCTTCAGACACCACAAAGATCAGCCGCGATTTGTTGGCGGTGATCTTGTTGAGAGCCGTCAGGATCGAATCCTCGGCGAAGACCACGAACTGAGTGAAGTTCCGCTCGATCTGCAGTGCGTGCCCCGATTGCAGCCCCGATTGCACGTCGATCGCCCACCCGTTCTAGGCCGGGACTCTAGGCCCGCAGGCCAGGGGTCACCAGCAGGGCCAGCCGCCGCAGCAGCCGGTTGCGCTGCCGGACCGCAGCCAGCCTCCTGCCGATGTTGCGATTGTCGGGGCGATGGAGCTGGGCGATCTCCAGCAGCCGGGCCGCCTCGTCGTAGTCCCGGCAGCGGATCGCCGCCTCCGCGCCGCGCCGCAGCTGGTTGGTGGACAGATCGGCGGCATTCACCACATAGCCCGGATGGCTGAGCTGCAGCGGCGCCGAATCGTGCACACCACCCGCCAGGTCCGTGAGCGCCCTGAGCAGGTTGGCGGCGCTGAACTCGGGGTGATATCCAACCCAGTGGAGCCAGGCGGGATCGGCATCACTGCCCTGCTCCAGGGCATCGAGATCCTCGCTCGCATCCAGAGAGCGCAGCAGACCGGAAGCGGCGAAGAAAGGGGTACCCAGATCCTGCCGCAGGCCGAAATCGGCCACCACCACGGGGCGACAGCCGAAATCGAGGGCATCGAACAGCGCCGTGGACGACACCGTGGCCAGCAGCCGGCTGCGCTGCAGCAGCTGTGGCAGCGGCTCATAGCTGAGCTGCAGATTGGCCGGCGGGCTGCCGAGGGCCTCGCGCAGCGTGGCGCTGATGTGGGTGTCCACCGCATGAAAGGTGGTCTCATGGGCGGCGACGCGCGGCTTGATCAGCACCTGCCAGTCGGGCGAGCGCCGGGACAGCCGGGCCAGCATCTGCACGAGCCGGCGGCGCTCATGGGGAGCGGCCGGCATCACCACCTGCTCGGCGAACACCAGAATCCGTTCACGCGCCTTGCTGCTGGCCGGCGCTGGCCGGTTCCGCGCCAGACCGGTGATGACGCTGCGCTGCGCCTGGAATGGGGTATGACGCAGCAGCAGATCAAGCCGCGCCTGATCGCGAGGACCGTTCAGACAGATCAGGTCGTAGCCCAGCCGCCAGGCGATCGCCTCCTCGAACCGCTCCAGCACCACCCCGTTGAAGCCGCAGAACAGCGGTCGCAGGGGCTGCCGCTGGCGCTGGCGGCTCAGCCGATAGGTGCTGCGGAATTCGGCCAGCTTGCTGCCGGTGAGATAGACGCCGATGGCATCGAACCCCTCCAGCCGGGGGTCCGCCAGCAGCCGGGTGGTGGACATCGCCCACAGCGGACCGCTCCGCTCCAGGGCGCCCAACACCCCCGCCGGGGTCCCTGGCTTGGGGATCGCGTTCACCGTCACCGCACCGCCCAGCGCCCGAACCGCATCCGCCAGGGCCTGACAGGCCAGCAGCTGGCTGTCGCTGTCAGCCACCAGCAGGAGTTTGAGGGTCATCCGATCAGGGCCTCCAGCCGTCGCAGCAGGCGCTGGGGACCATCGGCGATCGACCAGCCGCGCCAGGCGAGCCAGGTGGGATCGGGGCGGCTGCTGTTCAGCAGAGCATCGAGCGGCAGGCAATCCATGAGGCGGCGCATCACCCCGGAACCGAAGAACAGCGGTCCGTTGAACGCCGTGCGGATGCCGTAGTCGCCGAGCACCACCGTCGGTTTGCCCCACACCATCGGCGGCAGCAGCCAATCGGAGCCGATTCCCATGCACACTCCTGCCTGGATCAGCCCCGGCAGGGGGTCGGCGTGATCACCCAGCTGCAGGTTGGCCGGTGGGCGGCTGCTCTGCAGATGATGCCAGCCCAGACTGGTCTGGGGCCATTGCTGGGGATCCGGGGGCAGGGGCTGATCGCACTGCAGCCGCACCTGCCAATGGGGCGAGGCCCGCGCAACGGCGCAGAGCCGCTCGTACAGCACCCCATTGGCAAAGGGCGAGGGGGGAATCTCCGGTTGATCCAGCACCACCAGCAACGGCTCCTGGCTGATGCTGTGGCCGATCGGAGCCGTGGGCAGACACCACAGCCCGATGGCTTCGCAGGCCTGCTGCGCCTGAGGCGTGCCCTGCACCAGCCAGTTCAGCTCCGCCAGCTGGGCCTCGCCCTGCAGGCAGAGCAGATCAACGCCAAGACGCGGCAGCAGATCTGCCGCAAGCTCATCCCCGTAGAGCGGCCGGAACGGACCGGAGAACAGCGGCCTGGGCGACCGGCCCCGCAGCGCCGCAGCCTGTCCGTGGATCTGCCGGAACTGGCGCAGGCTCTCACCGTCGAGAAACACGCCCACGGCATCGACATGATCGAGCAGCTCGCTGGCGGCCAGCTGTGGCAGCGGCAGGGGCAGCCAGTCCGGTTCAGCCGCTGCCTCGTCAGGGGCCGGACCGATCAGCGTCACGGTGGAGCCGCAGCGATGCAGTGCCTCGCTGAGCAGGCGACAGGCCCGCCGCCCGGCAACGCACCCAGCGATCAGCGCCAGCTTCATCGGCCCTTCAGCAGACGCTCCAGCAGCCAGAAGCCAACCACGCCCTGCCGCAAGCGGCGCAGCAGGTCAAGGCTGCGGTGGCTGGCCTTGAGCTTGGAGCGGGAACCGGCCGAAGCCAACATGCCTCGTCCCCCTTTGGCCAGGGCATAGGACTGCCAGGCGCTGCTGCCCCAGCCGCGGGGACCGCAACGGCTGACATCCAGACCGCCCGGGGGACGCTCCAGCCGCTGGGTCAGGGCAGCCAGGAACAGCGCCCGGCCGTCAGGGCGCAGGCCGTGGCTCTCAAGCCAGGGCTGGCGGTGACGGGGAGTGAACGGATCGGCGATGATCGATTCGAAGTCAGCCAGGGCACCGGAGGCCACGAAATAGTGGTTCCCCAGGCTTTCATTCACGCCCAGATCAGCCACGATGCGGGTGCTCACCCCCAGGGCCATCGCTTCCATCGCAGCGGTGGAGGACACGGTGATCGCGCAGCCGCACTGCTTGAGCAGCGTCAGGCTGGGTTTGTAACTGATGCGCAGATTGGGTAGCCGGCGGCCCAGCTTGGCAATGCGACTGGCCATGGCTCCGTGGTGGCGGTGCAGGGTCGCTTCCACGCTGGAGGTGCGGGGCTTGAAGATCACCGGATGATCAGGCCAGGCCTTGGCCAGCTCCGCCAGCCGTCGGCAGAGAT
Source organism: Cyanobium sp. NIES-981 (assembly GCA_945901765.1). Lineage (GTDB taxonomy): Bacteria > Cyanobacteriota > Cyanobacteriia > PCC-6307 > Cyanobiaceae > NIES-981. The sequence goes on along the minus strand of CAMDLO010000011.1, from coordinate 9,334 downwards.
ATTTGCGCTGAATGGGATTGTCCGGCACCGAAGGTTGCTCGAAAAACACGATCGATGCCCGCTCCGGCACCTGCAGGCGGGGCTCAAGCGGCCAGAGGATCGGCAGGCCCGTCACCTCGGCGTTGCTGGCGTCGAGCCCGATGGCCCCGCAGGCCTGGCGATAGAGATCGGCATCGATCTCGGCATTGAGGCAGAGCAGATCAACACCGGAGCGATCCATCATTCCCTCGAGCTGGTGGCGAAACAGGATGCCGGGATACGCGCTCACCAGCACCGGCCGGCGCCCGGCACCGGCCCACTGGGCCTGCAGCATCAGCTGCGTTTCGCGGGTGCGGCGGCCATCCAGCCCGAGCAGCAGGGCATCGAGGTCAATCAGTTCCGAGCGCAGCTGGCGCAAGGCACTCCAGGGGTGCTGACACAGGCGGGTGCGGGGATCGATCCGGCGGATCTCCAGCACCTGCCTACGCGACAACTTGCGGCCCGACAGTTCCAGCAGGTGCAGGGTGGTGTCCGCACCGGCCTGGCGCGCCACCTGCAGCAGGCTCATCGCCGTCTTGCCGAAGGAGTCGAAACAGGCGAGGGCCGCCACCCGGCGCCCGGCAAGGCTCAACGCAGCCATGGCCTGGCCTCCGCGGCAGGGGGCGTGATCTGCTCGGGGCGCTGGCGATCCATCAGGGGCGCCAGATGGTCGCACAGGGCCAGATCCGTTTCCGTGTCAATTTCCGGTGCAGGAGCGTCGATCGGCACCGGCAGCACCGGCTGCACGAACCGGGTCTGCTGCTGCAGGAACGCTTCGGTGCGGATGGCGTAGATGGCGCCGGTCTCCAGGTAGGTGGGGGCCAGATCCTGGCGGCGCTGCCGCGGCCGGGCCACATCATGATTGACCCCAACGCCATGACCGGCCTCATCGCAGCGCCAGAGGAACCCATGCCAGGGCATCACGCTGAGGGCCATGGCGGCGTCGCTGGTCTGCAGAGCCGCAACCACCGCATCGATCTGATCAGCGCTGGTGAACGGCGACGTGCACTGCAGAAATACAAACAGAGGAGGCAGGGGGCCGTCGGCCGCCAACCGCTCGAGACCATGGGCCAGAGCCGACTCCGAGGAGGCCAGGTCGCCGGCGATCGCGGCCGGTCGCCGCAGCCAGCCGGCACCTTCCCGTTCAGCCAGATCACCGATCTGAGCGTCATCACTGCTGACCCACACTGAGCCCAGCCGCTGGGCCGCACGCGCCGCACGCACGGTCCGGGCCAGCAGGGGGATGCCTCCGACCGGACGCAGGTTCTTGCCGGGCACCCCCTTGGATCCCCCCCGGGCAGGGATCAGCGCCAGAGGCGGAAGCAGGGGATCGATGCGGATGGCCCCGTCGCCCGGATCTCTCATGGCAGGTTCATCGAGATCGCCGGGGGCCAGGGGGCTCCATGCACCTCGGCGGTGATCAGGATGCGCCGCACCCGGCCGGCGGGAATGCCGGTTTCCGCTGCGACCTGCCGGCCGAGGGGCTCCAGCGGAGCGGGGGCGATCGCGATCAGCTGGGTGGAACCTGCTGGGCTGGGGCCTGGGCCTTCGTTTTGCACGGGCCGTTCAGCCGCTGCTGGGTGGGCTGAAGGTAGCAGCGCTGACCGCCACCGGTAACTTGGGTTCCCCTGCCGGTGGTGTCTGAGCCGTTGGCGTCTTCACCATCCCAGGCAACGGCCTCCCCAACCCCGCCGCTGACGCCCGCCCGGCTGGGTCTGCCGGCCCGCGGGATGCTCGAGCACCCCACAGTGCCGGCGCTGCTGGCTGGCCACAGCCTGGTGATCGGGCGCAGGCGCTGCGCGCAGCAACCGCTGCAGGCGGTGCTCGTCTGGGGCCAGAAGCCGAGCGGCCGTTGGGGGGAACAACTGGCCAGGCGCCGCGGGTTGCCTCTCTGGCGCTGCGAGGACGCCTTTGTGCGATCCCTCGGACTCGGCCCGGACAGCCCCCCCCTGGGGCTGCTGCTGGACGACACCGGCATCTACTACGACGCCAGTCGACCCAGCCGGCTGGAGCGCCTGATCGGCCGCGACCACAGCGACGCCGAGCTGGAGCGGGCCGCCGCGCTGCAACGGCTGTGGCGGGAGCAGCGGGTGAGCAAATACAACGGGGCACCAGAGGCACCGGCACCCGCCGAACCCTTCGTGCTTGTCGTCGACCAGACCGCCGGCGATCTCTCGATCCAGCTGGGCCAGGCCTCGGCCGCCCAGTTCAGCGCCATGCTCGCGGCCGCGCTGGCGGAGCATCCCGGTCGCACGGTGGTGGTGAAGACCCACCCGGACGTGGCAGCCGGTCGCAAGCGGGGCCACTTCCGCACCGCCGACCTGGCAGATCCGCGCCTCGTCGTGGAGGCCGGCGGCGGCCATCCCACAGCTCTGCTGGAGAGGGCCGAGGCGGTGTATGTGGTCACGTCCCAGCTCGGCTTCGAGGCCTTGCTCTGGGGGCGACCCGTGCGCTGCTTCGGCATGCCCTTCTACGCCGGCTGGGGGCTGACGGAGGACGCGCTGCCCCCCCCGCAGCGCCGCCGCCCCAGGCAGCTTGACGATCTGGTGCACGCCGCCCTGGTGGAGGGGGCGACATACATCGACCCGCACCGGCATCAACCCTGCCAGGTTGAAGAGCTGATCGCCGCCCTGGGCTTGCAGCGGCGTCTGCGCCACAGCCTGCCCTCACCGGTGGAGGCATTCGGCTTCACCCCCTGGAAGCAGCGGGTGCTGCGTCGCTTTCTGGCGGGACAGCGGTTGCGCTTCCGCTTCCGCTGGCAGCGCCCGGGGGGCACGACGGCGCTGGTGGCGATCTGGGGCCGCCGTGCCACACCAGGGCTGCTGCGCGCCGCGGCGCGGCGGCGCCTGCCGCTGCTGCATGTGGAGGACGGCTTTCTGCGCTCGGTGGGCCTCGGCGCCGATCTGATCGAGCCGATCTCCTGGGTGCTCGACCGCAGCGGCATCTACTACGACGCCACCGGCCCCAGCGACCTGGAGCGGCTCCTGGCCGAGGGGCACTGGAGCGCCACCCAGCTGGAGCGGGCCGCCCGGCTGCGGCAGCTGCTGGTGGCGCGGGCAATCACCAAATACAACCTGGAGGCCCCACCCTGGAGCCGCCCGCCTGGGGCACAGCGGGTGGTACTGGTGGTGGGGCAGGTGGAGTCGGACGCCTCGATCCGCCTCGGCGCCCCCGGGATCCGCACCAATCTGGCCCTGTTGCAGGCGGTACGCCAGGCTGAACCGGAGGCCTATCTCGTTTACAAACCCCACCCCGATGTGGTGGCAGGCCTCTGCCGCCAGGGAGCTGGGGAGTCGGATGCGTTGCACTGCTGCGACGAGGTCCTGGTGTCGGCCTCGATCCAGCAGCTGTTCGCCCAGATCGACGCCCTGCACGTGCTCACCTCGATCGCCGGCTTCGAGGCCCTGTTGCGGGGGGTGCCGGTGCACACCTGGGGCCTGCCCTTCTATGCCGGCTGGGGGCTGTCGCACGACCGGCTGCGCTGCGGGCGGCGCAACCGCAACCTGCCCCTCGATGCGCTTGTGCACGCGGCCCTGATCGACTACCCCCGCTACGTGAGCCGCCACAGCGGCCTGTTCATCGAACCGGAGCAGGCCATCGAGGAACTGCTGGCCTGGCGGGCCGGGCCACGCCCCCCCCTGAGCCTGCGCCAGCGGATCTTCCGCCACTGGGGCCGGTTGCGGCGCCGCTGATCGACCGGGCGGGCGTGGCAAAGTTGCCCCGGCCGCAGTGGCAGGAGAAGCCGTTGACAGGGGAACGGGCAGCCGCCCTGGTGCAGGTGCAGATCGAAGGGCCTGTGCTGCTGCTGATGGGGCCGATCGGACTGTTCTTCGCCCGCTTCTGCCGCTATCTGCGCGGCTGCGGCATTCCGGTCACCAAGGTGGCGTTCCCGCTGAAGGAATTCGGCTTCCCAGCCGAGGTGCGGGTGCCCTTCAGCGGCTCGATGGAGACCTGGCGGCCATTCCTCCGCCAGCTGCTGGCGGAACGGGGCATCCGCCACGTCTTTATGTATGGCGACTTCATCATTCCCCACCGGATCGCGATCGAAGAGGCCCAGCGGGCCGGCATTGAAGCCTGGGTGTTCGAACTGGGCTACATCCGCCCCAACTACGTCACGCTGGAGCGCGAACGGGTCAACGCCCGCTCCAACCTGAACCGGTCGGTGGCGTTCTACCGCTCGCTGCCAGCGGTGGACCAACTGCCGGGGGGGCGCCTCGATCCCGGCACCCGCTGGCGCAAGGCCTGGAAGGCGCCCACCTTCATTCAGCACGCCTTCACCCGCTACCCGATCATCGAAGGGGAGCACAAACTGCAGCCATCACCGGGGTTCCTGTGGTGCCAGCTGCGGGGCAGCTGGCGCTTCTGGCTCTACCGCCTCCAGGAGCGGGCGATCAAGCGGCGGCTGCTCGAGCACCTCTCGTTCTTCCTGGTGGTGCTGCAGGTCTCGAGCGATTCCCAGATCCAGATGGGCTCGCCCTACCGGGGCATGCACGCCTACATCGAAGACGTGATCCGCTCCTTCGCGGCCCATGCCCACAGCTCCGACCACCTCGCCTTCAAACACCATCCCCGCGACCGGGGCTACAACCACTACGGCCGCCTGATCAAGCTGCTGGCGAGCCGCCACGGGATCGCCGAGCGGGTCCACTACTTCCACGACGGAGCCCTCAGCCGGTTCCTGCGCACCTGTCGCGGCGTGGTGACCGTGAACAGCACCGTCGGCCTGCAGGCGCTCTACCACGCCGTGCCCACCAAGGTGCTGGGCCACACGTTCTACAACCTGCCCGGCCTCACCGATCAGAAGCCGCTCGATCAGTTCTGGCAGGAACCGCAGACCAGCGACAGGCCGCTGTTCTACCGGTTCTACGCCCACCTGGTCACCTCCACGCAGGTGAACGGCAACTTCGACGGGGACTTTCCGTTCCGCACCACCTTCCCGATCGGCCAGGAAGCCCGGCGCCTCGCGCCAGCGCCACGACTGCCGGACGCCCCGCGTGCCCCCGGCGGCCTGCTGCTGCTGCCCCGGCTGCTGGGACGCCTCGCCTGGATCCTGATCACGTACATCCTCTACAGCCTGCAGCTGCTGGCTCTGGCCCTGCGCCGCCGCCGGCTGGCGGCCACCCTGCTGGTGGCGGCCTCCGCCGCCGCCCTGCGCGCCCTGGGCGTGCAGGTGGTGGTCGACGACAGCCAACCGGCTGAGCCCTCCGGAGTGCCGCTGGTGCACATCTGGAACCACGGCAGTCCGATCGATGTGCTTGTGGTCCAAGCGGTGCTGCGGATCCCCAGCATCACCACAGCAAATCTGCACCTAAGCCGCATGCTGCCCTGGTTTGCCGCCTCAGCCGCCAATGCGGGGCACGGTCTGATGGATCACCGCGACGGCCGCTCTCGCACGGCGGCGCTGTATCGGGCTTCCCGCACCCTGGCGGAACGGGGGCAGGTGATGCTGGCACCGAACGGTTCGCTGGTCACGCCGATCAGCCAGCGGGCATCGGCCAGTGCCCTGCTGCTGGCTCGCCGGCATGGCGGCCAGATCGTGCCGTGGACATTCACGTATCACGATCTGATCGATCTCGAACGGCACCGCTACAGCCCGCTGGCGCTGCTGCGCTCGCGGCTCACGGCGCCGCTTGGCACCATCTACTGCCAGCGCGGCAGTGCAGCCGATCTGGCCCTGGCCGACGGCGAGGAAGACAGGGGCCGCTTCACGGCCGCCGTGCAGGCGTACTACGCGGGCAAGGCTGCCAGCACCAGGCTGATGTTGTGACCGCCGAAACCGAAGGCGTTCTTCAGCGCATATCGCTCCCCGCTTCCCGAAGGCAAGGGCAGCGAGCGGTCCTTCACCACAGCGAGGTCCACAGCCGGATCCAGTGGATCAGCGTTGAGACTGCGGGGCACGAGACCCTGGCGTAGGCCCTGCAGCGCCAGGATCATCTCCACGGCCCCAGCCGCCCCAAGCAGATGGCCAAGCTGCCCTTTGGGTGCGGTGACCGGCAGGCCGTCGGCCGCTTTGCCCAGACCGCGCCGCAAGGCCCTGGCCTCCGCCAGATCACCGATCGGGGTGCCGGTGGCGTGGGCCTGCACAAAGCTGAGATCCGCCGTCTGCAGGCCTGACCGGCGCAGGGCGTCGGCGATGGCTCGCGCCGCCTGGAGGCCTTCAGGTTCGGGCGCCACAATGTGATGCCCATCGCTGCTGCTGCCGCAGGCCAGCAGCCAGCCGAGCGGAGCGGGGGCCGTGCTGCGGAGATCGCCGCTGCGCTGCAGCACCAGCATGCCCGCCCCTTCGGACAGCACGAAACCATCGCGATCCCGGCCATAGGGACGGCAGGCCTGCGTCGGTGCATCATTCCTGCTGGACAGGGCGCGCATGGCAGCGAAACCCACCAGGCCAAGCCGGTTCACCGGCGCTTCACAGCCCCCGGCAAGCACCACATCAACCCGGTCGTCCAGCAGCAGCAACTGGGCCAGCAGCAGCGCCTCCGCGCCCGATGCGCAGGCCGACACGGGGGTGTGGGCCCCACCATGCAGCCCCAGGTCGATCGCCACCTGACCGGCCGCCGCGTTGGGAATCAACATTGGCACCGTGAGGGGATTGACCCGGCCGGGGCCGGACTGGAGAAGGTTGGTGTGCTGCCACTCCAGGGTCGAGAGGCCGCCGATGCCCGTCCCGATCACCACCGCCACCCGACCTGGATCAACCCCCTCCAGATGGGGAGCGGCCTGCCGCCAGGCCTGGCGGGCCGCCAGCAGGGCCAATTGGGCGCAGCGATCCAGCCGCCGGCGCTGCAAGGGCTCCAGCTGCTCGTCGAAGCCAGGGGCAACGCGACCGGCAATCCGCACGGGCAGATCGGTGGCCCATGAATCGCCCACCAGATCGATGCCGGAATGGCCAGCCACCATGGCCTCCCAGGTGCTGGCCGGATCGCTGCCCAGCGGCGTGATGGCGCCCCAGCCCGTGACGGCCAGACGCTCAGCTGGTCTGGGCATCGGGGTTCTCAAGATGGCGCAGGTAGGCCTGAATATCGCCCACGGTACGGAATTTCAGTAGCTCTTCCTCGGGAATCTTGATGCCAAGGCACTCATCAGCCTCAATCAGGATCTCGTAGAAGCCAAGCGAATCAATGCCGATATCGTCGATCAGCCGGGCCTCGGGCCGGATCTGGGCTGGATCAGCTCCGGAGATGCGCTGGAGGATCAACTCCAGCTGGTGCAGACGAGCTTCTGGGTCTCCAGAGCCGATGGCGGGCTGGTGAGCGGTCGAGGAGGAGGATCGCATCGGGGAGGCTCCGGACCTGTTGTGCTCGGAGCTGGACGGCATCAACCCCTCGTACCCTCGTTTCGGTGCAAGGAACTTACCAGTTCAGCGGCGGATGTCAGCCTCCCCCCGGAACCAGCTGAAGCTGCGGTACACGGGCTCGTGGGCGAAGTCGATGAAGTGAGCCAGTCGGGTGGAGGGGATCCGCCGCAGATCCGCGGCCATCAGGATCTCGGTGATCTGGTTGAAGTCCCGGGCCAGAGAGAGATTGCGGACCCGCGCCTCCATCAGATTGATGTACTGGCGCAGGAGCACCGGCAGTCGGAAGGTCGGCTCCAGCTGCTCGCGGATCTGCTGCTCAAGCATCTGAATGCTTTCCACCTCGCCCGGCTGATGGCTGGCCTGGATCTGATCAAGCGGGTGGCGGGGCTGGGGGCAGTCGGATGCAACATCGAGGAAGGGGGGGCGGAGCAGGCTGCTCAGGAAATGCTGGTTCACCCCATCGGCATGGGCGAAGTGGTTGTAGGACACCAGGCCATGGATTGAGCTGTAACCCGAGCTCACCGCCACCTGCAGTCCCCCCCGGAACAGACACATCAAGGTGTGGGGTTGACGCTGAAAACGGGGGGCCAAGGCCACCCGACCGATCTCCAGGTGATTGCCACGGCGGGCCAGGTCGGCCTTGATGCCGGGGTAGACGTGCTCCAGGTACGAGTGCTGGCCCTCGGGCAGATCCGCAGGGACAGAGCCGTCGATCGCTCCCGGCACGAACTGCAGCCGGGCCGAGCCAGCCAGCTCGCCACTGGCCTCGTCCACCAGCAGGAAGTGGTCGTAGTGGGGATCCCTGCTGTCGAGATCGCGGCTCTGACCGGAGCCGGACAGCTGCTGGCGGTACGTGAGTTCCCGCAGGATGCCCACGGCATCGGCATAGGGACGAAAGCGTTCGCCAGGAAGGAGATAGAGGCCGAGCCCCTGGGACCGGTACAGCAGGAAGGGGGGGAGCTCCTCGTGGCGCTGCCTGCTGGGGACGTGCACCACACCCACTTCAGCCAGGAAGGCGTCTGACTGTGAGCGATCAGGCGTGGCCTGTGCCGGCAGACTGGACCCGTCAGGATTGAGCCCTTCCGTCGCCTTCACGATTCGGTTCAAGGTGAGGGAAGATTAGCGCCAGTCGTTCCGGCGCACCGAGGCGCCCGAACGCCCCTACCCGCCGCATCGCTCCATCCGGTCCCTCGCACGCAGCACGTTGCCAGCATCCCCCACCATTCCGGTCAAGCCGCGCTTCTGGAGCCTGCGTCCTGCCATGGCCTGGGGGATCGCGCTGCTGACCGCCGGGCCGGTGTTGCCTCTGCAGGCCCAGCAGCAGCGGCAGACGTTTCCACTGCCTGATGCAGCTGGCAGCCGACCCGTCAACCCTCGCCTGCCGACAGCACCAGCTCGCCTTGCACCGAACCGTTCAGCGCCCCCCGCATCGGTGGTCCTGAGCCCCACTGTGGATCCAGGCACGGGGTTCCGGTACCGACTGGGCCCCGGAGATCGGCTGCGGATGTCGGTGTTCAAGGTGGAGGGCTACGAAGCCGAGGTGGAGGTGCTCAGCGATGGCACAGTCAACCTGCCGCGCCTGGGCTCCGTGCCGGTGTGGGGGCTCACCCTCGATGAAGCACGCCGGCGCATCACCCAGGGCTATGACCGTTACCTGCGCCGTCCGCTCGTTTACCTGGATCTGATCGCGCCCCGGCCGGTGCGGGTCACCCTGGTCGGTGAAGTGCAGAAGCCCGGTTTCTACAGCCTCACCCAGGGGAGCTCCACCTCCAACCTCCAGGCCAGCGGTCCGGCGGGGGGCGGCACAGCGATGATCAATGCCGGCTGGCCCACGCTGGTGGATGCCATGCAGCGGGCCGGAGGCATCACGGCACTGGCCGATCTCTCGAACATCGTGCTGGTGCGGCCCAATGCGATGCCGGGCGGGGCCCCCGTGGAGTTCCGCTTCGACTATCTGAGCGTGTTGATGGATGGCAGCGCCACGGTGAACCCGCTGCTGTACGACGGCGACATGGTCCG